>CAZAZM010000005.1:0-99644 GCA_964489625.1 uncultured Flavobacteriaceae bacterium
TCGTGGTTGCTGACGTCTCAGGATCGCGTTCTACCGGCTTTCCGCAGCTTGAGGTCATTGGTAAGCAGGTATTTATGGCCTGGAATGAGACCGGGGAAGATAAAAGACGCATCAAGCTGGTCCGACTGGACTTGGAACAGATTTATCCGTAAATTTGCAAAAAAGTCGACATGGCAGAAGAAAAAGTGATCCTGGTGGATGAAGCAGACAACCAGGTGGGATTGATGGAAAAGATGAAGGCCCACGAGCAGGCGGTGTTGCACCGCGCCTTCTCGGTATTCGTCTTCAATCGAAAGGGGGAGCTCCTCCTGCAGCAGAGAGCCTCCCACAAGTATCATTCCCCGGGACTATGGACCAACACCTGCTGCAGTCATCAACGCGAGGGGGAGACCAATGTCCAGGCGGGAAGGCGAAGGCTAAGGGAGGAAATGGGCTTTGACTGCGAGCTGGAAGACAGCTTCTGGTTCATTTACAGGGCCGAGTTCGACAACGGTCTGACCGAGCATGAGCTTGACCACGTGCTGGTCGGTCGATACGACGAGGACCCGGACATCAATCCGGAGGAAGTTTCCGATTTCAAATGGATGACCTTGGAATCCGTCCGTGAGGACATGGAACTGCATCCCGAAAAATACACGGAATGGTTCAAGATCATTTTTAGGGAATACGATCAAAGACTTTTGAGATGAAGGTTAAAGTCAGCAGGAAGGCGCATTTCAATGCCGCCCACAGGCTCTACAACAACGAGTGGACAGACGCGAGAAATGCCGAGGTGTTCGGGAAATGCTCGAACCCGAACTACCACGGCCACAATTACGAGCTGATCGTATCGGTTACCGGGGAGATCCACAAGGAGACGGGATTCGTGATGGACATGAAGGTATTGAAGACCATCATCAGGGAAGAGGTAGAAGACCAGTTCGACCACCGGAACCTCAACGAGGAAGTGGAGGAATTCCGCACCCTCAATCCAACGGCCGAGAACATTGTCGTGGTCATATGGAACAAGATCAGGAAGAGGGTCCCGGCCGCCCTGGAGCTCGAGGTCACCCTCTACGAGACCCCGAGGAACTTCGTCAGTTATGACGGAAATTGAATCCAAGTATAGTCAACAAACGCAATGACCAGAAAGATAACCCTGCTGACCGCATTGGTATTTACCGGTTTAATATTTGCTTTCACCATGAAGAAACAGAAAAGCGATGCCCCATTGGCTGTAGGGGACAGGATACCCGAATTCAGCCTCCTCGACCAGAATGGGAACGAGTTCAAGATCGGCGATCACCTGGGGAAACAGGCCCTGGTGATCTATTTCTACCCGAAGGACGACACTCCCGGGTGCACCAAAGAGGCCTGTTCCTTCAGGGACTCTTACGAAGAGTTCACCGACAGGAATGTCAAGGTGATCGGAATCAGCGCCGATGACGTTGAGAGCCACAGCAATTTTGCAAAGAAGTACAATCTTCCCTTCACCTTGCTTGCAGATGTAGACAACGAGGTGAGGAACCTGTTCGGGGTAAAGGGCAACGTTTTCGGGCTGATTCCCGGCAGGGTGACCTACGTGGTCGACAAGACGGGGGTCATCATCTACGTGTTTCAGAGCCAGTTGAAGGCGGAACGCCACATCACGGAGGCGCTCCAGGCTCTGGACGCTCAGTGAACCCCAGCGTAGGCTTCCAGCTCTTCCAGGTACTTTCCTTTAAGATCTTCCTCGATCAGGGCGTAGTTGAATGAATTGCGCGCGAGTTCGACCAGGTCTTCACGGCTCAGGTCAAGGGCCTGCTGTATGGCGAGGTAATTCTGGTTCACCTGTCCTCCGAAATAGGCCGGGTCATCCGAATTCACGGTTACCTTGAGCCCTTTGTCCATCATCTCCTTCAGGGGGTGCTTCTTCAGGTCCCGTACCACCTGGAGGGCAAGGTTGGAAAGCGGGCAGACCGTAAGGGCCAGGTCTCTTCTGACGATCTCTTCCACCAGCTTCTCATCCTGCATGGAATTGTTCCCGTGATCGATCCTGCGGATATTGAGCAGGTCAATGGCCTCCCAAACATAGTCCGCGTCTCCCTCTTCTCCCGCATGGGCCAGGGGGATATAGCCTTCCTTGACCGAAGCTTCGAAGACACGCTTGAATTTGGAAGGTGGATTTCCCTTTTCCGAAGAGTCCAGCCCGACAGCCGTGATCCATTCTTTGAAGGGAAGGGACTCCTGCAGGGTCTTGAAGGCATCTTCCTCCGAAAGGTGCCTCAGGTAGCTCATGATGAGCAGGGAGGTGATCCCGAATCTTTCCTCGGCCTCCACGCATGCCCTGCGAATGCCCCTGATCACGGTTTCGAAGGCCACGCCCCGGTGGGTATGGGTCTGGGGATCGAACATGATCTCGGTGTGTCTCACATTCTGCTGTGCGCATTTCTGCAGGTAGGAAAAAGTGAGGTCATAGAAATCCTGCTCGTTCAAAAGCACCGAGGCGCCCTGGTAATAGATGTCCAGGAAGTCCTGTAGGCAATCGAAGCGATAGGCCTCCTTTAACTGTTCCACGCTGTCATAGGGTATTTCAATTCCGTTCCTCTTCGCGATCTCGAACATGAGCTCGGGCTCGAAGGTTCCTTCAATGTGCAAATGAAGCTCCGCTTTGGGCAGTTCTCTTATGAATTTTTCCATACTGCTAAATTAGCTATTTTAGGAATATGGGAAATCAAATTTAAAGGTCTTGCCATTCCTGATTTGATTCTTGGGGTAATGGATAAATATTTATCTTTGACAAAAGTATTTATCAACTTTAAAGACAGTATTTATGCCGGGATTTGAACTATTTGGTGACCTGGAGAGGAAAGAACTGAACGACGTCCTTGAAAACGGGGTGCTCATGCGCTACGGTTTCGACGGAATGAGAAACGGGCACTGGAAGGCCAGGGAGCTGGAGAAGGAGATCGAGGATCGGTTCCGGATCAAGCACGCCCAGCTGACCAGCAGCGGAACAACTGCCCTGAATGTGGCCCTGGCGGTCATGGGCATCGGCGCCGGTGACGAAGTGATCATGCCCACCTTTACCTTTGTGGCGAGTTTCGAGTCCATCCTGGCAGCGGGTGCCAAGCCGGTGCTCGTGGACATAGACGACACGCTGACCCTTGATCCGGCAGCGGTGGAAAAGGCCATCACGCCCAGGACCAAGGCCGTAATGCCTGTTCACATGTGCGGATCCATGGCCGATCTCGACGCATTGAAAGACATTTGTGAACGTCATGGGATCTACCTGCTCGAGGACGCCTGCCAGGCCTTCGGTGCCACCTACAAGGGCAAGAAGGTTGGGACCATAGGCGATGCGGGAACTTTTTCCTTTGACTTCGTCAAGACCATCACCTGCGGAGAGGGCGGCGCCATGATCACCAACAACGACGATTTCGCCCTTTGGGCGGATCAGTATACCGACCACGGGCATGACCATGTGGGTACGGACAGGGGAGCGGAGACCCACCCCATCATCGGTTACAATTTCAGGATCTCCGAGCTGCACGCCGCTGTGGGCCTGGGGCAGATCAAGAGAATGGACGAATTCCTCTCGATCCAGAGAAGGAATCACGGCATTTTGAAGCAGGCCCTGTCCGGTATCCCGGAAGTCAGCTTCAGGAGGATTCCAGACCCTGAAGGAGACAGTTGCGGGTTCCTCAACTTCTTCATGTCCAGTTCGGAACTCACCCAAAAGGTGGTAAAGGCCTTCAAGTCCAGCGGAATCGATGGATTTTGGAACTACTATGAGAACAACTGGCATTATGTGAGGCGCTGGGAGCACCTGAAAGAGGCGAAGAGCCTGTTCCCCCTTGCGCCTGAGGTACAGGAAAGCCTCAAAAGGATAAGTGAACAGAAGTTTCCCCAGTCGGATGACCTGATATCGAGAAACATCTCCTGCCTCATCAAGCTCTCCTGGAGCGAGGAGCAGGTGAAGCAACTGGGCGAGAAGATGGCGGCGGCCATAAGGTCCGTTCTCTAAGAAACACAGATGAAAGTAATTGCAATGATTCCGGCCCGATATGGCGCCACGAGGTTTCCGGGCAAGCTCATGGCTGACCTCGGCGGCAAACCCGTTATCCTGAGAACCTATCTCGCCACCCTGGCGACCGGCCTTTTTGACGATGTGTACGTGGTTACAGACAGCCCTATCATCAAGGAAGCCGTCGAAAGCGGAGGCGGAAAGGCCATCATGAGCATAAAGGAGCATGAATGCGGCACGGACCGCATCGCGGAGGCTGTGGAGCACCTTGACATAGACGTCGTTGTCAATGTACAGGGAGACGAGCCATTCGTGAAGAAGGAGCCCCTGAAAGCCGTCATTGACGTGTTCGAGGGGAGCGATGCCGATCGGATCGACCTGGCATCCCTCATGCAGGAGATCACCGACTGGAAGGACATCACCGACCCCAATTACGTAAAGGTCATCGTCGACAAGGACGATTTTGCACTTTATTTT
The DNA here is from genome assembly GCA_964489625.1 of uncultured Flavobacteriaceae bacterium. GTDB lineage: Bacteria > Bacteroidota > Bacteroidia > Flavobacteriales > Flavobacteriaceae > Lutimonas. The sequence goes on from CAZAZM010000005.1 coordinate 4,463, forward strand.
TCACGGAGCCCCATTCCTTACCCGAGGGACAAGGACGCCGGGGCGAGGTATTTTGAGCATATCGGGGTCTATGCCTTCCGAAAGGAGGCGATCATGGATTTCTATCGTCTCCCGATGAGGGCTCTCGAGGCCACCGAGAAAGTGGAGTGCATCCGCTTCCTGGAATACGGAAAGAGCATCAAGATGGTGGAGACGACTTATATGGGGATCGAGATCGACACTCCCGAAGACCTGGAGAAGGCGCAGAAATACATCAACGATTAACGAACTGAGATTTAAACCGTAAAGACATCAATATGAGTTTTAGAAACTTTCCCATGGTTCCCAGGGTTGTGTTCGGAAGAGGAAGCTTCAATCAGCTGGCCGAGATCCTCGAGCCCAAGAGGAAAAGCGAAGGGGCACCCTTCATCTTCCTGGTCGATGACGTTTTCAAAGACAAGGAATCCCTGGTATCACGCATCCCGCTAAGGAACAACGACAAGATCATTTTCATAAGTGCAGAGGAGGAGCCCAAGACCATCTACGTGGATGACATCCGTGACGGGATCGTGGGGGAGTTCGACGAAACGCCTTCCGGGATCATCGGTATCGGGGGAGGTACCTTGCTGGATTATGCCAAGGCCGTGGCATTGATGCTGACCAACCCGGGATCCTCGGCGGATTACCAGGGCTGGGACCTGGTCAAGTTCCCGGGCGTGTACCACGTGGGCATACCCACCATATCGGGTACCGGGGCCGAGGTGTCCCGGACAACTGTGCTGACCGGGCCGGAGCGAAAGCTGGGCATGAACTCGGATTACACTCCCTTTGACCAGGTGGTGTTGGATCCCTCGCTTCTTGACGGGGTGCCCAAGAACCAATGGTTCTATACCGGGATGGATTGCTATATCCACTGCATCGAGTCGCTGACCGGCACTTATCTGAATGCGTTCAGCCAGAGCTATGGGGAGAAGTCCCTGGACCTCTGTCGTGAAGTCTATCTAGAAAAGGACGAGATCGACGAGGATTCGCAGGACAAGCTGATGATGGCCTCCTGGCATGGCGGCATGAGCATAGCCTATTCACAGGTAGGGGTTGCACACGCCATGAGCTACGGGCTGTCCTATCTGCTCGGAACAAAGCACGGAGTAGGCAACTGCATCGTTTTTGACCAGCTGGAGGAATTCTACCCGGAAGGGGTGAAGGAATTCAAGCAGATGGTGAAGAAACACGGGATCGACATACCCAAAGGTCTGTGCAAGAATCTGACGGACAAGGAGTTCGACACGATGATCGACGTGGCATTGAGCCTGGTGCCCCTTTGGGAGAACGCCCTGGGAAAGGAGTGGCAGAAGACCATTACCAGGGAGAAGCTCAGGTCCATGTATGAACGCATGTAGAATTATGTTTACTTTTAGGATATAAATTGATAAATACCAAAACATGGCAAGCAGGAAAGAGTTTAAAAGGGATTTGAACCAGAAATTGTCAGAAGTCATAGAAGATTGCTATGCGCTGCAGTCTGAAGCCGATGACAAGATCAAGAAACAGGCCGAAAAGCTCATCGACGGAGCCATCGAAACCTTTGACCAGATCGTGGCGAAGATGCATCTGAAGGACGTGGATGATATGAAGGCTCACTTCAGGAGTCTTCGGGCGGAACTGGACAAGAGCGTCGAATCCATGAAGAAAGAGATGGAAAAGCTAAAAGGTTGATTATATCTGGGATACGATTCATCCATTTTGATTTTCGATTTTTTTTGCTTTATTTGTACTAAGATTATTTACGAATACGTTCTATTATTTGTTAAATTCTAGTGTATGGCAAGAGCAATATTTGACTACACCAAAACTGTGCTTAAGAAAGTCAGTTTTGATGCGGAATTGTTTTGTAAAGAATTGAAAAAAGCTATGAAAAGGTTATTGCCTTTTGAAATTGAGGAACTGCGTATCTGGTTGATGAAATTCACGGCGAACAAGCCGGAGCTTCACGTCAGCCTAGCCCTTATAAAGACTTAGACGGCGAGCTAATCGCCTTTTTGTTCAGCGGACTGATGATCTTCACGTCGTGAAAGGTTATCGCCCCGCGGATCACTCCGTCGATAGTTGTTTTCAAAGCGTCGATCAGTTGCATTTTCAGCTGCGATTTGTGATAGATCAGGCTAACCTCACGTGCGGGCACGGTTGAGGAGAAGGGCCTGAGGTATTTTTTGTCGCTTTCGGGAAGCTCGAGGCTGTTCAGATAGGGTATGAGCGTCATGCCAAGCCCTTCCTTGCTCAGTTTGATCAGCGTGTGGATGCTGCCGCTTTCCAGCTTGAAAGGACTGTCTTCCTGGCCATTCTTATACTGGCAGAGATTCACCACGTTGTTCTTGAAGCAGTGCCCGTCCTCCAGCAGGAGGATGTCGTCCAGGTCCAGGTCTTCCTCGAGTATGTGCTGCTTTTGAAACAACCTGTGGCCTTCAGAGACAAAGCCTATGAAGGGCTCGTAGAAAAGGGGTTTCTCAATGATGGCCTCATTTTCAAGAGGAGTGGCGGCGATCCCTGCATCCAGGTAGCCTTCACCTAGTTTTTTCATCATTTCATCAGTTGTGATCTCTTCGATGAGCAGCTTGACCTTTGGGTATTTTTTGAGAAATATCTTAAGGAAATAGGGCAGAAGCGTTGGCATGATGGTGGGAATGATCCCAAGCCTGAACTCCCCTCCGACAAAGCCTTTCTGCTGATCGACTATGTCATTGATCCGATTGCTCTCATCCACGATCAGCTTGGCCTGTTCCAGGATCTTGTGGCCGATGGGAGTGAGCTCTATGGGCTTCTTCTTCCTGTTGAAGATGGTCACGTCCAGTTCTTCCTCCAGCTTCTGGATCTGCATGGACAAAGTGGGCTGTGTTACAAAGCTGTGCTCTGCAGCCAGGGTGAAGTTCCGGTACTCTGCCACGGCCAGGACGTATTTCAACTGTGTGATGGTCATAATGATAAGAATATTTGATCCAATCATCAAATCTATCAATTATTCTTATAACTGCAAGGGAAAAATATTGATGAAATTTGTTGGGAACAAACATGAAAAACTATGGAAACAAAAATTTTGGGTCTTGAAAAGGACAAGGTTGCATCGCTTAACGAAGGACTGAACGAATTGCTCGCGAACTTCCAGATCTATTACCAGAACCTGAGAGGATTGCACTGGAACATCAAAGGGCAGTCCTTCTTCGAGCTCCACGTGAAGTTCGAGGAACTCTACACCGACGCGCAGGAGAAGATCGACATGATCGCGGAGCGGATTCTCACCCTGCATGGTACCCCGCTCCACACTTTCGAGGATTACCTTGAGATATCCAGGGTCAAGGTGGGCAAGAACATTTCAAAGGACCGCGAGTCTGTTCAGCTGGTCGTCAATTCCCTGGTCACCCTGATAGAGCTGGAGCGAAAGCTTCTTAGCGAATCCGCGGAAGCCGATGACGAGGGAACCAATGCCATGATGAGCGACTTCATCTCGGAACAGGAGAAAACGGTTTGGATGCTTAAATCCTGGCTGGCTTAGAGGCCGGCTGCCTCATGCAGTTCGAGCGGGGATAAGCCGATCAATACATGTCCCAGAACTCTCTTTTCTTGTTGAGCGCGGTTTCGCTCTTGTGATAGTCTTCGACCTGGTTCACCTTCAGGAATGAAGGATGCTGCTCGATGGCATACTGTATCATTTCAACGATGTCGTCGACACTGTCCTTCTCATAGTCTATTTCCAGGGGCTTCTTGATCACCATGGACTGCAATATCCCCCTTTTCTTGATCAGGAGGCCCTTCTTGTCAAAGGAGCGCCTGAACCCGTCGATCACCACTGGGATCACTATGGGCTTGTTCTCCCGAATGATATGCGCCGTACCCCTCCTGATGGGCTTGAACGGGGTGGTGGTGCCCTGCGGGAAGGTGATCACCCAGCCGTCTTCCAAGGCTTTGGTGATGTTGGAAACGTCAGACATCTTGACCTGCTTCTTGACATCCTTGCCTTTCTCTCTCCAGGTCCTTTCGATGGATATGGAACCTGCATAGGCCATGATGCGGGGCAGCAAACCCGCCCTCATGGTCTCCTTGGCCGCCACAAAATAGATGTTGAGCTTGGGCTGCCAAAGGTAGCCTATGTCCCGGATATTGTCCACGCGTCCGCTGAGGGCCGCATTGAACACGTGAAGCATGGCCGCCACGTCTGCAAAATAAGTCTGGTGGTTCGATACGAACAGCACGTTGCTGTCGGGGAGGTCCCTAATGATCTCAGAGCCCTCAATTTGCAATTCGTTGAAGCCCCGGTATCTTCTGTGCGAGACAACTCCCAGGGTTCTGATCAGCATTTTTTTGAGAAAAAGGATTTTCCCAAAAACATCCCTTTTGAATAAGCCCATTTTGACGATTTGTTAAACAAACTTAAAAAAATTAATGATAAGTCAATTTGATAAGATCCTTAATTTCGCTCAGCATCATGGCCGTGGCACCCCAGACCACATGGTCGTTCAGGTGGAAGCAGGGAACCTCGACCTTTTCCATGTAGCTGGTGGTCAGATTTTTGCTTCCCAGTGAGTCTTCGCTGAGCAGAGCGCTGAGCTTTACCTGGATGATCTGTTGCACCTCATGGTTCGGCCTGAAGGAAGGCCTTGTCATGGTGAGGCCCAAATAGGGCTGAACCAGGAAATTGCTGGGCGGTATGTAGGTTTCGCTCAGGGCTTTCCGAATTCTCACAAGTTTGGGTTCAACACCGGTTTCCTCCGTGGTTTCCCTCAAGGCGGTCTGCTCCAGGCTCCCGTCACCATCCTCGAATTTGCCGCCCGGGAAGCTGACCTGGGAGGAATGGGCTCCGGGGTAGCTGGCCCTCAGGGTAAGCAGAAAGCTGGTCTCTTCCTCGCGATCGGGAAAGAACAGCGCGAGAACTGCCGCCCGGGAAGGCTGTGCCTTCTCAATCTCCTTTCGGCCCGGGATGATCCGGACCTTGGGGATCATCTTTCTATGGGAGGCCAGCCCGGGCAGGGAATGACCCTCCAGGTCAGAAAGGATGGATAAAAAGCGGCTGAATTGCATGGAATACGTTAAATTTACAGTCTGCAAAAGTACGATTAATCTGTTTATGCGTAAGTAATGGGCAGAATTTCGACTGTTAAACTATACCTAAAAATACTCTATGAACATCGGAATAGTCTGTTATCCCACATACGGCGGAAGCGGTGTGATCGCCACAGAGCTGGGCATGGCCCTGGCGGAAAAAGGCCACATGGTTCACTTCATCACTTCCCACCAGCCGGTAAAGTTGAACTTCCTGAACAAGAACCTCCATTTTCACGAGGTCTTCGTAGAGAACTATCCGCTGTTCCACTACCAGCCCTATAACCTGGCGCTCTCAAGCAAACTGGTTGAATCCGTGCAGAAGTACGACATCGAGGTGCTCCACGTGCATTACGCGATCCCGCATGCCTATGCCGCCTACATGGCGAAACAGATGCTGAAGGAAAAAGGGATAAACATACCCATCGTAACGACCCTGCACGGAACGGACATCACCCTGGTGGGAAGCCATCCTGTCTATAAGCCCGCAGTGGAATTCAGCATCAACAACTCGGATGTGGTGACTACGGTCTCGGAAAGCCTGAAGCAGGATACCCTGCGGCTCTTTGACATTAGGAAGGAGATCGAGGTGATCTACAATTTCATCGACTTCAAGAAGCACCAGGACTGGTCTAAGGAAGACTGCATCCGGGAAACCCTGGCGGAACCGGAAGAAAGGATACTTACCCACGTCAGCAACCTGCGACCGGTAAAGCGGGTGTTGGACGTCATTCGGATATTCGAGAAAGTGCAGAAGGTGATCCCCTCAAAGCTCATCCTGGTGGGTGAGGGGCCTGACAAGGAAAAGGCAGACCTCCTGTCAAAGGAATTGGGAATCAAGGACAAGATCCTCTTCCTGGGCAAAAGCGACGAGATTCGAAGGATCATGTGCTTTTCAGATCTGTTCCTGCTCCCCTCCGAGACCGAGAGCTTCGGTTTGGCAGCCCTCGAGGCCATGGCCGGCAAAACCCCTGTGATCTCAACCAACCGGGGCGGATTGCCTGAGGTCAACATTCAGGGCGTGACCGGGTTCATGAGTGACGTGGGAGACGTGGAGGACATGGCCAAGAACGCGATCTACATCCTGGAGGATGACAAGCGACTCAGAGAATTCAAGGAAAATGCATTCGAAGCGGCCCACAGGTTCTCCATTGAGAAGATACTGCCCAAATACATTGAGATGTACAACAGGGTGATCAAAAAAGGAATGGAAGAGCAGGTCAACTGATCATTCCGAAAAGAATCCAAAACCTTCGCGAATGAGTCCCGGATCGAGCTGCCGGTCGATCTGGCAGTGTTCGATGCGGTCGAGAAGCACAAAATTTATCCTCCCGCTCACATTCTTCTTGTCAAAGGCCATGAGCTCAATGATGGGATCATAGTCCGATTCCCGCAGGTCGATCGGCCCGTAGAATCGCTTTACGAATTCTTTTAGCTCCTCTGCAATTTTGAGGGGCAGGCCCAGTGACCTGTGCGAGTAATAGAGCTCGATGACCATCCCCGCTGCGATGGCCTCTCCATGGGTCAGGTCGCTCTTCTCTTCCTGCTCGAGAAAATAGGATTCTATGGCATGGCCCGCGGTATGCCCGAAATTCAAGGTCTTTCTCAGCCCCGTCTCGTGGAGATCGCTCAATACTACGTCGTTCTTGATCTCTACCGAGCGGTGCACCAGGGGAGTTATGTTTTTCAGGTCTATGCCATCAAAGTTCTTGATCTCCTTCCACAGCCCCTCGTCGAAGGTATAGCCGTATTTGATGATCTCAGCAAGCCCGGAGCGCATCTCCCTTTCGGGAACGGTGCCAAGGAATTCCATGTCGATGAGGACCATTTCAGGCTTGCTGAACAGGCCGATCTGGTTTTTGAGCACGCCCAGGTCCACTCCCGTCTTGGAACCCACGGAGGCGTCCACCATGCTCAGCAGAGTGGTCGGCACATTGATGAATCGAATCCCTCGTTTGAAGCAGGAGGCAACAAAGCCGCCCATGTCGGTGACCACTCCGCCTCCCAGGTTGATGAGAACCGACTTTCTGTCTCCACCCCGGTCGGACAGTTCCGTCCAGATCCCGGTGCAGGTTTCCAGGTTCTTGTGCTTTTCGCCGGCAGGGATCTCCAGGATCTCAACCTTTCCTTCCAGGTCTGCTTTGCGCAGGAACGGACCCAGGCAATGGCGCCTGGTGTTGGAATCGACCAGCACGAATACGCGGGAACAGAAATTCTCCTTGAGATAATCCTTCAGAGCCTGATAGGATCTCTCCTGGAAGTGCACCTGGTAATCGGTTGATTTGATCGACTTCATCCCTTTGATTTTGTCATGCAAATAACGGTGAAATTATTGAAAAAAATAAATCGCTGTGGGTATCTTTGCAGTAAACACTTAAGGCATGAACAATCTATTCGACAATACTGAAATCGCTTTCAGCCTCAAATCCGATTCCGAGCTTGAGCGAGCCTACTTCCTGTTTCGGCTCATCAAGAGCGAACCCCTGGTGAAAATGGGCACCGCGGTCACTAAGTTTGCGCTCAAATCCTCCCTGCCCGTGGAAGGGCTCATTCGCTCGACGGTGTTCGATCACTTCTGCGGAGGGGTCAACGAGGAGGACTGCATGCCGATGATCGATCGCATGTTCGAGAAGGGAGTATACTCGGTCCTGGACTACTCCGTGGAGGGCAAGGAAGAGGAGGAGCAATTCGACACGGCCCTGAACAAAACCCTGAGGATCATCGATTTCGTGGACGAGAAGGAAGCCATTCCCTTCGCCGTGTTCAAGCCCACGGGTTTCGGGCGTTTCGCGCTTTATCAAAAGGTTTCGGAGGGCAGGGAGCTCAGCCCTTCTGAAAAGGCGGAGTGGCAACGGGTTGAGGATCGCTATGAAAAAGTGGCCAGGGCCTGTCATCAAAAGGACATCGGTTTGCTGGTCGATGCCGAGGAGACCTGGATGCAGAAGGCCGCCGACGACCTGGTCGAGCGCCTCATGGAAAAGTACAACCGGGATAAGGCCGTCGTTTTCGGAACCCTGCAGCTGTACAGGCATGACCGTTTCGATTACCTTTTGGGGCTCCACGAGCGAGCCAGGGAAAAGGGCTATAAAATTGGTATGAAACTTGTAAGAGGTGCTTATATGGAGAAGGAGAGAGAGAGGGCAGAAGAGATGAAGTATCCCGATCCGATCTGCAAAGACAAGAAAAGCACGGATGAGAACTACAACAAGGTCCTGAGGTACATGTTCGAGCATTTGAGCGACATGGCCATTTTCAACGGCACGCACAACGAGGAGAGCTCCTATCTGCTCATGGACCTCATTCGGGATTCGAAAATTTCGAAGGATGACCCAAGGGTATGGTTCGGTCAGTTGTTCGGCATGAGCGACAACATCAGCTTCAACCTTGCCCATGAGGGATTCAACGTTGCAAAGTATCTGCCCTACGGTCCGGTCAAGGACGTGATGCCCTACCTGATCCGCAGAGCGGAGGAGAACACCTCTGTTGCGGGGCAGACGAACCGGGAGCTCGATCTCATCACCAAAGAGAAGAAAAGAAGGAAGATTTAGATGTCGACCCGGAACATTTCGTTTAACCTTTTTCTGATCCTGGCGGTACTCATCGCCATGGACGCCTATGTCTATATGGCGCTTCAAAAGAGCATCAACCGAAGCAGGGGAAGGCACTGGCTGAACGGGATTTACCTGTTCGCGGTCGCGGCGGGCTACACCGGGCTCTACTTCCTGCATGACTATTTTACCGAGAAGCCTCTTCACCCGGAGGTTCTCCCCAATTTTTTCATTGGATTCTTCTTCTCCTTCTTCGTCTTCAAGCTTTTGCTGATCGTCATGTTCCTGGCCGAGGACCTGTTTCGGCTGTCCGCCCTGCTGATCCGCTTTGTCAGGAATTTGTTCCGGACCGGTTCCTCCGCCGCCAAAGCCCCGGGAAGGAGGAATTTCATAAGGCAGACGGGACTCTTCCTGGCCGCCATTCCTTTTTCTTCCATGATCTATGGGGTCACCAAAGGGAAGTATAACTTTCGGGTGAACCGGGTGCGACTGGAACTCGACAACCTTCCCCTGTCCTTTGAAGGGTTCAGGCTGGTCCATATCTCCGACATCCACTCGGGAAGCTTTGACAGCAAAGATGCCATCCTTGAGGGCATAGACCTGATCAATCAACAGGAGGCAGATCTGATCTGCTTCACGGGGGACCTGGTCAACAATGATTCCAGGGAGATCGAACCCTTTATCGAGGATTTCAAGGGCCTGAATTCCAGGCATGGGGTACTATCCACCCTGGGCAACCACGACTATGGAGACTACAAGAGCTGGGAGACTCCCGAGGCAAAGGAACGCAACATGCAACTCCTGTTCGAACACCAGGCGGAGATGGGTTTCAGGCTCTTGAACAATGAGAATGTGAGGATCGAAAGGGATGGGGAGCATATCGTCGTCTGTGGCGTTGAGAACTGGGGCAACCCGCCCTTCCCGCAACGAGGCGACCTGGACCGGGCCTTGCAGGGTGCCGAAGAATCTTCTTTCAAGATATTGATGAGCCATGACCCCACACACTGGCAGAAGGAGGTCCTGCAACATCCGACCCATTTTGACCTGACGCTTTCGGGGCATACCCATGGCATGCAATTCGGAGTCGAGATCCCGGGGTTCAAATGGAGTCCGATAAAATACATCTATCCCCAATGGGCGGGGCTTTACGAGAAGTCCGAACAGCTGCTTTACGTCAATCGAGGTTTCGGCTTCCTGGGATTTCCGGGAAGGGTCGGCATCTGGCCCGAGATCACCGTGTTCGAGCTACATGGAAAGGCCGCGTGAGAGGCCGTCTCGCTTGAATCAGGGCTTTCTTATTTGGCCTTTTTGATCCGTCCCGTGCAATCGCCAAATCCGATGCGGACCTTGTCATTCTCGCAGTATCCTTTCAAAATGACCGTGTCCCCGTCTTCCAGGAACTTTCTTTCGGACCCGTCCTTGAGCTTGAGGGGTTTGGTGCCCTTCCAGGTGAGCTCCAGCATGGAGCCGTAGCTTCCCGGATCTGGTCCTGAGATCGTGCCGCTCCCATAGATGTCTCCAGACCTGACGTTGCAGCCATTGATGGTCTGGTGGGCCAGCTGCTGGGCAATGCTCCAGTACATGTACTTGAAATTCGTCCTGCTCACCAGGGTCTCTTCCTTTTTCCTGGGTTGAATATAGGCCTCCAGCTTGATGTCGAAGGCGCTGTCTCCTTCTTCCCTGAGGTAGGGCAGAGGTTTGGGATCCTGCACAGGGCCTTTTACCCGGAAGGGTTCAAGGGCATCCAGGGTGACGATCCAGGCAGAAATGGTGGTGGCGAAATTCTTGGCAAGGAAAGGTCCCAGCGGCACGTACTCCCACTTCTGTATGTCTCTTGCGCTCCAGTCGTTCAGCAGGACCATCCCGAAGATCTGGTCACGGGCCTCCTCAATGGGCAAGGATTTGCCAAAATTGTTCGCGTCGGTGGTGATAAAACCCATTTCAAGCTCAAAGTCAAGGAGCTTTGAGGGCCCGAACACAGGGGTTTTTGCCCCCTGTGGCAGGGTTTGCCCCTTGGGTCTCCGTATTTTCGTTCCCGAGACCACAATGGAGGATGACCTTCCGTGATAACCGACGGGCAAGTGCAGCCAGTTCGGCAAGAGGGCATTGTCGGGGTCCCTGAACATGGAGCCCACATTGGTTGCATGCTCCCGGCTGGAGTAGAAGTCCGTATAGTCTCCGATCTGAACCGGCAGAAGCATCTCAACCTCATCCATCTCGAAGATCACAACCTGGCAGTGCTTTTCGTTGTCCCTAAGCCTGGGGTTCTCTGCATCGAATATGTCTGCGATCCGGTTCCTGACAAGTCTCCAGGTCGTCCTTCCGTCAGAGATGAAGTCGTTCAGGCTGTCCTGCATGAAGATGTCATCCGTCAGGGGGATCCCCTCGAAGTAGCCAAGCTGGTGCAGGGCTGCGAGATCTATGGCGTAGTTGCCGATCCGGCTTCCGACGGTGGTGATGTCATCTTTGGTCAGAAACACTCCGAAGGGAATGTTCTGAATGGGAAAGTCCGAGTTCTTCTCAACCTGGAGCCAGCTTTTGCGTTTTGGATTGTTTGCAGTAATCTTCATTTTAATTAGGGATTTGATAAATTTCAGGGGGATTGGCAATCCCAGAATGATTCATTCTCAAATATACAGGTTCTGACATTTTTGAGAAAGTAATTTCTTACTTTTGTCAACATTAGAAACGCCAATAAAAACAGTATTTACATGCAGCGAGATGACCTTATTTTTGACCTGATATCAGAAGAGAAGGAAAGACAGACCTCAGGCCTTGAGCTCATAGCCTCTGAAAATTACGTGAGCGACCAGGTAATGGAAGCAGCCGGCTCTGTTTTGACCAACAAATATGCGGAAGGTTATCCGGGTAAGAGGTACTACGGCGGCTGTGAGGTCGTTGACAAGGTGGAGAACGTGGCCATCGATCGTGCCAAGGCCCTTTTCAATGCACAATATGTCAACGTTCAGCCGCACTCCGGCTCCCAGGCCAATGCTGCGGCCTACCAGGCGGTCCTCAAGCCGGGCGATACCATATTGGGATTCGATCTCTCGCACGGTGGACACCTGACCCACGGCTCCCCGGTTAATTTTTCCGGGAAATTGTACAAAACCGCATTTTACGGGGTGGAGAAGGAATCGGGGGTCCTCGATTACAACAGCATACAGGAAACGGCGGAGAAGGTGAAGCCCCAGTTGATCATTGCAGGAGCTTCCGCCTATTCTCGTGACATAGACTTCAGGCGTTTCAGGGAGATCGCCGACAGCGTGGGAGCGATTTTGCTCGCTGACATCTCGCATCCCTCCGGCCTGATCGCCAAGGGAATACTGAACGACCCGATGCCACATTGCCACATAGTGACCACAACGACCCACAAGACCCTCAGGGGCCCCAGGGGCGGGATCATCATGATGGGCGAGGACTTCGAGAATCCCTTCGGTGAAAAGACCCCGAAAGGGAAGACAAAGATGATGAGCGCTCTTCTCAATTCCGCCGTGTTCCCCGGCATGCAGGGAGGTCCCCTGGAGCATGTCATCGCCGCCAAGGCCATCGCTTTCGGCGAGGCACTTTCGGATGAGTTCCTGAAGTACCAGATAAGGGTCAAGAAGAATGCCGCCGCCCTTGCAAAAGCCTTTGTTGACAGGGGCTATGACCTCATTTCAGGTGGCACGGACAACCATATGATGCTCATCGACCTCAGAAACAAGGGAATCACCGGGAAAGACGCGGAAAACGCCCTTGGGAAAGCCGAGATCACGGTGAACAAGAACATGGTCCCCTTTGACGACAAGTCGCCCTTCATCACTTCAGGGATCAGGATCGGCTCGGCCGCCGTCACAACTCGCGGTCTTGGGGAAGAGGACATGATACGCGTGGTGGAGCTGATCGACCAGGCCCTGTCTAACTGGGAGAATGAAGCGGCCCTGGAAAAGGTGGCTGAAAAGGTCAACGAGATGATGGAGGACCGACCCCTTTTTGTCTGGTAGGAGCCTTTACATGATTTTAGTCATTTGACACAGGAGAGTTTTACCGTATTTTTATACGGATAATCTCTCTGAAATGGGCGAACATTCGGTCAGGGCGATCAATACCTTAAGGGATCGCAAGAAGTTTCTGTACCATCTGCTCAATGACATCGAAGCCCTCGATCTCATGATCCGCGAAGGAATGTTTGAAAAGGGCATACAACGCGTTGGTGCGGAGCAGGAGCTGTGCCTGGTCGACAAGTACTTCAGGCCCTCCTCGCAAGCCCTTACCGTCCTGGATAAGCTCGATGACCCTCACTTCACAACGGAGATCGCCCTGTTCAACCTGGAGATCAACCTGGATCCACTGGTGCTCAGCGGGAACTGCTTTTCAGAGATGGAAAGAAACCTTGCCGAGCTGGTCGACAAAGCGGACGAGGCAGCTCATTCCATAGAGGAGAACAACGTGATCATAACAGGCATACTTCCTACCCTGAGACAGCGGGACCTGGTCTTTGAGAACATCACTCCCCTGAAGAGATACAAGGTCCTCAACGACGTTTTGAAGAAGATCAGGGGTGACGACTTCTTCATGAAGATCAAGGGTGTTGACGAGTTGATCCTCAAGCACAAGTCCATACTTTTCGAGGCCTGCAACACCAGCTTTCAAACGCATCTGCAGATCCCGGTGGAGGAGCTCGTGGACAAGTACAACTGGAGCCAGGCCATAGCCGGCCCGGTGCTCTCGGTCGGGTCCAACTCACCCTTGTTGCTCGGGCGCGAGCTTTGGAGCGAGACCCGGATCGCCCTGTTCCAGCAGAGCGTCGACATCCGAAACAGCTCTTCCTTGCTCAGGGAGCAGAAGCCGAGGGTGTCCTTCGGCAGCGACTGGATAAGGGAATCCATAATCGAAATGTACAGGGACGACGTGGTTCGCTACACGCCTTTGGTCACCACAGACATACGGGAGGAGGCCCTGGAGATGGTCAGGAAGGGAGAAATCCCGAAACTCAAGGCGATCAGCATACACAACGGAACGGTGTATCGATGGAACAGGCTCTGCTATGGCCAGACCAACGGCGTTCCCCACCTGAGAATCGAGAATCGCTATTTGCCGGCGGGACCCACGGTCAAGGATGAGATCGCCAATGCCGCGTTCTGGGTGGGACTGATGCAGGGCATGCCCGAAGAGTTCAGGGACCTGCCCGGGAAATTCTCCTTCAACGAGATCAAGGAGAACTTCATCAATGCGGCCCGCACGGGAATAAACACCTATTTCAACTGGTTCGGCAAAGGGGTTTCGGCAAAGAAGCTGATCCTGACCAAACTGCTTGACATCGCTCGTGACGGACTGGAGAGAAGCGGCATCTCAAAGTCAGACATCGACCAGTACCTGGGAATCATCGAGAAGCGTGCGGCGGAAAGCAAAACGGGGAGCAACTGGATCAAGAAAAGCAACTCCCTGCTGAAGGAGAATTTGACCCGGGACATTGCCAATGCCACCCTGACGGCCCATATGTACCGAAACCAGAAATCCGGACGTCCCGTCCATGAATGGGAGGCAGCGAGCAACGGTCACATCCTTAATTTGGACCTGAGCATAACCAAGCTGGAGAAATACATGACAACGGAGGTCTTTGTGGTTCATGAGGATGACCTGGTTGAGCTGGTGGCCAAGGTAATGGAGTGGAAAGGAGTGCATCATATCCCCGTGGTCAACCGGAAGAACAGGGTGGTAGGCATCATTACGAAAACGAATATCGAAGACGTTCAAGACAGGGATCACAAGCTTATCGTGGCCCAGGACATAATGGTCAGGGACATTATCACCGTCGAATCCAACACCTCCGTTGAAGAAGCGAACAGGATCATGATCGAGAAGGGGATCGGGTGCCTGCCGGTGATCGAGATGGGGGACCTGGTTGGCATACTCACGCGCAGCGATCTTCATAAAATCATAGAATCCAGGAAAACTGATGAGTGAAACCGCATTGAAAAAGGAAAAGAAGTACACGGACGAGAACAGGGTCATCGGAGAGGTGCTGGGTTCTGATAATGGCCCTACCATGGTCATTTTTGCCGGCATTCACGGAAATGAGAAAGCCGGGGTGCTGGCAGCCGAGAGGGTGTTGCACAGGATCCGCGAGGAGAACATGATGTTCCGTGGGAACGTGCATTTCATCTTGGGGAACATCAAGGCCCTTAACAAGAACGTGCGTTACCTGGATGCGGACCTGAACAGGGTCTGGACCCGGGAGAGGATGAAGGAGATCAAATCCAGCTCCTTTGTTCTGAACACCGAGACCAAGGAGCAGATAGAAATCTATCGGATACTGCGAAACATCATCAAGAACGAAAGAGGGCCCTATTATTTTCTGGACCTCCATACAACCTCATCTCCTTCGGTGCCTTTCATCACCATAAGCGATTCGCTGAACAACCGGAAGTTCTCCTCTCATTTCCCGGTGCCGGTGGTCCTTGGGATCGAGGAATACCTGGAAGGCCCCTTGTTGACCTTCATCAATGACCACGGCTATATCGCGCTGGGATTTGAAGGAGGGCAGCACACGGATCCCGCCTCTGTGGTGAACTGCGAATATTTCATCTGGAAGTCGCTGGTTCACTCGCGTTGCCTTAAAAAGGACCAGGTCAGGGAATTTAAAAGATACAGGGATCATTTCGCCAAGATGTGCTGCAGCCATCAGTTCTTTGAGATCAGTTTCCGCTACGAGCTTAAGAATGCCAGTGATTTCACGATGCGACCGGAGTTTGAGAACTTCGAGACCATACATAAGGACCAGCTGCTGGCCTTTCACAAAGGGCTTGAGGTGCGCGCAGACCAGTCGGGCCGGATATTCATGCCCCTTTACCAGGAGCAGGGAGAGGAAGGATTCTTCATCCTTCAGAAGATATCAGGCTTCTGGCTGAGATTTTCAAAGGTGGCGCGAAAGTGGAAGATCAACAACCTGCTGAGAATGATCCCCGGGGTAAAGCAGGACCCGGAGAACAAATACGTCCTGATCGTCGATCCGAAAATCGCCCGTTTCCTCGCCAGGGACGTCTTGCACCTTTTTGGCTACCGTCAGCAGATCTTAAGGGATGACAAGATGCATTTCATCAAAAGGGACAGGAAGCTGACAGAAATGGATTGATCAGCAGCGCGGCCACCAATGGAAGCCAGGGACATCAAAAAGTGTCAAAATAGTTCCTGATGATTCCTCGTGCGTAGGGGCTTGCTATTTCGGAGGCAAAGGCAGGAAAATCAATGTGTGAATTGTCATCTGCCTTGTCAGAGATGGTTCTGACGATATTGAAGGGTATCCTGTACTCAAAGCACACCTGAGCCACGGCAGCACCTTCCATCTCCGCACAGAGCACCGTCGGCAAACCTTCCCTGATCCTTTGGATCCCAGCCGAATCCGATATGAACTGATCCCCGCTGGCAATGGCCCCCTCAATGACTTTAGGAGAGGTGATCTCAAAGGAAGCCAGCCTGTCAGGCTCCAGATGTGTCTCCTTCTCTGTCAAAAAGCGATCAGCAGCCACTCTGAGGAGCCGATTTCTTTCCGGGTCGGTTGCAAAGGAGCTTTTGTCCAGGAGGGGAACGGTGTAGGGCGAGACAAGTGGGCTTGCATCCATGTCGTGCTGGTACAGCTCTCTGCCGATCACGACATCCCCGATTTCGAGTTTCGGGTCAAGTGCCCCGGCAACACCCGTGAAAAGGATCTCGCTCACCTTGAATTCATTGATGAGATGCGTTGCGGTGGTCGCCGAAGCCACTTTGCCCCAACGGGAGAACACAAGCACGACGTCCTTCCCCCAAAGACGGCCCCTGAGATAGGTGCGCATGCCCCTGACGATCGTTTCACGGGTTTCGACCTGGTCCATCAGGCAGGCTATTTCCTCGCGCATGGCGCTCATTATGCCTATCGCCATTGATTCATGAATTCGGGGTCATACGATCTTTCCGTCTCTCATTTCCAGTTTCCTGTCGGCCATTTCAGCGAGCTCTTCGTTGTGAGTCACGATGACAAAGGTCTGGGCAAATTGATCCCTCAGGGTGAAGAACAGCTCATGCAGGCTCTTCGAGGAGGCAGTGTCCAGGTTTCCGCTGGGTTCGTCGGCAAAGATGACGTCAGGTTTGTTGATCAGGGCCCTGGCCACTGCAACTCTCTGCTGTTCACCACCGGAGAGCTCCCCCGGCTTGTGATCGATTCGGTCTGAAAGGCCCAGGAACTGCAGGATCTCAAACGCCTCCTTTTCCACTTCATTGCGCGGTCTGTTGGCGATGAAGCCGGGAATGCAAACATTCTCGAGCGCAGTGAACTCGGGAAGTAGCTGGTGGAACTGAAAGATGAAACCGATGTGACGGTTCCTGAAGCGGGAGAGGGCCCTGTCGCTCAGTTGGGTCACGTCGATATCATTGATGACCAGTGAGTCGACCTGGGTGGCCCTGTCAAGGGTGCCGAGTATCTGAAGCAGGGTGGTCTTGCCTGCCCCACTGGGTCCGACGATGGCCACGATCTCGCTTTTGTCGATTTGAAGATCCACGCCTTTAAGCACCTCGAGGTCGCCGAACTTCTTGTGTATGTTGCCTGCTTTGATCATTGTGCTTGCTGTGGCCGTGAAAATACACAAAAAAACCCAATGAACGCCCCCCGGGTTCTATCAGATTTAATTACTTTTGTAGGCACAAAAATAATTTGAACCGTAATGAATTTACACGAATACCAGGGAAAGGACATACTCAGCAGTTTTGGAGTGAAAGTGCAACGGGGAATCGTAGCCGACAACCATAAAAAGGCGGTGGAGGCAGCCAAGCAGCTCACGGCAGAGACCGGTACGAGCTGGTGGGTCGTAAAGGCCCAGATCCATGCCGGTGGAAGGGGCAAGGGAGGAGGAGTCAAACTTGCCAAGTCGCTTGACGAGGTTGAATCTCTATCCAAGAGCATCATCGGTATGATGCTGAAGACTCCGCAGACCCCGGCCGAGGGGAAGAAGGTGAACCAGGTGCTGATCGCAGAGGATGTCTATTACCCCGGAGACAGTGAGCCGGAAGAATTTTACATGTCGGTTCTCCTGAACCGATCCACGGGACGCAACATGATCATGTACTCCACCGAAGGAGGAATGGACATTGAGACGGTGGCCGAGGAAACACCCCACCTGATCTTCACGGAAGAGATCGATCCCAGCATGGGGTTGATGCCCTTCCAGGCAAGGAAGGTAGCTTTCAACCTGGGGCTTTCGGGAAAGGCCTTCAAGGAAATGGTGAAATTCGTCACGGCGCTCTACAAAGCCTACGTGCAATCTGATTCCTCTCTTTTTGAGATCAACCCCGTGCTGAAGACCTCAGACGACATGGTGCTGGCCGTTGACGCAAAGGTCACCCTTGACAACAACGCGCTCTTCAGGCACAAGGACTACCTGGACCTCAGGGACCTGAGGGAAGAGAATCCCATTGAAGTGGAAGCGAATGCGGTCGGCCTGAACTATGTGGACCTGGACGGAAACGTGGGTTGCATGGTGAACGGGGCGGGATTGGCCATGAGCACCATGGACCTGATCAAACAGTCGGGAGGAGAACCGGCGAACTTCCTCGACGTAGGGGGTACCGCAGATGCGGAAAGGGTAGAGACCGGTTTCAGGATCATTTTGAAGGACCCCAATGTGAAGGCCATTCTCGTGAACATTTTTGGAGGTATCGTACGATGTGACAGGGTTGCCCAGGGCATAGTCGACGCCTACAAGAACATGGGAGATGCGATCAAGGTGCCCATCATCGTACGACTGCAGGGTACCAACGCGGTAGAGGCCAAGGAACTGATCGATGCCAGCGGACTGGACGTGATCTCCGTGGTGGAGTTCAAGGAAGCCGCAGACAAGGTACAGGAAGTTCTGGGCTGAAAGGGAATGTTTTCAGTTCATCATATATAAAAATCCCGGGTAGAGCCCCGGGATTTTTTTTGCTTTTTCAGGGCGCAAAAAACGAAGCTTTCCCTGCAGGTTTTTTCAAAACGATTCATCCGTTCCTTGAAATCTCATTCCAATTCGGCCGATTTCTGGTCAAAAATGGTGTTTTTGAGCTACCCGGTTTCCGTTAGCACCGGGCACTGTTCCATCCAATTCATAAAAAATTTTAACCCTGACTGGGAATCCTTCAGTTGGGTCGTGCCTGCATTCAAAAATGTTTAACCATCAGACAATAAGTCATTTAGGGTGCAAAATCAGCTCCCTGATCCACCTGAGATTCTTCTAACCGTTTTCGGGGATTTTTAAAATTACCTTCTTTGGGGATTGCCTGATATGGTCCCGGGCACCTACATTTGGACTATGATTTGTGACCGAGTTCCCAGATCCTTCTTTAACAGACAATTCAACCGGAAAGCAAAATTCAAAATATGAGATAAAACTACTTTTCTTTTCTTCTTGATTTTCCCAGGCTCTGTTTCGCCTGCTCAAAAAGAGATCAAAATCCTGTTTTACTCCACTTGCTTTTCACTTACCTGACAGTTTTCCCATTTTTGAAATAAACTTAGAGTTTAAAATCGTTAACCTAAATATTTCAATCATGAAAAAGATAACTTTAACCATCGGCCTCTGTTTTCTGAGTCTTTTGGGGTTTGCCCAGGAAACAACCGAAGATGCCAAAAGCATCCAATCTCAAGAACGCGAACCCGAATACATTATTGTGCTGGATGACACCAAAGTTGAGGGAAACATAGATATGCTTCTCAAAGGCAATGTGTTACATCATGAGGATCTTTCAACGGATGAACTTCATGAACTGGCTCACGATGAGCCTAAGAGCTTCGGCCTGGAAGGCAAGCTCGTGGAAGGTGCTTTTTCTTACAATGACTACGTAATTCATTACAAACCAGAGTTACACGTATCGGTAGCGGCATCTTAGGCCTGCTGAAAAAGTTATCTTCCCCTAATTCCATTGAGAAACAAACCATAATAATATTTAAACAGAATCGCCATGAAAAAGACAGTATTGATCATCGCCATGACCCTCACGGGTATCACAGCCTTCGCCCAGACCGGTGCAAAGGAAAAGGTAACGAAGTACGTGACGACCTTTCCCAACGGGGAAGAGGCTATCACCATCACAGACCGGGCATCCGACAGCAAGCTCAAGCTGGCATCCGCAGATGACTTCTACAAGTACGAGATCCTTGAAACGTCAAGCCACGAGCTGGTCCACGGATCGGACAACAGCGGAAGGGTATGCGACATAGACAAGAGCAAGCTGGAAGAGGGAACCTACACCTTGAAAGTGTATACCGAGGACTTCGTCATCACCTCTGACATTACAATCGAAAACCAAAGCGCGGGTATCATTCAATAGATATCCGATTCAAAAAAAAGGGACAAAAAAAAGGGATCAAAAAAAAGGGAAAAGGAATTTACATCAACAGTTAAAACTATTGCCATGAAAAAGACATTATTAATCGCAGTACTCGCCCTGGTCGGAACAACCGCCCTGGCGCAAACCAACACAAACAAACAATCTGAAAGAATCACCAAGTACGTGACGACCTTTCCCAACGGGGAAGAGGCCATCACCATCACCGACAACTCGGCCTCGACCAATCTGATGCTGTCCTCTGCCGACAACTTCTACAAATACGAGATCCTGGAATCCTCAAACCACGAGTTGGTCCACGGTTCAGAGAACAGGGGAAGGGTTTGTGACATCGACAAGTCCAAGCTGGAGGAAGGAACCTATACGCTAAAGGTCTACACGGATGATTTCGTGATCACGTCCGACATAACCATTGACAAATCTGCCGGGGCTGCGGGAGTCTGATCGGAATCCCAATAATCCAGGATGAATATGAAGAATATGTTCAAATTGTTCATCATGCTTTCAGGATATATTGGATTTTCACAGAGCGAAAAGGGGATGACGAATACGACGACTGTGACCTTTCCCAACGGAGATGAATCCATAGTGATCACAACCGGGGGAGAACAAAACAAGCTCACGCTCACTTCAAATAACCAAGCCAATCGATTTGAAGGACTGGAACTTTCAAATCACGAGGTTGTTCATGAGAAAGGACTTCCGGATCTGATCCGGGAGTCCGGCAACCCCGAAGGAGCAAGGGCAGAGTACAGTCTGAAACGTGAAGATGAGGAGAGTTCGCCGGGTGAATCTTCAGATCCGCAAAGCGAAGCCTGATGATTGGAGAATCATATCAAGAAGAAACCAGTAAAACACAACCAAAATGAAAAAGTACCATTCAATGCTCGCAATTATTCTTGTCGGCCTTTTGTTTTCCTCTGGGCAGGAGATCAGGGCTCAGCGATTCGACCTGCTCGACAAGAATCCTCATGACATTGCCTACTTCAGGCCGGATGACAAGAATGATCCGCAGGTCAAGGTGATCTATGGGAGGCTGGCTGCCAGGGATGAAGTGGTGTTCGGAACCCAGGTTCCCTTCGGCGAGATCTGGGCCACGGGAAGCAATGAGTCAACGGAGGTGCGTTTCTACTGTGATGTGATGTTTGGAAACAAATACGTGAAGGCCGGAAGCTATGTTCTGTACACCATCCCGGACAAGAACTACTGGACGGTGATACTCAGCAGCAAATTGGATACCTACGGGGCACATTTCTATGATCCGGAATACGATGTCGCCCGAATCGAGGTGCCGGTGCTCAAAGGGGAGAAGGTGGGAAATTTCTCTGTGGCATTCAGCCGAAAGAGCTACGGGACTCAAATGATACTGGGCATGGCCCGCACCCAGGTGAAAATACCATTGTACACGGAAGAGAGCCTAATATCGAAAGCATAATTATTGATTGACGCCTCTCGTGGCCTTCAGCATCCATGCCATTCTGCCGTGGGTCACGGGAATTCAAAAAAAAGGGGATTAGTATTTGGAAATGGGTTTGTCTGCTTGTCAGATGAACCTATTTTCATATCCGGAAATGCCGAAAATGCATCGGTCCTTCTTCCCGAACCACCTGTAACGGTTCCTTGCGATCCAGTCGTAGATCCGATCGCGCAATCCCACAGGAAGCTTGCTGAAGACCCGGGCGAGATGCCAGGGAAACCTCAGCCCGGATGCGATGCGCAGAACCGCATCCGACCGATCGAGGATTTTATCTCCATCGACCACAAGGATGGAATCCATTTGATTATTTTTGTAGTTGAGATGTAACAAAAGATTTTTTGCGGCGTCTGATTGTATGGAGGCGAAGAGGAATTGTTCGCGGGGGTCGTTCTTCAGCACGAACCTGACGGAAGAATTGCACAGGTTGCAGATTCCGTCGAAGAGAATGACCGGTTTTTCCGTTTGGGGCAGCATGGCGCGAAGTTAAAAAGTAAATGTCACCGAATCAAAACATTCGATCCTATGATAGAATTAAAAAATGTCCACAAGTCCTATCCTATGGGTAAGGAATCCCTTCACGTACTGAAAGGTCTTGACCTCAACATAAAGGAAGGCGAGTTCGTCTCGATCATGGGATCCTCGGGTTCGGGCAAGTCTACCATGCTCAACATCATCGGATTGCTGGACTCTCATGACGAAGGAGAGTACCGGCTGAATGGTCAGTTGATCGAGAAGCTGGACGAGAAAAAGGCAGCGACGCTTAGGAACAAGTTCCTGGGCTTTGTCTTTCAGTCCTTCAACCTGATCAACTACAAGACGGCACTTGAGAACATCGCATTGCCCCTGTACTACAAGGGAGTGAGTCGCAAGGAACGGAACAAGATCGCCTATGAGTACCTCGAAAAGGTGGGCCTGGCGGACTGGGCCAATCACCTTCCCAGCGAGCTCTCGGGGGGTCAGAAGCAAAGAGTGGCCATCGCCAGGGCATTGGTGACCAAGCCCAAGGTAGTTCTCGCGGACGAACCCACGGGTGCACTTGACTCGGTTACCTCCAAGCAGGTGATGGAACTTTTGAGCGAGATCCACAGGGAAGGCATGACCATCGTCGTGATCACCCACGAGGAGGACATTGCCGCACAGACAGATCGCGTGATCAGGCTCAAGGACGGGCTGATCATGAGTGACGACAAGGTTGAAGTCGCCTAAGAGAAACGAGTTTTCCCCTTAACTATGTTTGACATTGATCGTTGGCGTGAAATTTTCCAGTCGATTGGAAAGAACAAGATGAGAACCTTCCTCGGGGCTTTCACCGTAGCATTGGGCATCTTCATTTTCACGGTACTCTTCGGAATGGGCAACGGTCTCAAAACGACCTTCAAGCAGTTTTTCGTAGATGACGCGACCAATGTCATCTTCATCACCCCGGGCCATACCACCCAGGCCTACAAAGGATTCAAGGAAGGGCGGAGGATACAGTTCAAGAATGACGACATCGAGGATCTTCTGAATAAATTCGGAGACCAGATCGAATTCTATTCGGCCCGCATCTACAAAAGCGCCCAGGCCCTCTACAAGAACGAATCGGGGAATTACAGCATAAGAGGCGTCCACCCACAGCACCAGTTCCTTGAGAACAACGTGATGATCGAGGGTCGCTACATCAATGAGAAGGACATCATGAACAAGACCCGGGTCACGGTGATCGGCAGGCTCGTGGAGGAGGACCTGTTCAAGAACGAGAAGGCCCTTGGCAAATTTCTCGAGCTCAACGGGATCACCTACAAGGTGGTTGGCGTTTTCAAGGATGCCGGGGGAGACAACGAGGAACGCATGATCTACACGCCGGTCTCGACAACTCAGCTGGTCCACATGAATACGGATTTCATCGATCATATCTCCCTTTCCTACAACAGGGACATCGGGGTCAACGGGGCGAGAAAACTGGCGGGAGACATCGGAAAGTTTTTGAAGGAGAAGCATTTTGTCGCAGAAGATGACCGCAGCGGGATCTTTGTGAGATCCGTCTTTGAGAATTTCGAGCAGAACATGCAGTTCGCCAACGTCTTGCAGATCATCGTCCTCTGGATCGGCATCGGAACCTTGTTCGCGGGTGCGATCGGGATCGGGAACATCATGGTCTTCGTGGTGAAGGAACGAACCAAGGAACTGGGCATCCGCAAGGCCCTGGGAGCCACCCCGGGATCCATAGTCGCGCTCATATTGCAGGAATCCATCTTCATCACCGCGCTCGCGGGCTACCTCGGCTTGCTTATAGCCGTCTTCACCCTGAGCCAGATCGGGGACGGCCTGGAGGATTATTTCATAACGGACCCGCAGGTCAACACGAGCACCGTCGTAAGCGCCACGGTAATCCTCGTGCTGGTAGGGGCTTTGGCGGGCTATGTGCCGGCGAGAAGGGCCGCCAAGATCAAGCCCATCGTCGCGCTGGCTGATGAATAAAGACTGAGAAGAGATGAAGTTCATATTTGACAGAGACACCTGGCAGGAAATATTCGGCTCGATCAAAAAGAGCAAGCTCAGAACCGCGATCACCATCATCGGGGTGCTTTGGGGCATTTTCCTGTTCATCACCCTTTTGGGCGCCGCCCGGGGGATGGAGAACGGTTTTGACCGCGAGTTCAGGAACCTTGCCACGAACAGCATCTTTCTGTGGTCACAGCGCACCAGCATGCCGCACAAGGGCTTTCAGCGCGGCAGGTGGCACAGCCTGAAGATACAGGACGTGGACGCGATCAAGAGGCAGGTGCCCGAGATCGCCTTCGTGGCCCCAAGGAACGTCAAAGGTGTCTTTGGTGATGCCCCTGCCACGGTCAAGAGAAACACGAATTCAAAGACCTACAAGTTGTTTGGTGACTATCCCATCCTCGATGAGGTGAACAAGGTGAAGCTCCTGCAAGGACGATTTATCAATACCAATGACATAGAGGATGAAAAGAAGGTAGCGATAATCGGGGAGAAGGTGGTGGACGAGCTGTTCGAGAAAGACGAGGAGATCGTTGGCAACTACGTGGAGATCAACGGCAGCTTCTTCCAGGTGGTCGGGGTCTACAAGGAGAGGACGGGGGGAAGCTTCGAGGCGGACGATTCGATCTTCATTCCCTTTTCCACCTATCGCAGGATCAACAACATGGGCGACAACATAGGATGGATGGTTATCGCCGCCCACCCGGAGGCTGACATCCTTCAGGTGGAGAAAGACGTCAAGACGGTATTGAAGCGAAGGCACAGCGTGCACCCGGAGGATGACAGGGCATTCGGCTCCTTCAACTTCGGAGAGATGTTCAAACGGATCACAGGCTTTGTGAAGGGGATCAAGTTCCTGACCTGGTTCGTGGGCCTGGCCACCCTGATCGCCGGAGTGATCGCCATCGGCAGCATCCTGTTGATCACCGTGAAAGAGCGGACCAATGAGATCGGGATCAGGCGCGCACTCGGAGCCACCCCGGGCAACGTCAAGGGAATGATCATACTCGAATCGATCTTCCTCACGCTGTTGGCGGGAATAATCGGATTCATTTTGTCGGGAGGGGTTCTCATGCTGATCAATTCGAGCACCCAGGACATCGATTTTCCATTCACCAATCCAACAGTCAACATACCCATTGCCATAGGCGCCATACTGGCCCTGGTGATATTCGGCAGCCTCATCGGGATGATCCCGGCGCAGAGGGCCGTGAAGATAAGACCCATAGAGGCATTAAGAGAAGAATAAGATTAATCAAATTAAACATACTCGATGAAAAAGATAATTATATTTTCCGTGCTTGGGCTGGCATTCATAGCAGTCCTGGTTTGGTTTGGCAAGATGAACAGCAAGTCTCCCATCCAGTTCGAGACGGAAACACCGTTCAAGACAAACATAGTCAGGAAGACCGTGGCCACGGGAAAGGTTACCCCGCTTGAGGAAATTGAGATCAAGCCCCAGATCTCCGGGATCATTGACAAGATCTACCTCGAAGAAGGCGTTGACGTCAAAAAGGGCGACCTGATCGCACAGATACGCGTGGTGCCGAATGAGCAGGCCCTGGCGAGCGCAAGAGGGCGGGTGAACAAGATGAAGCTTCAGCTGGACAACGCCGAAATTGTCTACAACCGGAACAAGAAGCTCTTCGAAAGTGGCGTCATCTCGAAAGGAGATTTCGAGGTTCTGGAACTCAACTACAACCAGGCGAAAGAGGACCTGATCAACGCCCAGAACGACTACAAGATCATCAAGGAGGGCTCGACAGGGGCCTCGGGCACGGCCAATACCATGATCCGGGCCGAAGTTGACGGCACCATCCTGGAAATCCCTGTCAAGGTGGGATACCAGGTCATTCAGAGCAACAATTTCAACGCGGGCACCACGATCGCCTCCATCGCGGACATGTCAAAGATGATCTTCGAGGGCAAGGTTGACGAGGCAGAAGTCGGCAAGATCAGGAACAACACGGAGCTGGAGATCTCCCTTGGAGCGATTCCGGACAAGAAGTTCCCGGCCCTGCTGAATTTCATTGCACCCAAGGGAACCGAGGAGAACGGGGCGGTGCAGTTCACCATCAAAGCCGACGTGACCCTGGACAAGGACTATTACCTGCGAGCCGGCTACAGCGCCAACGCAGAGATCATCCTGGAGGAAAAGGACAGCGTCCTCAGCGTGCGGGAGGCCCTGCTCAGGTTCGACAAGGAAACGGAAAAACCTTATGTCGAGGTGAAAACGGGAGAGGACAGCTTCGAGCGGCGAGAGCTGGAACTGGGCATTTCCGACGGGATCAACGTAGAGGTGATCTCGGGAGTATCCCTCGAAGACGAGATCAAAATCTGGAACAAGACGGAAAAAGCAGACGAGGAGGAAGAGGAAAGTGAAGAATAATGCCAAACAAAATCCAAAAAAATGACATTTATCAATGGCCTTTTCAATTTTTTTGGTGAAATTTAGGGTGTTATTAATTAAGATTTTAAAGCCATGGAGACAAAATTAGTTTATTTAAGCGATTTGAAATTCAATCTAAAGGTGTGGAAGGCTGAATTGAGATTTCACCGCAAGGAAATGGAGAAGTTCGAAAAGAAGCTTGAGGAGATTGCGAGTAGAAATCCTGGCAGAGAGGCCATGGCACCCTTAGAAGGTTTTCAGAACAAGATCATCAGGGAAAAGGAGGTTATCGGAAGAATGCTTCAGAGAATACGTCAGAAACGCAAGATCATTGAATCCGGGGAGCTCTCCGAAGAAATGGATGCAAGACTGAGAAACCAGTCCACCTCGATGAGAGATGACATGAAGACCTACATCAAATTGCACTATGAGCTAAAAGAAGACCTGATGGACTATTTCCTCCGATGGTTGTAAAAGGAATATAAGTGAATAAAGAGCGCCGCGATTGCGGGCCTTTTTTTATGCTAATTGATTGGATCCGCGCTCTACTTTCTTGGTTTCGCTGTAATCGTAGAAGCCTTCACCCGATTTGACCCCCAGCTTTCCGGCCCTGACCATGTTGACCAGCAAGGGGCAGGGAGCGTATTTGGCTTGCCCGAATCCTTCCTGAAGGACCTTCAGGATCGAAAGGCAGACGTCCAGCCCAATGAAGTCGGCCAACTGCAAGGGGCCCATGGGATGGGCCATGCCCAGTTTCATCACGGTGTCGATCTCGGAGACCCCAGCAACCCCTTCATGAAGGCTGATTATGGCTTCGTTGATCATGGGCATGAGTATCCTGTTCGCCACAAATCCCGGGTAGTCGTGTACCTCCACGGGTATCTTGCCGAGCGTCTCTGAGGTCTTCATCACCAGCTCGGTAACTTCATCGGAGGTGCTGTACCCCCTTATGACCTCCACAAGCTTCATGATCGGCACCGGGTTCATGAAATGCATGCCGATCACCTTATCGGGTCGATTCGTCGCCCCAGCGATCTGGGTGATCGAAATGGAGGAGGTATTGGTTGCTAGAATGGCCTCTTTTGGGGCCAGCCGGTCGATCTCCCTGAAAATCTCAATCTTAAGGTCAACTCTTTCCGTTGCCGCTTCCACCACGAGATCTGCGTTGCGTACGCCGTCCTCGACCGATTCAAAGGTGGTGATCCGGCTCAGGGTCTCGTTCTTTTTCCGGAGGTCGATCTTTTCGCGTGCGATCATTCTATCCAGGTTCTTCTCAATGGCCTGCATTCCCCTTTCGAGGGCTTCACCGGATATGTCTATCAGGCTCACCTCAAAGCCCGTTTGCGCAAAGACGTGGGCGATCCCGTTGCCCATGGTTCCCGCTCCTATGACAGCTATGTTTTTCATGTTTTTGTTTTTTAGGATTCGTCTGAGGCATCCCTGGGTGGCATGGTCCCGAATACTCGATCCCAAAAGGAAGTGCTCACCCCGAACGCCTTGTCGGGATATTTGTAGTGGTGCAGGCTGTGGTGCTTCCAGATATGCTTGAACCTCTTGGGAGGCTTCGATACGTGAGTGGCCCTGTGCACGAAGGAGTAAAGCAGGTAGCCCAGGAAGAAGCCGGGGAAGAAGGCCCAGGTATAGAGGCCCAGACCCGCGATGGAAAACAGGGCGAAGAACATCAGGAAGAGGAGGGAAGCCATGATCAACCCGGGTACGGGTGGCATGAGCAGTCTCTCCTTGTCCCTTGGGTACAAATGGTGAGATCCGTGCATGATGAAATGGAAGCGCTTGACGAACGGGTTCTCCGATATCCAGTGGAAAAGGTACCTGTGCAGCAGGTATTCCGCAAGGGTCCAGAAGAAAAGTGCGAACACGAAGAGGATCGCAAAATCAAGGACCGGTATGCCCTTCACGGCAATCCCGTAATAAATGAGGAAAGCGATCACGGAACCATAGACGATCACGTTCTGAGTGAGTGAGGTCCTGGTGAGGCTTTCGAGGAAAGGGTTCTTGAAGATCGTCGCCGATCCCCTGTGGTGCTCCGTTGTGACTTGTGGTGACATGATCAGAAATTTTCTATGATTTGGTAGGCCAGCTTTAGAGCCTCGGTACCCTGCCTCAGTGAAACGACGGGAGTGGTGTCATTTTCAATGGCCTTGGCAAAGGCCTCAAGTTCGTCCAAAATGGCGTTGTTCTGTACGACTTCGGGGTTTTCAAAATAGATCTGCTTCTTCACGCCTTCGGCATTTTGAAGGATCATGGCAAATTCGTCGGGATTCTCAGGCGCGTCTTTCATTCGAACCACCTCGTTCTTCTTCTCGAGAAAATCCACGGAAATGTACGCGTCCTTCTGAAAGAACCTGGACTTGCGCATGTTCTTCATGGAGATCCGGCTCGCGGTGAGGTTGGCAACGCATCCGTTCTCAAAGACGATCCGCGCGTTGGCGATGTCGGGCGTCTCGCTGATCACAGACACTCCGCTGGATCGAACTTCCCTGACAGGAGAATTGACCACGCTCAGTATGACGTCGATGTCATGGATCATCAGGTCGAGGACCACAGGCACATCCGTTCCCCTGGGATTGAACTCGGCGAGGCGGTGCGCTTCGATGAACATGGGGTTGTGGATGAGGTCCTTGACGGCAAGAAAGGCCGGATTGAACCGCTCCACATGTCCTACCTGTCCTTTCACGCCCATTTGGCTTACCAGGTCCCTGAGCTTTTCTGCCTCCTCCACCGTTTTGGTGATGGGTTTTTCAATGAAGATATGCTTGCCTGCCTTTATTGCCATGGAGGCACAATCGAAGTGATTCAGGGTGGGAGTGACGATGTCCACCACGTCAACCTGACTGATCAGTTCTTCCACGCTTTCGAAGCGGGTATATCCAAACTCTTCAACGACCTGTGCGGCATTCTCCTCGCTCGGGTCATAAAACCCCGCAAGTTCAAATTTTCCGGATTGCTGAAGAAGCTTCAAATGAATCTTGCCGAGGTGCCCGGCTCCCAATACTCCTGCTTTAAGCATGTTTTTTTGTTTTTAGCAAAAGTACGAAATAGGTGAAAGAAACCAAGTCATTCCGACACCACTACGGCTATTTTTCTTCCGTCCGGGCTGACGGCCATCCGGCTGAAGCCCCGCAAGGACATGTCACCCTCCATCTTCACGGGAGTCCATTGTTTGGAGCCGTTGGGATCGTATTGGTAGATCGCCTCCTCATTGCCCATGAGCATGGTTCCTTCCCGTGTCCAAACCAGGTCCTGGGATCCTTCCAGGGCGTCCGCTATGTACTGCTGCTGGTAGTTCTCCGGGTCGATGGCATAGATCTCGGGGCCCCCGTGCTCCAGGTTGATGTAGCAGAGATTGCCTCCATAGCCATTCGCCGTTGCGGGAATGCGTTGAAAGGACCTTCCCGGGTTTCTCTCTATGGGATAGCGGATCTTGTACCTTAAATTGCTCACTTGCAGGGTTTCGATCTCTCCGATCACGAAGGAGACCAGGATCTTGTCGGTGAACCAGTGGTAGTAGCCCACCCTGATTCCCGGGATGATCACCTCGGGCTCCTTGTTCTTGTAGGAGTACTTGTAAAGCAGCTGGGTGCCGTCCTGGTTGAGCCGCACACAGGTGAAGTTCTTCTTCTTTCGGGGATAGGGGGCAGGTGAGTACTCGCTGTCAGGGGTATCCGTGACCCAGGTCCGGTATTTCTCCTGCAGATTGTACTGGGCGATGTCAGTCTGTCCATTCCTTTCGGAGGAGAAAAGAAGAAAAGCGCCGTCTTCCGAGAAGGCAGGCTGGTTGTCGTATCCTTGGTTCGAGGAGACGTTCACCGGGTTGCTCAGGGTGATTAGGCCATCGCTTTCGCTCAGGTCAAAGACGATGATCTCGCTGGGTTCCTGTGCCTGAAGAAGGGCACAGAGCATCGACATCAAAATCGAGGGGACTATCTTGATATGCATGAGGGAATATTTAAGCTATTTCAAAGTAAAGGTAAGTCGAATTGAATACAAAAAAAAATCCCCGGAGGATTCCGGAGATTTTTTCTCGCTGATTCAGCCCGCAGATCAAAAGCAGTACTTGTTGTTTTCGATCACAATGGCCGCGATCTTCTTGCGAAGCTCGATCGCATTGGGCAGGTTCGCGTACTTGGTGAAACGCTTCAGGCCCATCATCATCATTCGCTGCTCATCGCCTTCCGCGAAATAGGCGATGGCTTCCCTTCCCTTGTCATTGATCTTGTTGACGGCGTTGTAGAGATTGAGCTGTGCCATGGCGATCTGACCGGTGACTTCCTTCTCGGATTTCATGCCAGCGAGCTTCTGTGCTTTCAGCAAGGCGCTCTCTGCCATGTAGATCTCAATGAGTACCTCTGCCGCAGCCAGGATCAGCTGCTGGTGCTTCTCCAGCTCCATACCGAATTTTTCCACCGCTTTTCCTGAGATCATCAGGAAGGCCTTTTTCAGGTTGGCCAGGACGGCAGTCTCTTCAGACAGAAGCTCCGAATAGTCCGGAACGTCAAAAGACGGGATGGACATCAGGCTTTTGCCCACTTCCATGGCAGGGCTCAGCAGGTCGATCTCTCCTCTCATGGCCTTCTTCAGCAGCATTCCGATGGTGAGCAGCCTGTTGATCTCATTGGTTCCCTCGTAGATGCGCGTAATACGGGCATCCCTCCAGGCAGCCTCCATGGGGGTCTCCTTTGAGAATCCCATTCCTCCGAAGATCTGAATGCCCTCGTCGGTCACCAGCTGGGAGGTCTCGGAGCCGTAGACCTTGAGTATGGCCGCCTCGATCGCGTATTCACTGAAGGCCAGAAGTTCGGCCTCCTGGTGGGATTTGCCCTGTTCGAGCAAGGCGTCTATGTAATTCTGAATGTCCTTGGCGGCGCGGTAGGACCCTGCGTCGATGACAAAGGTCCGGGTGCTCATCTCGGCGAGCTTGGCCTGAATGGCCCCGAAATTCGAGATGGGTTGCTTGAACTGTATCCTCTCATTGGCATATCGGACCGATTCGGTAAGGACCCTGCGACTGGCATCAATGCAGGCTGCCGCCAGCTTGATCCTTCCCACGTTGAGGGAGTTCAGGGCGATCTTGAAGCCCTGACCTCGTTCGGAAAGCATGTTCTCCACAGGGATCCTGGTGTCATTGAAGAAGACCTGGCGGGTGGAAGAGGACGTGATGCCCAGTTTCTTCTCTTCTTCCCCGAAAGTGACTCCGTTGGGGTTCTCCTTGTCGTATTCCATCAGGAAGCCCGTGATGTTCTTGTCGTCCTCTATTCTCGCGAAAACGATGAATATCTCTGCAAAACCGGCGTTCGAGATCCACATCTTCTGCCCGTTGATCAGGTAGTGCTTCCCGTCATCGGAGAGGGTGGCTGTGGTTTTGCCCGAATTGGCGTCGCTTCCCGCGCCGGGTTCCGTGAGGCAATAGGCTCCGAATTTCTCTCCTGCGGTCAGGGCCGGAAGGTATTTTCTCTTCTGTTCCTCCGTGCCGTAAAGGAATATGGGCATGGTCCCAATTCCCGTATGCGCCCCATAGGCCGTAGCCAGGGACCCCGAAGCGGCCGAGATGTAGTCTGTGACGAGCATGGTAGAAACGAAGCCCATGCCGATCCCACCGTATTCCTCGGGGATCGAAACCCCGAGAAAGCCCATTTCACCCGCCTTTCTCATCAATTCCTCGGTCAGGGCGTAATCTTTGGCCTCAAACCGTTCTTTTACCGGCCATACTTCACGATCGATGAACTCGATCACGGCTTCTTTCATCATGTTCTGTTCCTCGGTGAATTCCTCGGTGATGAACACCTCTCCAGGTTCCACGTCTCGGATGAGGAACTCCGCGCCCTTCAAAGGCTTTTTCATGGTTTCGTTACTCATTTGAATCGGATTTAAAGTAGTTCGTAAATTCCTGCGGCACCCTGTCCGGTTCCAACGCACATGGTGACCAGGCCGTATTTGTTGTTTCTTCTTTTCATTTCATTGAACAGCTGCACGGAGAGCTTGGCCCCGGTGCATCCCAGGGGGTGACCCAGGGAGATGGCTCCTCCATTGACGTTGACCAGTTCCCTGTTCATGTCAAGCTCACGGATCACAGCCAGAGACTGCGAGGCAAAGGCTTCGTTCAGTTCGATGAGCTCCAGGTCCTTGAGCTGCATGCCTGCCTGCTCCAATGCCCTTGGTACCGCCTTGACCGGGCCGATGCCCATGATCTTGGGGTCTACACCCACAGAGGCATAGGAGACCATTCGGGCCAGGGGTTCCAGGTTCAGCTCCTTGACCATGTTCTCGCTCATGACCAGTACAAAGGCAGCTCCGTCGCTCATTTGCGAAGAGTTCCCCGCGGTGACGCTTCCGCGGTTCGCAAACACGGGCCTGAGCTTGGCGAGCGCCTCGATGCTGGTTCCTCTTCGGGGTCCTTCATCCTTATCCACTTTATAGGTTCTCACCGCTCTTTTGCCCTTCTCATCAAGATAGACCTCCTCCACGCTGATGGGGGCGATGTCCTCGTTGAACAGACCCGCGTCCTGGGCCTTCAGTGCCTTCATGTGCGACTGGTAGGAGAACTCATCCTGGTCCTCGCGGCTCACCTTGTATTTGTTCGCCACGGCCTCCGCGGTCAAACCCATTCCCCAATAGTAATCCTCGTGTCCCTCACTGGCATACTTGTAATTGGGGACAGGTCGATAGCCGCCCATCGGGATGTAGCTCATGCTTTCCACGCCTCCCGCAACAATGCAATCCGCCATGCCCGCCTGTATCTTTGCCGTGGCAATGCTGATCGTCTCGAGCCCGGAGGCGCAATACCTGTTGACGGTCATGCCGGAGACCTCGTCGGATTTGATCCCCATCAGGGAGACCAGCCGGCCTACGTTGAGGCCCTGTTCGGCCTCAGGCATGGCATTTCCGACGATGACATCATCGACGCGGCTTCTGTCAAGGGCCGGCACCTGGTTCAGCAGGTGCTCAATGGTCTCGGCAGCCAGCTCGTCGGGCCTTTTGAACCTGAAGGCGCCCCGGGGCGCTTTGCCCACGGCCGTCCTGTATCCTTTTATTATATAAGCTGTTCTCATGTTCTAGTTTCTTAAGGGTTTACCAGTTTTCAGGGTGTGTTCGATTCTTTCCAGGGTCTTTCTCTCTGTCAGCAGCGAGAGTATCGCCTCTCTCTCAAGGTCAAGGAGGTATTGTTCAGTGACGAAGGTCGGCTCCGACAGGTCGCCGCCTGCCATGACATAGGCGAGCTTGTTGGCGATCTTCTTGTCGTGTTCCGACGCATACCGGCCCTGGAAAAGGCTGTCCGTACCCACCAGGAACATTCCGAGAGCCTGTTGCCCCAGGACTTTCACCTTTTGAGGAGCGGGTTGAGTGTAGCCGTCTTCAAGCATCTGAAGCGCATACCTCTTCGCCGTGGCGATCTGTCGATCTGCATTTACGACGACGAGATCCTTCCCGTGCTGATAGTAGCCCATGTCATAGGCCTCGACAGCCGAGGTCGCAACCTTGGCCATGGCTATGTTGATGAAGGCGTCTCTCAGCCGGTTGAGCTTGACGTCGTCCTTGGCCCACAGGTCCGATACCCTTTTGGTCATCTCCTTGGTGCCCGCACCCGCGGGAATGATGCCCACCCCGAATTCCACAAGGCCGGTGTAGGTCTCTGCCGCAGCGATCACCTTGTCTGCGTGCATGCTCATTTCACAGGCCCCTCCGAAGGTCATGCCACGAGGGGTGATCAGGGTTGGGACAGAGCTGTACCTCAGTCTCATCACCGTGTCCTGGAACATTTTGGTGGCCATGGCCAGCTCGTCGTATTCCTGTTCTATGGCGAGCATGAATGCCATCGCCAGGTTGGCCCCGACCGAGAAGTTGGCGGCCTGGTTGCCCAGGATGACGGCCTCGTATTCCTCTTCCGCAAGGTCGATTCCCTTGTTGACCGCCTGCAGGACGCCTCCGCCAATGGTATTCATCTTCGACTGGAACTCCACGTTCAGGATTCCGTCTCCCAGGTGCTGGATGCTGGCTTCCCCGTTGCTCCAGATGGTCTGGGCCTCCCTGATGTTGTCAAGGATGATGAAGGCATCCTGACCGGGTATGACGACCTGTTCCTTTTTATCGAGGTCCCAGTAGTATTTGCTGCCGTTTCTGACGGTGTAAAAGGATCCGTTCCCGTTTTTCAGCATTTCGCTGACCCAGGGGGCGGGCTTCTCGCCCGTTTCCTCCATAAGCTTCAAACCTCGTTCGACACCTATGGCATCCCAGATCTGGAAGGGTCCGTGCTCCCAGCCGAATCCCGCTCTCATGGCATCGTCTATGCGATACAGCTCGTCTGAGATCTCCGGAATTCTGTTGGAGGCGTAAGCAAAAATAGAGGCGAGGGTCCTGCGATAGAACTCTCCGGCCTTGTCCTGCCCCTTGACCAGAATGGCGAAACGATCGATCACCTTGTCGACATTCTTGGTCAGCGCAAGCGTTGCGAACTTCACTTTTTTGGATTCCCTGTATTCCAGGGTGTCCAGGTCCAGTGCCAGGATCTGCTTTCCGTTCTCTCCCGTCACCTTTTTATAGAAACCCTGGCCCGATTTGCTGCCGAGCCATTTGTTGTCCATCATCTTCTGGACGAAATCCGGGATCTTGAAGGTGTCGTGCATCTCATCCTCCGGGGCATTCTCGGCCACGCCGTTTGCCGTGTGCACAAGGGTGTCCAGCCCCACCACATCAATGGTCCTGAAGGTCGCAGACTTCGGCCTTCCGATGAGCGGGCCCGTGAGCTTGTCGACCTCTTCGACGGTCAGTCCCATGTCCTTCACTATGTGAAAAAGGCTCATGATCCCGAATATTCCGATCCGGTTCCCGATGAAGGCCGGCGTGTCTTTGGCAAGCACAGAGGTCTTGCCCAGGTACTTCTCTCCGTATTCCATCAGGAAGTCAACCACCTCCGCCTTGCAGGAGGGTCCGGGGACGACCTCAAACAACTTCAAATACCGCGGAGGGTTGAAGAAATGGGTCACGGCGAAGTGCTGCTGAAAATCCTCCGAGCGTCCTTCATTCATGAGTCTTATGGGAATGCCAGAGGTATTCGAGGTGACCAGGGATCCCTGTCTCCTGTGCGCTTCGATCTTCTCAAACACCTGCTTCTTGATGTCAAGACGCTCCACCACCACCTCGATCACCCAGTCAGCCTCTTTGATCCTGTGGATGTCATCCTCGAGGTTTCCCGTAGAGATGCGTTCCGCGAATTCTTTGCTATAGATGGGCGAGGGATTCGATTTGAGGGCAGCTTCAAGGCTGCTGTTCACGATCCGATTGCGGACCGAAGGGCTTTCCAGGGAAAGACCCTTTTCCTGCTCAGCCGTGCTGAGCTCCCTGGGAACTATGTCCAGCAGCAAAACCTCGACTCCGATGTTTGCGAAATGACAAGCGATCCCGGACCCCATGATCCCGGAGCCAATGACGGCTATCTTTTTAATGCGTCTTTTCTTCATTGGTTTTTTTCTTCTATTGGTTATTCGTCGTCTTTGAAAATAGCGTTGTCGCGGATCAGATCTTTGATGGTCTCCGTAACTTCAAAGAAATGATCTATCTTGATCTCATCCAGGTGCTCCCTGATGGTCTGGTTGAACTTGTAAACGGAGGCCTTGGAGATCTCTCTTTTCTCCTTCCCAAGGTCTGTGAGGCGGATCAGCACGCTGCGGCCGTCCTCCGGATTCTTCTCCCGGCAGATCAGACCTTTGTCTTCCATGCTTTTCAGGGTCCTTGAAAGGCTGGTAGCCTCCATGCCCATGGAGGGTCCCAGGGCGGTGGAAGGAGTTCCGTTTTCATGATCGATATAGAGCAGGGCCATGGCCATGGCCATTGTGCTGTGGTGTTTGGCCGCCTGTTCGTTGTAGGACTTGGCTACGGCCTGCCAGGTTGCTCTAAGGGCATGATCTATGGTCTGTTCCTTTTGCATGCTCAAATATAAAAAAATATACTATGCACGCATAATAAATTGAAAAAAAATTATCAGTTTTCATAAATATTCGTAAATTTAGATCAGGACTAACTTAAACCATTTAACAAGCGAATTATGGAGTCACGCGAGCTAATCGGAAAAATAACCCTTCAGGAAAATGTCAGCCCTATTGAGAGGAACAAGATCAGCGGAACCTTTGTGATTCACATCCCGAACCCGCTTGCAACCTACTACAGCAGGTTCACAGAGGTGAACAGGCCCAACTCCATCGTTTTTGTCACCAAGGACCCCGTTTCTTTCGAGAAGATACTGAGGGCGACTAGCAGGATCAACAAAGGGTTCGGTTTCGGCGTCCAGGGAGCCAAATGCGAGGTGATGATCGGCAAGAACAAATACAGTGGCATACGGGTTTTCGGCATCGACCGCTACTCCAACATCGACAAGGTGCAGCAGGCCTACAAGGATGTAGGCTTCGACTTTCACAAGAACGTGAAGCTGGGCAAGGGCACCGATTCATTAATCCGCGTGAACAAGTTCTTCAATATCATAGACCTGGGCGACAAGATCTACCAGTCACCCAACAACAGGGACCGGTATTATTTCGACGTGCCCAGGGACATGGAATGGGAGGAGTTCAGGGAGATAACCTTTGACATCAAGAACAACATTTCCGTGATCAACTATGACATCGCCAAGGGTATCTTCTATGAGAACGAGGGCATCACGGACGTGCTGAGGGTGATCAAGCCGAATATCACCATAGACATGGTCAAAACCATTCGCGACAAGTACCTCGACAGGCTCTCCTGATTTTTTAATGGGTATTGGCATAGGTATTTACTATATTTGGATTTCTAAAATTCAATATGGAAAAGATCCTCATTGCTGATAGAATCGTTAAGAATTACGGTAGCTTCAAGGCTTTGAACGAGGTGTCGATCTCTGTGCCCAGAGGAAGCATTTTCGGCCTGCTCGGGCCGAATGGAGCGGGAAAGACCACGTTTATACGAATCATCAACCAGATCACCATGCCCGACCAGGGTGAGGTGTTTTTTGACGGCAAGAGACTGGAGCCCAATGACGTTCACCACATCGGCTATCTGCCGGAAGAAAGAGGTCTCTACAAGAGAATGAAAGTGGGGGAGCAGGCCTTGTACCTGGCACAGCTCAAGGGGATGTCAAAACAGGACGCCAAAAAAAAGCTGAAATACTGGTTCGACAAATTCGACATCGGGCCCTGGTGGAACAAGAAAGTGGAGGAGCTGTCCAAGGGGATGGCCCAGAAGGTACAGTTCATAATCACGGTGCTTCACGAGCCCAAGCTCCTCATCTTCGACGAGCCATTCAGCGGATTCGACCCCATCAATGCCAACCTCATCAAGGACGAGATCCTCAATCTGAAAAAACAGGGAGCGTCCATCATTTTCTCAACGCACCGAATGGAATCGGTCGAGGAGCTGTGCGAGTACATCGCGCTCATCCATGAATCGAACAAGGTGCTCGACGGCAAGCTTTTGGACATAAAGAAAGAATTCAAGACCAATACCTTTGAGGTGGGGCTGGTGACACAGGACAAGGAGTCATTGATGAAGGAGCTGCAGTCCAGGTTCACTGTGTCTGAGGCGGAGTTCAGATCCCTTGAGGATGACCTGAAGCTCAATATCAGGCTGACCAATGGGGAATCTTCCACGGATCTGATACGGTTCCTGAACACCAAGGCCACCATCAATCACTACGTTGAGCTGGTGCCAAGCGCGAATGACATCTTCATCCGGGCGGTCAGCCAAAATTCCAAAAGCCCTGTCGGGGCATAGCCAAGAACAAAGAATATGAAGAAATTGCTTTTGATCATAGAAAGAGAGTTCCTGGCCAAGGTCAGGAACAGGACCTTTATCATAATGACCTTTCTCAGTCCCGTTCTAATGGTTGGGATGATCGCACTGGTGGCCCTGCTTACGAAAAGCAGCATCGAGAAGAACACCTCGGTGGCTTATGTCGATGCCTCAGGCATTTTCAGCCAGGACGACTTTGACAGCAAGACCGTGAATTTCGAGAACATGACCGAGATCGGGCTTGAAAAGGCCAAGATCATCGTCCAGGAGTCCTCTCATGAGGGGCTCCTGTACATTCCCGCCGAAGCTGATATCGATGACACCGCCCAGGGCATTGAATTCTTCTCCAAGGAATCCCCGAGCATGATCACCATTGGGGAGGTTGAGAACCTGCTCCGCAAGAAGCTGGAGACTGAGAAGATGAAGCAGTCGGGGATCGACCTGGTGAAGCTCAGTGATTCCAAGGTGAAGCTCGACATCAGGCTGTCGAATTTCAGCGGCGTGAAATCCTCCAAGCTGATCAATGGCATTCGCATTGCCATAGGAATGGGTGCGGGATACCTGATCATGATGTTCATCCTGATCTACGGCGCCATGGTCATGCGCAGCGTGATCGAGGAGAAGACAAGCCGGATCATCGAGGTGATCATATCCTCGGTAAAGCCATTTCAGCTCATGCTGGGCAAGATCTTCGGAACCGCGGCGGCGGGTCTGACCCAGTTTTTGATCTGGGGACTGTTGATCACCTTGATCTTCATTGGAAGTTCGTACTTCTTCGGGGTGGATCTGGGCTCGGCATCCTCGGCAAGCCCTAACATGGCGGTGCAACAGATGGATGCTCAGATGGAAAGCCTTTCCAGGAATGAGAGCCAGGAGCTGTTCACGGAATTGCTGAACCTTCCCCTGGTAAGCACCTTCGTCTATTTCATCCTGTACTTTCTGCTGGGTTACCTTTTATACAGCTCTCTTTACGCGGCGATAGGGGCCGCCGTGGACAATGAAACGGACACGCAGCAGTTCATGCTGCCGGTTCTGCTGCCTTTGATCCTGGGGGTTTATGTTGGCTTTGCAACCGTGATCAACGACCCCCACGGAACCATAGCAACGGTTTTCTCCCTGATCCCGTTCACTTCCCCGATCGTCATGCTGATGCGGATCCCTTTCGGGGTTCCCTGGTGGCAGATAGCGATTTCCCTGTTTCTGCTGTTCATGACCTTCATTGGCGTGGTTTGGCTCGCAGCAAAGATCTACAGGGTGGGAATTCTTATGTATGGCAAGAAGACTAGCTATAAGGAGCTCTTGAAATGGATCAGGTATTGACCTGGCATAAAACCAACTGAAATGACTAAAATACTGATAATCGAGGACGAAGACTCCATAAGGAGAGTTCTGTCCAAGATCATACTCAACGAAGATGAGAATACCCAGGTGGAAGAGGCCAGGGACGGAGCAGAGGGCTTCGAAATGATACAGAGGTCGGATTACGATCTCGTTCTCTGCGACATCAAGATGCCCAAGATGGATGGGGTGGAGGTCTTGCAGAAGGTCCAGGAGCTCAAGCCGGAGATCCCGTTCATCATGATCTCCGGGCACGGGGAGCTTGAAACGGCGGTCGAGACCATGCGGCTCGGGGCCTATGACTACATCTCCAAGCCCCCAGATCTCAATCGGCTCCTCAACGCCATCAGGAATGCGCTCGACAAAAAGAGCCTGGTCGTTGAGAACAAGAGGCTCAAGAGGAAGGTGGACAAGAGCTATGAAATGATCGGTGAGAGCCCGGAGATCGCAAAGATCAAGCAGATCATCGACAAGGTTGCCCCTACGGATGCGCGAGTTCTGATCACGGGTGACAACGGGACCGGGAAAGAGCTGGTCGCCCACTGGCTGCACCAGAAGAGCGAGCGCTCGCAGAAGCCCATGGTGGAGGTCAACTGCGCCGCCATCCCCTCGGAATTGATCGAGAGTGAGCTGTTCGGCCATATGAAGGGCTCCTTTACCGGTGCGAGCAGGGACAGGGCAGGAAAATTCGAGGCGGCCAACGGAGGCACGATATTCCTGGATGAGGTAGGAGACATGAGCCTGTCTGCTCAGGCGAAAGTGCTCAGGGCCTTGCAGGAGAACAGGATCAACCGGGTGGGCAGCGACAAGGACATCAAGGTGGATGTGAGGGTCATAGCGGCAACCAACAAAGACCTGAAGGAGGAGATCCTCAAGGGAAAGTTCCGGGAGGACCTGTACCATCGCCTGGCAGTGATCCTGATACACGTGCCCTCCCTGGATGAGCGAAAGGAGGATATACCGTTGCTCGTCAACCACTTCTGCAAACTGATCTCCGAGAACCAGGGAAGCAGTCCCAAGGAGTTTTCCAAGGAGGCGCTCGAGGCGCTTAAATCCTTCACCTGGACAGGTAACATAAGGGAATTGAGAAATGTGGTGGAGCGACTGATGATCCTTGGTGGCGAGGTCATCACCCAGGAAGACGTCGCCCAGTTCGCAGGAAAGTAAGACTGGGCCCTATTCCTTCTGGTTCTGGTGGCCCCTTCTCTTGTATTCGGACAGGAGGTGCCTGTTGAAGTCGTTCTCAGCCTTGTGCAGCTTTAGGAGCTTGGCGGGTGGCAACACCTTCTCCAGTGACCTGTACAGGTCCTTTTTCAAGGTCAGTATCTTTTCCTCATTCTCAAAAAGACGGTTCAGGTAGGCCTTAGCCTCCTCATCCGTCAGCGCTTCGGGGCCACCCTGGGAACTTATCTGCTCCCTGGCCTGCCTGCGGTTTTCGAACCTCAGCTCGAACATCTTGTTCTCGTATTCATTGTATAGGGGCCAGAACTTTTCTGCCTCTTCCTGGCTGAGCTCCAGCTCCTGGGTCAGGTAACCGGTCTTGAATGCCCTGATTCTCTCTCCGTGCCTTCCCTGTGCCCAGCCAAGGGAGCTCAGCAGTATAAGTGCGATTAATGTGACTGTTTTCTTCATGTCAATACAATTAATATTCATCCAGGATCTGGTCCAGATCCGCATTTCGCAGGTATTCATCAAGCTCCGTACCTTCGGGAATGGAAACCTCTAGTTCTACCTCCTGGTATGCTTCGGCTATGTCTTCGGTGCTAATGCCACTCATATCGCTTTCGATCCAAAGGCTCAACTCGCCCTGGTCGAGGCTGCTCCATTGCAGGCCCTCACTCTCCGTGTTCAGGTATTTGATTCCAAAGAAAAGCAGTATTGAAGCGGCTGCAGCCATCCAGAGTATGCGACTTCTATCGTTTCTGTTGATCGGCACCGGTGGTTTCCCGGGAGCATCCAAATCCGGGCGGACCTGAAAATCGTCGAAATAGCCTTCCGGAACCCGGAACCCTCGAATTCCTTCCTTCCCGGATCGACCCAGAACCCGTTTCTCCAGCTGTTCAAAATATCCCTCGGGCACTTGAAAGCCTCTGTCTCTTTCCCTCTGCCTACTCATGGTTGTTCAATTTAAGTAGCTGTGTCTCTATTTTCTTTCGGGCATGATGAAAGGATGCCTTCAAGCTTCCTACCGACGTGCCCAACACCTCTGAGATCTCCTCGTATTTCATCTCCTGCAGATACTTCATGCGAAACACGAGCTGCTGTCTTTCGGGCAGGCTCACGATGGCCTGCTGCAATCTGACCTCGAGTTCATCCCCGTCAAAAAAGGGGTCATCGGGCAGGCTTTCCACAAGATCCTTCTGCAGCTCCTCTACGCTCATGTTTCTCCTGCTTGCCCTGGATTTGAGAAAGCTCAGGGACTCATTGGTGGCAATTCGGTACATCCAGGTGTAAAGTGCGCTCTGCCCCCTGAACTTGTCTATGTTTCTGAAGATCCTGATGAAGACGTTCTGCAGCACGTCATCCGCGTCTTCATGGTTGAGCACTATGGCCCTTATGTGCCAGTAGAGGCGTCTTTTGTATTCGCTCACCAGAATGCGAAAGCCCTCTTCCCTTTTCAGGGGGTTCCTAAGTGTCCCTATGAGCTCCTTCTCCTCCAGTTGACTCTGCTTTTTTGTCCTTTGACCGGATGCGTGGCAAAAGGTTTAATTCCCGAAATCAAGTTACTAAAATCTCATGGATATTTTGAGATTGAGGACGCGCCCCGTCAAATAGTTGGGAACCCCAACGTATCTCCCGGCGGAAAGGTCCCGGATCCAGGTGTTGGTGATGCTGTTCTGATTGTCGAACATGTTGAAGAGCTCCAGCCCGGCCATGAGTTCCCTGAAGGGTCTCTGCCATTTCTTCTCCGGGGGATTCTTCAGGTCCACAAAAACATACGAGATGCCCAGGTCCGACCTGAAATAGTCTTTGAGCCTTCCCTGGTAGAGATAGGGGTCGGCGTAGGAAGGAGAGCCACCCGGCACCCCTGTGCTGTACACCAGGTTGAGGTACATTCTGAGCGAGGGGACGCTTGGCACATAGTCCTGAAAGAGGAGGGCCGCTTTGAACCGCTGATCGGTGGGTCTTGAAATGTAGCCCCGGCCATCGATGTTCTCCTGGGTCTGCAGATAGCCCAGGCTGATCCAGGATTCGGTTCCCGGCACGAACTCCCCGTTCCATCTCAGGTCGAAGCCTGCGGCATACCCCACGGCGTTGTTCCTTGCCCTGTACCGGATCCGGACATTGTCGATCGTAAAGGGGTTGAGATCCGTCAGGTCCTTGTAGTAGGCCTCACTGACAAGCTTGAAAGGCCTGCCCCACAGGGTGAAGCTGTAGTCGTTCCCCACCACAAGGTGGACGGCCTGTTGCGCCTTCACCTCCGGCCTGACCACGCCAAGGGAATCCCTGAGCTCCCGATAGAAGGGAGGCTGATGGTAGAAACCTCCGGAAACCCTGAAGATCATGTCCTTGTCCCAGTCCGGCTTGATGCTGAACTGCGCCCTCGGGCTGAACACCGCATGGCTTTGGCTTTCCAGCCCCTGGCCACTGATCTCCCAGTGCTGGGCCCTGATGCCGACATTGTACCAGACCTTGTGGTCTCCAATGAACGATTTCTTGCTCCACTGCAGGTAACCCGAGACCCGTGACACGTCCACGTCGTTATCCGCGTTCACCCCGATAAAGGGCGCCAGGGGCCCTGTGAAAGGTTCATAGGGCTCTTCATTTGAGGGTTGGAATCCCGGGGGCCTCAGGGAGAACCCCGAAGAATCGATCACTTGCCATTCATTGATCTTGTCCCTGATGTTCTCGTGCTGGTATTTGAGGCCGAGCTCAACGTGGTGATCAGCCCTGACCCATGAAGCCGTTGCCCGCAGGCTGTTGATGCGTGCGACGAGGTCGTTTCTCGCGTGATCGATCTGGGAGCCGATGAGCAGTGCATCCCCTTCAACCCCAGGGATCGGGGCTCCGGCGTCACCGTTTGAACCTCCTTCGTCAAGATTGTAAAAGGAAATGATGTCGTAATATTCCTGTTCGCGGGTACTGTATGATGAGGCAGTCAGGGTAAGAGACAGCTCGTCCGTCAGGAGGTATCTGGCGGTCAGGGCCCCCAGCAGGGTCTCATAGCGATCCTCCTCCTTTCCGTCGTAGTTGACCACCACGGTCAGGGGGCTGGTCAGGGTGCCGAAATTCGTCCTCCGCGACACTGGCGTCATCTCGTAGTTATTCAATGAATAAGAGCCCAGGAAGTCCAGGGTGAGCCTGTCGCTCAAATCGTAGGAGAGGTAGGTCTGCAGATCGGTGAAATTCGGGTTGAAGTTCGCGTCCAGGTCGGTGCTGTTCAAAAGCAGGGAATTGTTGCGGTACCGGGCCCCGACAATGGCCTTGAACCGTTCGTTTTTGGAACGTCCCTCCACCGTTGCCGATGCTCCGAGAAAACTCGCTTCGATCCTTGAGGAGAATCGCTCGGGCTTACGGTAGGTGATGTCGAGCACCGAGGACATCTTGTCCCCGTATTTCGCCTGGAAACCCCCCGAGGAGAACTCGACCTTCTGGGTCAGGTCGGGGTTTACAAAGCTCAGCCCTTCCTGTTGTCCCGAGCGCACGAGAAAGGGGCGGTACACCTCGATCCCGTTCACATAGACCAGGTTTTCCTCGAAACTGCCTCCCCTTACGTTGTATTGCGTGCTCAGCTCATTGTTGAAGCTCACCCCGGGAAGGGTCTTGAGCACGCTTTCAATTC
Source organism: uncultured Flavobacteriaceae bacterium (assembly GCA_964489625.1). Lineage (GTDB taxonomy): Bacteria > Bacteroidota > Bacteroidia > Flavobacteriales > Flavobacteriaceae > Lutimonas. Next base: position 48,661 of record CAZAZM010000005.1, read on the forward strand.
CGGGGTTTGCCGAAGGCAGGGTAAGCGCAGTTCCCGGATCCGCACGGAAAATGCCTTCGGATTCCTCCTCGTCATCCGTCAGGATGATCTCCTTCATCTGTTCCTCGCGCAAATAAAGGCGTGGCGAAAAGTTCATGGTCCGGCCCGCCTGCAGCCTGAAGCTCCTGGTCAGGATCTTGTAGGAGATGTGCCGGAAAACGATCACCACCCTGCGGTCGCCGGTCACCTCCAATTCGTAGCGCCCCTCCGAATCGGTCACGGTGCCAACCGAATTGACGGTTACCGACACATCCTCAATGGGCTGGTTCAGGCTGTCTGTGACTCTTCCCTTGATCACGGACTGCTGACCGGCGAGGTTTTGCATGAAAAGGCAAAAGGCGAGTAGGGGAAGAAGTGCTTTTTTCAACGAGTGCTCAATATTAATTCTTCTTGTTGAACTTAATGTTAAACGTCGTTTTGTTGTTCACATTGTCCGTAACCACCACTTTGAGATGGTGCTCGGTGCCCACAAGCTCGCGGTCGCTGAAATCGTAGGTCAGGGTGCCATCCTTGGGATTGTAGGCCATCCGGATCCAGGATCCGTCGAGTTCCCCGCGAAAGGACTTCACTCCCGAACCCCGGTCATAGATCTTGACCCGCAGCTGGTCGTATTTGGTGAGCCATTGTCCTTCTTTAAAGCCAAGTGCGCTTACTTTTGGAGATTCATTATCAGTTCTCAAGCTAAATTCTCCTAAAGTTTTACTTGAAGTGTATAGCGTGTTGTCCTTTTTCTTGGTGCTCACATAGTACCACTTGCCATGCCTGTTTTTCATGGCGATATAGGTCTGTTTCAATTCTTCGGGATCCACCTTCGACACGTCGAATGTCAGTTTGAAATAATTGTGCACGGGCACGGTTGCGTCATGAAGCTTTGCCACGCCATCCGAATAAGAGTAATCAAAATAGAAATCCTCATAGAAAATGTCCTTGGGGAAGTAGGCGCTGATCACCGAATCCTGGATCTGGTTGGCCTGCTTTGCCCTGAAATAGTATGGGGTTCTTTTGATCTCGTCGCGCACTGCGATGGTGTCCTTTTTCCCTACCACGGGGATGATGAGTCGGGTGAAGTTGCCGGAGTGGTCCCTGGCGGTGACCACCACTTCCGTCTCCGTGCTGTCCCGGATGGTGACGAATCCCTTTTCAGACAGTTGCTTGTAAAGACTCAATTTGTTCTGCTCATGATCCACAAAGCACTTCTGCACGCGCTGCTTCAGGGTTGAGAGCCTTTCGTAGTCTATGTAGGAATTGATCCATCTTGACTCGCTGAAAGAGAACTTGTCTGCCCTGAATGTGAAGACGTTCTTTCCGTTCACGCTCATCTCGAGCTCGTACAGGCCATTCCTGTTAAGGGCCCCGTCAAGACGGTCATAGGCGTTGATGCCAAAGCCAATCTTGCCGTGTGCATAGATGGTATTCGCCTGCAGGTCGCCGTCAATACGCCTGTTGAGCACCAGTTGCACGATCCTGTTGGACTGGTTCACCTGGGAGCTGTCATTCTGTGCATAGGCAAATGCCGACTGGATCGAGGGGTTCTTGTGGTCGGGGATGTCAATGCCGAAGTCCATGGGATTCATGATGTCCTGCTTTACATCCCTGATCTCGTAGTGCAGATGGGGTCCGCCCGAACTCCCTGAATTCCCGCTCAGAGCGATGACCTGGCCCTGACTGACGGGCAGCTCTCCCGGTTTGGGATACAATCTGATGGTGAAACTCTCTTTCTCGTACTGCTTCTTCCGCACATAGGCGTCGATCTCCTCCGAAAACTCCCTGAGGTGGCCGTAGACCGTGGTGTACCCGTTGGGATGCGTGATGTAAATCGCATTTCCGTATCCCCAAAGAGACACGTTGATGCGAGAGACATATCCTTCCGCGGAGGCCAGAATGGGAATACCCTCCTTCTGCTGCGTTTTGATGTCCAGCCCCGCATGGAAATGATTGGTCCTCAGCTCTCCAAAGGTGCCGGAAAGGACCAGGGGTATGTCCATGGGATCGATGAAATAATCCCTCGGCAGATCAGCCTGGGCGACGGAGACAAGCGTTGTCAGACAGCCGAATAAAGGCAGGAGGATTTTGCGCATAATTGCGCTAAAATAGGAATTCGCAGCGACAGAAAAAAATGAAGAAATTAACTGTTTCTGACTCAATATTTTGTTGATAACTCACGTGATTTATTTTAAAATAGTTGTTTTATAAAGACAGGTATATTAAATTTGTTCAAATGTTAGATTCTTTGAGTTGATGAGCAATTTGTTCGAAATAGTCACTGGCCTTGAAACAAAAATTTCGAAACTGATCAGGCGCCAGGCCGAGCTGGAGCAGCAAAATTCAAAATTGCTGCAGGAGAACAGAAGCCTTCAACATGAAGTGGCCAAGCGACAGAGGAAATTGGAAGATTTGGAAGCTAAGTACGAATCTATGCGCGTCGCGCGGACCATGGTAGGCAGCAAAGAAGACAAACATGTAACCAAGCTTAAGATCAATGCATTGATACGAGAGATTGACAAATGCATAGTGGAACTAAGCGATTAGACTGAATGATGACACATAGTCTTAAGATCAAAGTTACCATAGGCGACAGAGTCTATCCGCTGACCATAAGAGATGAGAATGAAGAAGAAGGGATCAGGGCGGCCGTAAAGAAGATCAACGATCTGGTCAAGAAGTTTGAACAGAATTATGAGGTGAGAGACAAACAGGACGTTCTCGCAATGTGCGCGCTGCAATTCGCATCTCAGCAGGAAGTCAAAACGGTGAAGGAGAATGTCGTGTCTGAAAAGGTTGAAAATAAATTGCGTGAGTTGAGCGATATGCTCGACAAACACGTATCATAAGTTCTTTTAAAAAAACAATTACTGCCTACATTAGTTATTTGTTTAATAAACTCAACACTATCAACTTAAAAAGGATGAGTTTTTAAAGTGAGAGCGTGCCTATTTAAGCGATTTATCGCGATAGAATTGGATACTTGACCTTTAAGTTAGTCCTAAACTTGTTAATTGGAGTTTACAAAACCGTAACCGATGTAGGCTTTTTTTATTTATAAAAGTCATGATGGCAACAACGATAACAATTGCAATAGTATCTCTTGTCCTGGGCTATTTCATAGCCAAGCTCCTGGAGAAGAAAAAGGCTTCCTCCACCTTGAAGAACGTCAAGGAGCAGGCAGCGACCATTCTCAAGGAGGCGAACATTGAAGCGGAAGGGATCAAGAAGGACAAGATACTCCAGGCCAAGGAGAAGTTCATCGAGCTCAAATCAGAGCACGAAAAGGTGATCATCTCCCGCGACAAGAAAATCAGCGAGGCGGAAAAAAGGGTAAGGGATAAGGAGTCCAGGGTCTCCCAGGAACTGGACAAGGGCAAGAAACTCAACAAGAGCCTTGAGGAAAAGAACAAGCAGCTGAACTACAGGCTGGAGCAGATCGAAAAGAAGAATGCGGAAATCGAAAAGCTTCACAAAAGACAGGTGGAGCAGCTCGAGACGCTGACCGGCCTTTCTGCCGAGGATGCGAAGAAAGAGCTGGTCGAATCGCTGAAGGAGGAGGCCAGGTCAGATGCCATGACCTTCATTCAAAGCACTCTTGAAGAAGCCAAGCTGGGGGCCCAGCAGGAAGCCAAGAAGATCATCCTGAACACCATTCAGAGAATCGGCGTCGAACAGACCATTGACAACTGCGTCTCCGTCTTCAACCTTGAGAATGATGACGTCAAGGGCAGGATCATCGGGCGTGAAGGAAGAAACATCAGGGCCCTGGAAGCAACCACCGGCGTGGAGATCATCGTTGATGACACCCCGGAGGCCATCATCCTTTCCTGCTTTGACCCGGTCCGAAGGGAAATCGCAAGACTTTCACTGCACAAGCTTGTCACAGACGGTCGCATACATCCGGCGAGGATCGAGGAGATCGTTGCCAAGACGACCAAGGAGATCAATGAGGAGATCGCGGAAGTGGGCAAGCGTGCGGTCATCGACCTTGGCATACACGGGCTTCATCCGGAACTCATCAAAACGGTGGGCCGTATGAAATACCGCTCTTCCTATGGTCAGAACCTGTTGCAACACTCGAGGGAGGTAGCGAATCTTTGCGCCGTTATGGCCGCTGAACTGGGCCTCAATGCAAAGATCGCGAAGCGCGCCGGCCTTTTGCACGACATAGGAAAGGTTCCGGATACGGATTCCGAGCTGCCCCACGCCATCATGGGTATGCAATGGGCTGAGAAATACGGTGAGAAACCCGATGTTTGCAACGCCATTGGAGCGCACCACGACGAGATCGAGATGAAATCCCTGTACGCCCCGATCGTTCAGGTTTGCGACGCCATTTCTGGCGCCAGACCCGGTGCCAGGCGACAGGTGGTGGACTCCTACATACAGCGACTCAAAGAACTTGAGGACGTTGCATTCTCTTTCAGCGGGGTTCAAAAGGCCTATGCTATCCAGGCGGGTAGAGAGCTTCGGGTGATCGTGGAGAGCGAGAAGGTGGACGACACCAAAGCCGCCGAACTCGGTTTCAACATTACCCAAAAGATCCAGAATGACATGACCTATCCCGGGCAGGTGCGGGTTACCGTGATCCGTGAAACACGGGTGGTCAACGTTGCAAAATAGGGACTTTCTCTTCGATCAGGTCGACGGGTTTCGCAACCTGCTTTGGGGCTTTGAACCGGTACCCAAGATAAATGTTGAAGGTGTTTTTCCTGGGCCGAATCTCAATGTCGTCCTGCCCGTATTTATCATTTGACAACCTGTTGTTCAGGTTGGCACCGAAAAAGAACCTGCTTCCGTTGTATCCGGCACCGAAGCCGTACTCCAACTCGGCGAAAAAGGACTGATCATGGACGGTATTGCCCATGGATTCATCATTGTTGATCCTGGCCTGGTTCAGGTCGATGCCCAGGCCGGGTCGCGCATAGCCGTTTACAAACCAGTTCCGCTTTAAAACCCATGTATAATAATAGCCTCCGATCGCAGCCAGGCTGACCCCGTGGTAATCCTTGTTGGGATACCTCAGAGTCAAGTCCTCTCCAGGCAGGATCACCCGGTCCGTGCCCACCAGCTTGTAGAAATTGTAGCTGAGGCCCAGGATGACGGAACCCGTGCTTTTGGTCTGGATCTCGGTCTGTGACTCTATCGATCGCAGCGAATAATTCGGATTGAACTTATAAAGTGAAGTGCCGAACAGGATGTTGGAGGTAAGGTAGGGGAACTGGATCTTCTGGTTGCCGGCATCGGGAAAATAGTCCAGGCTGTTCACTCCGTAGAAACCCCTGTCATAATCGTATTGGAGAAAATGTGACCAGTTGTCAAACAGCAGCTTGACCCTCAGTCTGTAAGTGTCGGACTCCCCCTTGTTTGCCTTGTCCGAGGATTTGACCCGGGGCCTGAAACCTACTCGCACACTGAGGAATTTATAGCTGAAAACCAAACCGTACCGCAAATTGAGATTGGGTTTGAGTGTCAGCTCCTGGCCTCTCTCCTGAACCGAAAAGGTATTGATGTCATTGTTGACCTCGAATTTGATGTTGAGCTGTTTCTTGTGGTCCTGGATGTATTCATTGACCATCGAAGTGTTCAGGCTGTCATATACTGCCTCTTCCTGTGCGTTCACATTTGCCGAAGTCAGGCCCAGGCACAAGATGTAAAGGAAGCTGATCAGCCTGTTGGCATTTGTCTCCATCGTGGATTGGATCTATTCCTCTTTGTTCTGCCTTCTTGCTTCCTTGGCTTCCTTCCTGGCTCTCTTCTTTTCCGCCTTCCTGTCCTTTTTATCCTGTTTCAGCTCCTTGATCTGGTCTTTCTTCTCAATGCTCAGCCCGATCGGGAAATTGATCTTCAAAAACAGGGAATTCGTGTTGCTTCCGCTCCGACCCTTGTAAACGTCAAGGAACCCGTAATAGTAGCGTGCCCCCAGGGTCCAGCCCATTCCCTTTAGCAGGCGATAGCCCACACCGGCGGCCAGGCCCATGTCAAAACGGTTGATGGCATCCTTATTCTCCTCCCGGATCCGTGCCGAATTCCCGTCAATTTTAGAATTGAATTCAATGTACGCGTCATACATCAGACCGAACTGTGGTCCGATCTCCGCATACATATTGTTCTTGAATTTATATTTGGCCAGGGCGGGAACCAGGAAATAACTGATCTTCTGCCGGTATTCTCCCTCTGCATCGTAGCGTGTGGCATTGAGAAAGTCAAGGTCGTCATCTGAGAGATCGTCAAGGCCCAAATTCGACTTGACCAGAACTCCCGTGTTCAGGTACCATTGCTCCTTCATGCGGATGTCAAAATAGAAGCCCAGGTTCAAATTTCGCGTCCATGAATCGGAATCCATTTCTGAAATTGTAGCGAAGTTGAGCCCCCCATCAAGGCCGAATTCGATCTTGCCCGTATTGAGCTTGTCCCCGAGAAGCAAGGCGATCAGTACCTGTGACTGCAGAATTCCTGTGAAAAGGAGAAAGGTGAGAACAAGATAGCTTCGTTTCATATCATCAGCATTTATCAGGCTTCATGGCAGGCCCGGGCAAAACAATACTTAAAGATAAGAAAATGGATGGGAAACCTAGACCCGGTCCATGGCACGGAGCCTTTAAAATGCAGAATTATCTGAATTTATAATAGAAACTAAGGATGAATTGCTGGTGGGAAGTGTCGACGTTGAGTCCAACCGGATTGTCGTTGCCGATCACGTCACCGATGAAATTGGCCTCGCTGTCTGTAAATCCGGTCTCCCAACGGATGTCTGCCCCGAAGCGACCCAGGTTCAGGCCGACGCCCACTTGACCGGACACGGTGAAATCGTCTGAGCTGATCTCCCTAATCGATCTCAAATTGTCGGTTGCCGAAAGGTCGGTATTGATGATGTACTGAAAAGAGGGTCCGAAGAAAAATCGCCCTATCTTCAAAACTCGGAAGCCCAAAAGCACGGGAACTTCAATCTTGTCCATTTTGAGCCTGGCCCTGTCACCGTCTGCCCTGTAGCTGCTCTCGGTGTGGGTGTAGATCAGTTCGGGTCGCACGTACAGGAAAAGGGGTAGTTTTATCTCTGCGAGGACTCCCAGGTGGTATCCGGCTTCCTCGCTGGAAGAAAAGTCCTCCACCAGGTTGAAATCGGTTGCCCGGAGATCGCCGTTGACATTGTAGTTGACACCTCCCTTGATCCCGAAGTTCAGGAACTGTGAATGTGCATTCGAGATGAAAAGAAGTAGCGACAGGCCGACGATGAGCTTTTTCATGGGGGAAAGATTTAAGTAAAAATAAGAATTATTTTCGGCTGATCGCCCTTTTTGCGGCTGCGATCACCGACTTGTCATTCAGGCCGTATTTCTCCATCAGCTGTGCCGGGGTACCGGATTCACCGAACTTGTCTTCCACAGCAACGAATTCCTGGGGAACAGGATGGTTCAGGGCAAGGGTCCTGGCAACGCTCTCGCCAAGGCCTCCCAGAATGTTGTGCTCTTCTGCCGTGACCACGCATCCCGTTTTGCCAACCGATTCCAGAATGGCCTCTTCATCCAAGGGTTTGATGGTGTGAATGTTGATCACTTCCGCACTGATGCCCTCAGCTTCCAGTTGCTCTGCCGCCAGCAGGGACTCCCAGACCAGGTGGCCGGTAGCGACGATGGTCACGTCCGTTCCTTCGGTGAAGCGTATGGCCTTGCCGATCTCAAATTTCTGGTCCTCTGGAGTGAAAACCGGCACCGCAGGCCTGCCGAACCTCAGGTAGACAGGTCCTTCATGCTCTGCAATGGCTATTGTTGCGGCTTTGGTCTGGTTGTAGTCACAGGGGTTGATCACCACCATCCCGGGAAGCATCTTCATCATGCCGATGTCTTCAAGCGTCTGGTGCGTGGCCCCGTCCTCTCCCAGGGTCAACCCGGCATGTGAGGCGCAGATCTTCACGTTCTTTCCGGAATAGGCGATTGACTGTCTCACCTGGTCGTACACGCGTGAAGTCGAGAAATTGGCAAAGGTGCCCGTAAAAGGGATCTTGCCTCCCACGGTAAGTCCCGCAGCAATTCCCATCATGTTGGCTTCCGCGATCCCCACCTGAAAGAAACGGTCCGGGTTCTCCTTGATGAACTGATCCATTTTCAGCGACCCGACCAGGTCGGCGCAAAGGGCAACGACCCTTTCATTGGTTCGTCCCAGTTCCGTCAATCCCGCTCCAAATCCCGAACGAGTGTCTTTTTTTTCAGTATAGGTGAATTTATTCATCGCGAAGATTTAATTGAGACCGGACATCGTACCCTGTCAGCACGGCAAAAATATAAATTAATATTGTTTTGAAAAGGAGTTTTTATAAACAAATGGAAGCTCAGAACTCCCGAAGGGCCTCATAGAATTTCTGAACGGGGAAACCCATGACATTGAAATAGCTTCCAACGATCCATTCAATGCCGACAAGACCGATCCATTCCTGGATACCATAGGCGCCTGCTTTGTCAAAGGGTTTGTATTTCCCGATGTAGAAATCGATCTCCTCTTCTCGCAGGCATTTGAATTTAACACGGGTGGTCTCATTGACCAGGACCTGTCTTTCGATCGATGTCAAAGCCACCGAGCTGATGACCTCGTGCTCCGAGCAGGACAGCTCGAGCAACATCTCCTTCGCCTCCTTCTCGTCCACGGGCTTGCCCAGGGCATGGTCAGAAAGCCAGACGATGGTGTCGGCCGTTATGAGTATGTCATTCGGGTGCAGTTCATCTCGAAAGGGACCTGCCTTGTGCCTGGCCAGATAGTCGCTGATCTGTGCTCCCCGCAGTTCCCGGGGGTAGGTTTCCTCGATCTCCTTCAGCCTGATCTCGAACTCCAGTCCAAGCTCTTCCAGGAAGTATTTTCTCCTTGGGGATCCGGAGCCCAGTATCAGATTCCTGTCCTTGACTATCTCGTTCAACATGTCAGATGAGAAGAATGGTTAGAATTCCCAACAGCATCACGATCTTGAGGACGGCGCTGCTCTTGTGCAGCTCCTTTTTGTCATTCGCCTTCCAAAAGGCATAGGCGAAGTAGAGCATGGGCAGTGCCACAAAAGCGCTCATGTACAAGGAGGCGTACAGATCATGTTCCAGCAGCATATAGGCAAAGAAAAGGATGGCAAGGAACAGCAGCAGGACCGTGCCCAAAACGATGCCTTTGGTCCTTCCCATGCCCAAAACCACGGGAAGTGACCTCACCTGTATCTCAAGATCTCCCTTGAGGTCTTCCATATCCTTGACGATCTCTCGGACCAGGGTCATGAGGAAGCCAAAAAAGGCAAAGACGGTGACCAGCCTGAATGCAACCATTTGAGAAGCTTCGTTCAGTTTCGAGGTCACGGGCATCAGGTCGAACACGAGGGGCAGAACGATGCTCAAAAAAACGATGAAGGCCACGATCAGGTTGCCCAACAGGAATTTTTTCTTTAGGTACTTGGCATACTGATAGAGCAGAAGGGAGGTGATGACATAAATGATGAAGTAGGAGGTATGGCCCACGTGATAGGAGAGGTACATCCCCAGCAACAGCCCGACCGAGTTGAAGCCGATGAACAGGCTGTAGGCCGATCTCCTGGAAATCTTTCTTCCGACATACAGCCTGGCCGGTTTGTTGATCCGGTCCGCCTTGATGTCATAGATGTCATTGATTATATAGCCGGCGATTGCCAGGCACAGGGTCGAAAGAGTGAGCAGTCCGTAGTGAAAGGGGTCGAGCGCAACGTTGAGCTCGAACTTCTCAAACAAGACGAACTTGATCAGAAGCATGATGAGCGCGATGATCAGCAGATTCTTCCACCGGATGAAATTCAAAAAATCCTTAGGGGTCATTTATAGTTTTTCTTTAACCTGTCCAGTGATCGCTTCTGTTCCCTGTCTTTGATCACGTGTCTTTTGTCGTAGAGCTTCTTGCCCCTGCAAAGGGCGATCTTCAATTTGGCCCAGCCTTTTTCCGTTATGAAAAGCTGTAGGGGTATGATCGTAAGCCCGGCATTCTGCACTTCTCTTCGCAATTTTTTAAGCTCATTCTTGTTCAGCAACAACTTCCGGGCTCCTTTTGAAGGGTGATTGTAATAGCTTCCATGGCTGTATTCCTCGATGAACATGTTGATGACGAACAACTCTCCCTGTTCGTTGAATTCACAAAAGCTCTCCGTGATTCTCGCCTTGCTTTCCCGGATCGACTTGATCTCGGTGCCCGTGAGCTTTATGCCGGCGATGTAGGTGTCCAGGATCTCGTACTCGTGTCGAGCCTTTTTGTTCTGGATGTTGATCTTCTTCTGCATGCAGCAAAGCTAAGAAAACTTTTGGCTGCAGGAAGTCAATTCAAACCCTTCCAGTCTATTTTTATATAACCCGGATCCGCCAGGGCCTCCAGTTTTTGCGCCTCTCCTGCGCCGGCATCGGCATCGAACATCAACACCAGGTTGTTGCGCAGCTCTGAGCGAAGACTTCCAACGGATTCCACGCCGATTATCGCATGGTAGTTGGCGGTTCGGTACAGGCTGACATTCTCAAAGACCTGAACCTCTCCGTCGAGAGGCCCCACGATGGTCACGGTAGCCTGTATATTGTCAGCATTGATGTTGAATTCGTGATCACCGAAGTCCGTGAACAGAAGGGTTCCGGAGATCTCTTTGACGTCATTGGTCGTACATGAGGTTAACGATAGGGCAAAAAAACACAGAAACCCCAACACAAAACTCTTTCTCATAGCATCCACGTTAAGTTGGTTATTGTTATTGAACTAACCTATAACGCTAAAGAAGAGCCATTTATTGCAGTGGAGTTAATGTCTTTATTCTTGTGAAACCTAGGCTGAATTTCTACTTGCATTAATGTTCCCGAACAAGGATCTCGTGATTATTTTCTCGTAGACCTCCTTTTTCCTTGGATCCGAATGGGGATCGCTCTCCAGGTCCTTGACCTTCTTCAGGGCGTATTGCTGGATCGTCAGAAGCGGAAGCACGATCTCTTCCCGAACTTCGATGGAAGCCTTGCCTACCGGGTAGTTTTGCATCAGCTCGGTTTGGTTCGCCAGTTTGAGAACCAGCCTCCTGGTGTTCAGGTACTCCTCGTGGATCAGGGTCCAGAACTCCCCGAACTCAGGGTCCTTCTCCATATACCGTGTCAGGTCGAAGAAGGATTTTTTCATGGACATCATGCTGTTGTCGATCAGGCTCTTGAAGAACTTGGAATGATTGTAGAAGCTGACCACCCGCTCGAACTCACCCCGGTCCTCAAAGCGCTGCAAAGCTGAACCCACTCCGAAGAACCCGGGTACATTCTGCTTGAGCTGACTCCATGAACCGACGAAGGGTATGGCCCGAAGGTCACTGAAATTCAAGGTCTCAGAAGACTTGCGCTTGGAAGGGCGGCTGCCAATGTTGGTCTTGGCATAGTACTTTAGCGTGCTCATCTTCTCGAGGTACGGAAGGAACTTGGGATGGCCTTTGAAATCGCTGTAGGTCTTGTAGCTGATCTCGGCCAGCTCGTCCATGATCTCTATTTCCTCTTCCGTGAGTCGGTTTTCCGAACTGTCAAAGAGCCCGTTGCTGACCCCCGAGCTCAGCAGCTGCTCCAGGTTGTACTGGGAGGAGTCGATGGTGCCGAAATTCGAGCTGATGGTCTGCCCCTGTATGGTGAGCTGAATCTCCTGGTTTTCGATCGTTGGACCCAGGGAGGCATAGAACTGGTGGGTCTTTCCTCCTCCACGCGCCGGGGGTCCGCCCCGGCCATCGAAGAAGATCACCTTCACGTTGTGTTTCCTGGAGATCAGGGTCAGCTCCTCCTTGGCCTTGAAGATCGACCAGTTTGCCATGAGGTAGCCTCCATCCTTGGTCCCGTCCGAGAAGCCGAGCATGATGGTCTGGTGATTTTCCCTGCTGGAGAGGTGCTCCCGGTACAGGGGGTCTGCATAGAGCAGTTCCATCACCTTGCCCGCCCGTTTCAGGTCGTCCACCGTTTCGAACAAGGGAACGATGTCAACCGGCAGCCGATCCGGAAAGGCCGACATCTTCAGCATGGCATAGACCTCCATTACATTGGTGGCAGTCTGATTGTTGCTGATGATGTACCTGTTTGCGCCACGTTCCCCGTTGCGTTCCTGGATCCGTCGAATGGCCTCCATGGACCCCAGGGTCTTGACCACCATCTCATCCTTGAAGCTGTCCGGGTCCGCTTTTGCAGTTATCCCTCCCAGTACTCTTACCTGCTCACTTTCCTCCAGCGACTCGTAATCCGGGGGAAGAAGCCCAGGCTGTTCTTTGGACAGGGATCTGATCACTTTCTCAAAAACCTGGTGGTGCACCCTGCTGTCCTGGCGGATGTCCAGGGTGGCGAAATAGAAACCGAAGATCCTCGCCTTGTGAATGAGGTCCTTGAGTTCGGTCAGGTAAAGCGACTGGTAGTTCTCGATCAGCATCTTCTTTATCTCCAGCAGGCCGTTCAAGAACTCATCAAAGTTCAGGACCGGGTTCTCGGGGTCCGTGAAACTGAGGTAAAGCTTGCGCTCCAGGTCCAGGACGATGTCCGCCACCTTTCTGAAGGTGAGCTTCCTTCTCAGCTTTCTCAGGTCCCTGTAGTAGTTTCTCAATACGGTCCGTCGCAGACGATCCGCCACTTCAAGAGTGATCTCCGTCGTGACGAAAGGGTTTCCGTCGCGGTCACCACCCGGCCAGAACCCGAGGTTGATGATCTCGTTGTTGATTTCCCCTCCTTCGTAGATGTTACTTTCAATATAGTTATAGATGCTGCTGACAGAATGGTAGAAGATGTTCTCCAGGTACCAGATCAGGTTGATGGCCTCGTCCAACGGAGTTGGTTTCTCCGCTTTCAGGAAGGGGGTAATCCCCAACTGTGCGAGCAGTTTCTTGATGTCGGTGATGTCATTCTGTTCAATGGCCTTGGTCAGGTCCGTGATGATCCCGAGGACGGAGCCCGGATAGAACTGGGTGGGATGAGCCGTGAGCACCACTCGTACCTTGAAGTCATCCAGGAAGTTCTGCAGGGCTTCTTTCTTGTTCTGGGCAAAGGCCTCTTCTTTCACGTTTCGTATCGTTCCCTTCCCATCCATGTTGTGCATGATGGTGAACGCCGCATCCTCGATCGCGTCGAAAAGCACCACCTGTCTTTCAATGTATTGGATGAACTTGAACATCAGGTCGATCTTGTCCTGCTCCGATGCGTCTTCCTGGTATTTGTCAAAGAAGCGATCCAGGATCTCCACCGGCGTCCTCCCTTTTTCAAAGCCTTTTCTGCATTCGTTGGTGAGCAAAGGCATCAAAACTCCCGTGTTGCTGATGTTGTCAAAGGGCAGGGTGATGAAGATGCTGTTGAAGATCTGGTATTTGGTCAGGATGTTCTGATCGAAACGTTTTGATTTGGGCTGTACGTTCATATTCGGCTCTTGGTACCGCAAATTTAACAAGAATGAAAGGATATTGCTATTCTTGTTTGAGATTTGACAATTTACCCGATCTGGTATCAAATTCAGCACAAAAAAAGCTGCCCCCTTGCGAGGGCAGCCCTATGGTCTGCAAATCTTGCTGCTTACTGGTTCCTGAACACCAACTGGTCGTCAAAGGCATCCAAAAGGATGTGGCTTGATGCCGTGATGGTTCCTTTCAGAAGTTCCTTGGACAGGTTGTTCAGCACTTCCTTCTGGATCACACGCTTTATGGGGCGGGCACCGAACTGCGGATTGTATCCTTTTTCCGACAGGGTGTCTATGGCCTCTTCCGTCCATTTGAGCTCGATATTCTTCTCTTTCAGCATGGACGCCAGATGATCGATCTGCAGGTTGACGATTTCTCGAACCTCTTCCTTGTTAAGCGGCGTGAACATGATGATCTCATCGATCCTGTTGATGAATTCCGGTCGGATGGTCTTCTTGAGCAAGCCGACAACCTCCAGCTTGGTGGTCTCAAGCACCTGCTCCCGCACCTCCATGTTGATGTTCTCAAAATTCTCCTGGATGATGTGCGCGCCCATGTTCGAGGTCATGATGATGATGGCGTTCCTGAAATTGGCCACCCTTCCCTTGTTGTCGGTCAGTCTTCCTTCATCCAGGACCTGCAACAGGATGTTGAAGGTGTCCGGGTGAGCCTTTTCGATCTCATCCAGCAGGATCACCGAGTAGGGTTTCCTTCTAACGGCCTCGGTCAGCTGTCCGCCCTCCTCGTATCCCACGTAGCCCGGGGGCGCTCCAATGAGACGGCTAACCGCATGGCGCTCCTGGTATTCACTCATGTCTATCCTCGTCATTGCGCTTTCGTCGTCAAAGAGATAGTCTGCCAGGGCTTTGGCAAGCTCTGTCTTTCCCACGCCCGTGGTTCCCAGGAACAGGAAGCTGCCGATCGGCTTCTTGCTGTCCTGCAGGCCGGCCCTGGACCTTCTCACGGCGTCTGAGACCGCTTCGATGGCCTCTTCCTGGCCAATGACCCTTTTGTGGAGCTCCTCCTCGAGGTGCAGAAGCTTCTCGCGGTCGCTCTGGAGCATCTTCTGGACAGGAATGCCGGTCCATTTGGCCACGACCTCGGCGATGTCCTCGCTCGTCACTTCCTCTTTGATCAGCGAGTTCTCCTGGCTCTTCTCCATTTCCTCCTGCAGGGAGGCAAGCCTCTCTTCTTCTTCCTTGATCTTGCCGTACCTGATCTCTGCAACCAATCCATAGTTGCCTTCACGTTCTGCGCGTTCTGCCTCCTGCTTGTAATTCTCTATTTTCTCCTTGGAGGACTGAACCTTGTCAACGATCTCCTTCTCGCTGGTCCACTTGGCGTTTACCTCGTTTCGCATCTCCTTGATGTTGGCCAGCTCCTCCTGCAGCAGCTTCAGCTTTTTCTTGTCGTTTTCTCTTTTGATGGCCTCGATCTCTATCTCCAGCTGCATGATCTTGCGATCCAGCACATCCAGCTCCTCTGGCTTGGAATTGATCTCCATGCGCAGCTTGGCAGCCGCTTCGTCCATGAGGTCGATGGCCTTGTCGGGAAGGAACCTGTCGGAGATGTATCTCTGAGAGAGCTCTACCGCGGCTATGATCGCGCTGTCCTTGATCTGCACCTTATGGTGGTTTTCGTATTTCTCCTTGATCCCCCTTAGGATGGAAATGGCACTTTCGGTGTCGGGTTCATTCACCGTAACCTTCTGGAACCTCCTTTCGAGGGCCTTGTCCTGCTCAAAGTGCTTCTGGTACTCGTCCAGGGTGGTGGCGCCGATGGCCCTCAGCTCACCCCTCGCAAGGGCGGGTTTGAGTATGTTGGCAGCATCCATGGCTCCCTGTCCGCCTCCGGCCCCCACCAGGGTGTGGATCTCATCAATGAAGAGCACGATCTCGCCTTCCGAGGAGATCACCTCCTTCACGACCGACTTGAGCCTTTCCTCGAACTCGCCTTTGTACTTGGCTCCTGCGATCAGGGCGCCCATGTCAAGCGAATAGATCACCTTGTTCTGAAGATTCTCCGGAACGTCACCCTTGACGATCCTGTGGGCCAGGCCTTCCGCGATCGCTGTCTTTCCCGTTCCCGGCTCTCCGATCAGAATGGGGTTGTTCTTCGTCCTTCGGGACAGAATTTGCAGTATCCTGCGAATCTCCTCATCCCTCCCGATCACGGGGTCCAGTTTGCCGTCGTTGGCCAGCTGGTTCAGGTTTTTTGCGTACTTGCTCAGCGAATTGTAGGTTTCCTCCGCGCTTTGCGAAGTGACCTTGCTTCCCTTTCTAAGCTCCTGGATGGCATTCATGAGGTCCTTTTCATTGATGCCGCTGTCCTTCATGAGCTGGGAGCTGTCTCCCCGGGATTCGAAAATGGCCACGATCAGGTGTTCGATCGACACGTACTCGTCCTTCATCTTCTTGGCGATGTTGCTCGCATCGACCAGGGTCTTGTTGCACTCTCGTGAAAGCATGATCTCTCCTCCCTCCACTTTGGGGTAGCTTTTGATGATGCTGTCAAGCGTGTTTTGGAACAGGCTGACATTGACCCCCAGTTTGTTCAAAATGAAAGGGGTGACATTCTCGTCGACTTCGAAAATGCCCTTGAGCAGATGAGCGTTCTCAATCTGCTGATGGCCGTAACCCTGAGCGATCTGTTGCGCGCTCTGCACGGCCTCCTGTGATTTTATGGTAAAATTGTTAAAATTCATCTCGTTTGTATTGGATTCTATTTATTGTAGTCAAATAGTATTCCATATTCTCAAAACGAGCAGAACAAGACAAAATGTCTGTTTTTAAGTGGCTTAAGTGACTTTTTGTCTTGGACCCGCAAACAAAAATGCCCGCGCACAGGCGCGGGCACTTCCATTTTATATGATCTTCCAACTACAGGCTCAGGCTGCTCAGCAGGTCCTTCAACCTTGGGTCCGAGGGTCGCGGAGCGTTGGCATCGTATATCTTGCCTTCCGGGTCGATCAGGATGAACCTGGGTATCCCTGTGATGTTATATGCGGTGACAAACTCCGATCTCCAGTCCTTGTCGGCCAGGATCTGTATGCCCGTCAGGTTCTCGCCCTTTACCATGCTCTCCCATTTGTCCTTGTTTTCCAGCTTGTCGATGGACAGGCTCACAATCGCAAGATCCTTTTCCCTGTATTCTGCGTCCAGCTCCTTCAAAAAGGGGATCTCCCTCTTGCAGGGCCCGCACCAGGTGGCCCAAACGTCCACATATACATATTTTCCTTTCAAGTCATCCAGGGATACGCTCTTTCCGTTGATGTCAGGATAGTTGAACTTGGGAGAAGGCTTCCCGCGCTGCAGGGCCGTGAAGTTGTAGTGCTCCGTCGGGTAGTTGGATACGTAGAAATTGATCAGGTCCGAATTGGCCTTCCTTTCCAGCTCCACCACCTCCTGGTCGAGCTCAGGTGCCTCTTCAAGCATCTTGTCCATTTTGAGCCTGACCTCTTCGATGCGCGCATCGAAATCTTCCTTTTCCAGCTCAAAGAAAGCCTTGTAGTTGTCCAGCTGCTCCCTTTTTATGAACTGAAGCTTCTCATTGAGGTAGTTGTTGGTCACAGCGCCGTCTCCTTCAAAAACAACAGAGGCGGGAAAGTCCTGGACGTCAAAGCTCAGCTGCATGTCGTATCCGTTCTTCAGATAGACAAAGGATTGAAGTGTCCCGTCATTGAATCCGTGGAATCCATCGTTCACCTTCAAGGTGTCGCTGAAGCTCCCGTCCTCGTTCAGATCGATGTCCTTTCGAAAGCCCTTCCCCATGATGGTCAGCGTCTCGCTCTGGGCGTTGTCCACTCTTCCGCTGAGCATGACATAGTCTTTGGGTGCCTGCTCTGCGCAGGATATCAAATTCAATCCCAGTAAAAGGGCAATTAATTTCTTCATCGTTTCAATTTTAGAATCAGGCAAATTTAAGACATTATCAGAATATACCTTTGCAACAATTGTTAAACAAAGGATAAAAGAGTGGCGTGCAGGGCAGCCATTGGCAGACCGGGAAACAAAATCCGAAAAAATACGCGGTAATCTGATTCAGTTTGTTAATTTTGCTGGCCATAAACACCATCTAAAATGCCAACAGTTAACGAGTTGAAAGATTTTGCCTCCCAGGTCAGGAGGGACATATTGAGAATGGTCCATGCCGTGAACTCAGGACATCCGGGAGGGTCCCTGGGATGCACCGAATTCATGGTCGCCATGTACCAGAAGGTACTTCGATATTCCACGGACTTCGACATGGACGGCAGGAACGAGGACCTTTTCTTCCTGTCAAACGGGCATATCTCACCTGTTCTATACAGCGTTCTGGCACGTAGCGGCTTCTTCCCGATAGAGGAACTGGCCAGCTTCAGAAAGATCAATACTCGTCTGCAGGGGCACCCGACCACCCACGAGGGGCTTCCCGGCGTTCGCATGTCGGCCGGTTCTCTAGGGCAGGGCATGAGCGTGGCGATCGGGGCAGCCTTGTCCAAAAAGCTCAATGGCGACGATCACCTGGTATATTCCTTGCATGGAGATGGAGAGCTGCAGGAGGGGCAGATCTGGGAAGCCGCCATGTTCGCCGCCGGCAAAAAGGTAGACAACCTCATCGCTACGGTGGACTATAACAGGAAACAGATCGACGGCTGCACCGATGACGTGATGCCCCTTGGGGACCTGAAGGCCAAATTCGAAGCTTTTGGCTGGCAGGTTTTGGAGATCCGGGACGGCAATGACATCGAGCAGGTGATCGAAGGCCTGGAACGAGCAAAGAAACTCACGGGAAAGGGCAAACCCGTCTGCATCCTGATGCACACGGAAATGGGTTATGGTGTTGACTACATGATGGGAACCCATGCCTGGCATGGAAAGGCTCCCAATGACGAGCAGCTCGCCATCGGGCTGGCACAGAACCCCGAAACCCTCGGAGATTACTGAGTATAGAAGGTCGGCAAGTGCAGCTTGAAGCGCACGGCCACAAGTCTTACCCCTATGACCATAATCGTGGTCAAGAATTGATTCAGGTCCTGATTCACGTTCAAATGGCTGAGCAGGAGATAGGTTACCGCGCCAATGATGCAGGCCGTCGCGTAGATCTCCTTGTGAAAGATCAATGGGATCTCATTGCTCAGGGTGTCCCGGATCACCCCGCCGAAGGTTGCGGTTATCATCCCCAGGGAGATGCAGATGATGGGGTGAAATCCGTTTTGCAAACCGATCTCCGTACCGGTTATGGTGAAAATGCCCAGGCCGATCGCGTCAAAAAGAAAGAGGGACCGGCTCAGATGACCGATCTTCTTTCTCAAGATTATCGCCACGACTACGGAAACGAAGATGGTGTATACATAGGTGAGGTTGGCCATCCATGTGATCGGGTAGGCATCGATCAGCACGTCCCGAAGGGTACCGCCTCCAACAGCGGTGACGAAGGCGATTACGAATATTCCGAAGCCATCCATCTTCTTGTTGATGGCGAAGAGCGCCCCTGAGATGGCGAAAGAGGCGGTTCCGGCCAGGTCGAGAAAATCGAATATGCTCATAGCGTGGGGTTTCAATTGTTGTGCTGGGTGATCGTCTTGTAATGCCGGTAGCGTTCAAAAATGTCCCTGACGTACTGGTAGGGTTCCGAGCCACGGGCATATCCATGCTCGACGACAGGGTCGTTGTAATACTGGGGGTCAGAGAGCTTTCTCACATAGAAATCCACGCCGCTGTCCCAATTCAGGGAATCCCTGCCTTGCTTCCGGGCGAGTCGCTGGGCGTCCCTGATATGCCCGAAGCCGCAGTTGTAGGATGCCATGGCGAACTTGATGCGCTGGACCGAATCCGGTACCGATCCCCACAGATCATACATTTTTTTGAGGTAGAGGCTTCCGGCCCTGATGTTCTGTTCCGGGTCGGTGGGGTCGTTAACACCCAGCTCCGCAGCCGTTGCGGGCATCAGCTGCATCAGTCCCTGGGCCCCGGACCAGTCGTTCTTCGTGTTCTTGAATTGTGACTCCTGGTAGATCAGCGATTTGACGAGGATCCAGTCCCAGCCCAGGTCCTTTGCGTATTTCTTGACGATCTCATCGTATCTGCTGAACTTGCCGGTCTCCGCCGTGTAGTATTCGCTGTCGAGCCTCCGGTTGAAATAGCTCTTGTTTTCGAAATACCTCCTGTAGATCACGTTGTAATCCGGTTTCTTCTTCATCCGCTTCAGCTGCTGGTTGATCGAATTCAGCAGTTTTGGGGAAGTCTTTCGCACGGCCCAGGCGATTCGCTGAGAAAGGCTGACCGGCGTGCCCACATCGATGTCCGGGAAATAGCTCATGTGTATGGAAGCTTTGTTATAGTCTATGACCGAATACTTGATGTCTCCTTCCGCGACCTTTTGAATGATCTGTTCGTCACTGAGATCACCGGGCAGAACGCTAATGTGGATGCTGTCCCCCAATTCGTTGCTCAACTCCTTGATGCGGAGGTAATAGGAGGAATTCTTTCGTACGCTGATCGTGTCATGCAAGAGCTGGGTCACGTCCTTGACCAGCCTTTTGTCTATCTGATCCCGCGTCATCCTCCTCCAGTTGTCCGGCTTTTTCTGAACCAGGGCCTGGTGCGTGATCAGATAGGGATCGGTGAAGCTCACATGCTCCTTTCGGTCGGAGGTGATGGTATAGCCCAGGGCGATGATGTCGCCTTTGCCGCGGTTGAGCATGGGGATCACGGAGTCCACGTTCCTTGCCAGGACCATCTCCAGCCCCACATCCAGCTCGTCGGCAATGCGTTTGAACAGCTCGTACTCAAAACCCATGGTTTTGCCCTTGTAAATGAAATATCCCGTGGGAGAATAGGTAGTGATCACCTTCAGCACGCCGGCCTCCCTGATCTCCTCCAGGTCATACTCCACGATGCCCTCATCATCCTCGCCGCTCCCCGGGCCCCAGTTCAACCCGCAGGAGACCAGGACCAGAAATATGGCCAGATAGGCAAAGATTGAGGGTTTTTCAGAAGAAACCATTCCCATAGGCTCTTGAACGGCTTTTAAGCCAGTCGATCAAATATAGGAATTCCCGTCAGATCTCGGAAAACTTCTTCTTTCTCAGGATAAAATGCTCCCAGACGATGCTGAAGCAGTAATAATAATTCGTTCGCTTGAAGGAGAGCTTCGTCCTTTTCCTCATCATTTTGGGAAGGAGGGCATAGAAGCTCAAGTGGGCTTTTATGATCGACCAGGCATGGATGGGCCGCAACTCCAGGGTGAACTTGATGCCGGCCACTGCGTCGAGCAAAAGCCTGAACAGGATCACGATGAACGCATATCGCTTGGGCACGTTCTTGGCGATGGTGAACAGGGAGTTCCTGAAATTCAGGAAGGTCTTGCGAGGATGGGACTCCCTCAGCGTGGCTCCCCCGACGTGGTAAACGGTCGAGGCGCCTACGTATTTCACGTCATATCCCTCGTTCTGAACGCGCCAGCAGAGATCGATCTCCTCCTGGTGGGCGAAGTAGTCCTCATCGAATCCTCCGAGCGAGTGGTAGAGCTCCGATCGGATGAAAAAACAGGCACCCGAGGCCCAGAAAATGTTGGCCGTGTCGTTGAACTGGCCATTATCTTGCTCAAGGTCCATAAAGATCCTGCCCCTGCAGAACGGATATCCCATGAAATCGACGAAGCCACCGCCGGCACCGGCGTATTCGAATTTGGATTTGTCCTTGAAGTCGAGCAGCTTGGGTTGAACGATCCCGGTGTTCTCATTGGATAGGAATTCCCGCAGGATTGGGTCCAGCCAGCCTTGGCTGACCTCGATGTCCGAATTGACCAGAGCGTAAATGTCGGCCTCGATCTCCTTCAGGGCGTCATTGTAGCCCTTGGCATAGCCTCCATTGACCTTGTTTCTGACGATGCCCACCTGTGGAAACCGCTCTTTAAGAAAGGCTATGGACTCGTCAGTAGAGTTGTTGTCCGCGACGTATACCCGGGCTTTGCCCTCGGAATGCTCAACCACCGAAGGGAGGAATTTCTCTAGCAGGTCCCTGCCGTTCCAGTTCAGTATAACGACCGCTATTTCCAAGCTCTTATCTTCTTTCATTTGAGGATTGCAAACATAGGACATATTCTCAAGCCTGCCGCAAGAAAATCAAAATTACGCGTATTCGGGAAGTTCGGGCAAAAAATGATAGGCTTCCTTCTCGTGGTCCATTTCGCAATAAAAGTGTTCCATTCCGTTGGTTACCGCGAGAAACTTCGCCTTCAGCGCGAGGTTGTAACGGGCGATCTGGTCAAAGACGGCCTGATCGATCCTGACCCCAGGGGCCTTGCATTCGACGATGATCCGGATCTGCCCCGTCCGGTCGAATACCAACACATCGGTTCTTTTGGTCAGGCCCTCCACCTTGCACTGTTTCTCGACCGCGATCAGGGACCTGGGGTAATTCTTGCGACGAACAAGGTATTCTATGAAATGCTGCCGCACCCATTCCTCTTCCGTCAGCAGGACCTGTTTTTTTCGGTTCGGGTCAAAGATATAGAGCTTATTTTCTTTACTTTTGATCCTGAACGGAACTTGCGGAAGATTCAATCTCATCATAGCTCAAAAATAAGGAATTGAGCGAATTTATGAACAGAATTCGACAGATCATAGAGGACGTTAAAACGCTGAATACCAAGCCCATTTATTTTCTAATGGGGGAGGAGGCCTACTATATCGACAAGATCTCCGATTTCATCGAGCAGAACCTGCTCAGCGAGGAGGAAAAAGGCTTCAACCAGATCGTCCTCTATGGCAGGGACGTCACCGTGGAGGACATCATCTCGCAGGCCAAGAGATACCCCATGATGTCGGAAAGGCAGGTGGTGATCGTAAAGGAGGCGCAGGAACTGTCCAGGACCATCGACAAGTTGCTTCCTTATGCTGAAAACCCGCAACCCACGACAGTGCTGGTGATCTGTTACAAATACAAGTCGATCGACAAGCGAAAGAAGCTGTCCAAGCTAATCGCGGAGAAGGGCGTGCTCTTTGAAAGCAACAAGCTGTATGAAAACCAGGTTGGGGAATGGATAGATGCCAACCTGAAGGAGAGGGGATACGGAATTGATCCCAAGGCCATCCAAATGCTGGTGGAATTCCTGGGTACGGACCTCTCCAAGATAGACAACGAGCTGGAAAAGCTAAGCCTGATCCTGGAAAGGGGCTCGAGGATCAGCCCCCAACACGTGGAAGAGAACATAGGGATCAGCAAGGACTACAATAACTTCGAGCTGAGAAAGGCGATCGGGGAGAAGCAGTTCGTCAGGGCCAACCAGATCATAAGGTATTTTTCCGAAAACCCCAAGACCAACCCCCTGGTCATGACCATCTCGCTGCTTAACAGCTTCTTCACACAGCTGCTGCTCTATCATGGACTCAAGGACAAGGGCAGGATCAACGTATCAAAGGCCCTCAAGATCAATCCCTACTTCGTTCCCGAATACCAGAAGGCGGCGTCGAATTACCCGATGCGCAAGGTTGCCCAGGTGATTTCCCATTTGAGGGAAGCCGACATGAAAAGCAAGGGGGTGGGCGCGAGCAACCTGGCACACGGAGACATACTCAAGCAGCTTCTGTTCAAGATCATGCACTGATAAACTCAGTTAGTCGCAATGTAGTTTCTGTCGCCGAACAGGGCGCTTCCAATGCGGATCATGTTGCTGCCATGCGCCAGGGCAAGCCTGTAGTCGCCGCTCATGCCCATCGAAAGGACCCTGAGTGGGTAGCCTTTCTCCTTCATGCGCTCGAAAAAGAAGTGCAGGCCTTCGAACTCCGAAGAGATCAACTGCTCATCCCCGGTAAAGGTCGCCATTCCCATGAGCCCGACGACACGAACGTTTTCCAGTTGTTTGAGTTCCTCCGATCCCAGGATGGCCTCTATGTCCTGAAGGGGCAGACCGAATTTCGTTTCTTCTTTCGCGATTCTGGCCTGCAACAGGCACTCGATGACGCGATCGTTCTTCCTGGCCTGCTTGTTGATCTCTCTCAGGGTGCTCAGCTTGTCAACCCCGTGGATCAGGGATACGAAGTGGGCCATGTATTTCACTTTATTGCTTTGGACGTGGCCGATCATGTGCCATTGAATGTCCTTGGGCAATTGCTCGTATTTGTTCACCATTTCCTGGACCTTGTTCTCACCAAAAACCCGATGCCCCTTTTCATAGGCTTCCAGGATGTCAGACACGGGTTTGGTCTTAGAGACCGCCACCAGGGTTACATCTTCCGGAATACTTTCTAAAATGCCTTTATAATTATGATATATAAACATTTACAAATTTCTATTTGAGTATTACTTTAACTCGTAAATCGTGAGTGCACTCCTTAGTTTTGGCTCGACATAGGTGCTTTTCGGGGGCATGATGAGGCCCTGGTCCGCTATGGTTTTCATCTGTTCCACTGACACGGGGTAGGAGCCAAAACCTACGCTGTACCTACCTGAGTCAACCAGGTTCTTGATCTGCATCTCGTTTCCATTCTCGGGAAGATGGAACAGGTTCGGATCATCAGTTGGATCATCAATGCCAAGGATCGGGCTAAGGACCCTGGAAAACAGAATATGAGGGTCCAGGTCATCCAGGGCTGATTCCTGGCTGAAGGAGGATCTCCTGAGGTGGAGCTGATAGTAGTCCCCGTCAAGATACATGGAGAAATGATGTTTCTTCGAAGGCCTGTAGTATTGGTTTCCGAGATTCCGTATGCGGAAGATCTCATCGAGGCGAATCAGGAATTCCTCCTTGTCCATAGAGCCCAGGGTCCTGACAAACCTGAAAAAAGAAGTGATCCTCAGCTGGGATTCCGGGATCAGGTAGGCCATGAATCCCGAGGTCTTGTTGTCCGCATCCTGGCCCGGTCCTTCAAGTTTCTTCTTCAGATACAGGGAAGAGGCCGTCCTGTGGTGTCCGTCCGCGATGTAGAGCGCCTTCATTTTTTCAAAGGCGGCCGCAATTTGCTCGATCTCGCTTTGCTCCCGGATCAGCCAAAGAGAATGCGTCCGGTCCTTGTTGGTCGTGAATTCGTATTCCGGTCGCGTGGAGCTGTATTTTTCAAAGACCCCCTGGAGATAGGGGTCATCCTGGTAGGTGATCAATACCGGTTCGGCGTTGAACCCCGTGATTTCAAGGTAGTTGCCAAAAAGCTCCTCCCGCTCCCGAAGGGTTTTCTCGTGTTTTTTGATCACATCCGTCTCGTAATCCTCCAATGAGGCCAGCCCTATGATCCCCCAAAACCTGGAGTTCTGATAGACCTTTTGGTGCAGGTAAAAACCCGGTTGTTCATCCTGGGTGAACACCCCGTTCTCCTTGAACTCCTCGTACCTGTTGTGGACCATTTTGAATCGTTCCGGTCCCGTTACCCTTTTCTTGTATTTGAAACCCGGTCTCAAAACATGAAGGAAGGAGAAGGGATTGTATTCGAGTATGCAATTCCTCTCCCGCTTTCGGTACAGCTCATAGGAGCGAGTTGTGACAAGAGAAACCTTGTCACGCGTTGGGCGCACGGCCTTGAAAGGTCTGACCCGGGCCATGCGATCAGCTGAGGATCTTGATGATCTGTTCAGCCAGTTCCTCCCCGATACGGGTCTGAGCCTCCAGGGTTGCAGCGCCTATGTGAGGCGTGAGGGAGATCTTCGGGTTCATAAGAAGCTTGATCTCCGGGGTGGGCTCATTTTCGAATACGTCCAGCGCGGCGTTTGAGACCTTTCCCGAATCGATTGCTTCGATCAGCGCCTTTTCATCGATAACACCGCCCCTTGCCGCATTGACGATTCCGACCCCGTCTTTCATGAGTTCGAATTCGCGGGTGCTGATCACGTATTCTTCCTGTGCCGGAACGTGCAGGGATATGAAATCGGCCTGTTTGAGCACCTCTTCCTTTGATATGGTGTCGATGGTGAAATTCACATTCTGCCCGTCAAAGAACTTCAGCTCGATGTGGGCGCTGTCGATGAAGGGGTCATAGGCGACTACTCTCATGCCTACTCCCAGGCCTACTTTTGCCGTGGCCTGCCCGATCCTGCCGAACCCGAGGATGCCCAGGGTCTTTCCCTTGAGCTCGACTCCCTTGGCATATGCCTTCTTCAGCTCTTTGAACTTGGAATCTCCCTCCAGGGGCATGTTCTGGTTCGAGTCGTGCAGAAAACGCACCATTCCGAACAGGTGGGCAAAGACCAGTTCTGCCACGGAATGCGAGGATGCTGCAGGCGTGTTGATCACCTTGATCCCCTTTGAACGCGCATAGTCCACGTCTATGTTGTCCATGCCGACCCCGCCTCTTCCAATGATCTTGAGGGAAGGGCAGGCATCGATAAGGTCCTTTCTCACCTTGGTGGCGCTCCTTACAAGAAGCACGTCTATCTGGTTGTCACGGATATAGTCTGCAAGCCGCTCCTGTGCCACTGTATTCAACAAGACCTCGAAACCGGCTTTTTCCAAAGCAACGATCCCTGAAGTCGCTATTCCATCATTTGCAAGTACTTTCATGTCAAAATTTCTTTTGTTTACAGATTTTTCATAATGTCGACCAGGACCTGTACGCTCTCGATCGGCATGGCGTTGTATATGCTGGCCCTGTAGCCTCCTACAGACCGGTGGCCGTTGATGCCGTTGATGCCGTTCTCCTTGCACCTCGCATCGAATTCCGCTTTTCTGGATTCATCGGTCAAAAGGAAGGTGACGTTCATGTCGGACCTGTCGTCCTTGTTGGCCGCTCCCTCGAAAAGAGGGTTCCTGTCGATCTCATCGTAGAGCAACTGCGCCTTGGCCCGGTTTTTCTTTTCAATGGCCGGGATCCCTCCCTGGGCCTTCAGCCATTCCAGGGTCAGCATGGAGACATAGACCGCAAAGACCGAAGGGGTGTTGTACATGCTGTCCTTGGCAATGTGCACCTTGTAGTCCAGCATGGAGGGGATGCTTCTCCCGGTCTTGCCCAACACCTCGTCCTTGACGATCACCAGAGTGGTTCCGGCGGGCCCCATGTTCTTTTGGGCCCCGGCGTAGATCAGGTCGAAGCGGGAGAAATCCAGCTGCCTGGAGAAGATGTCAGAACTCATGTCGCAGACCAGGGGAGCCTTGGTCTCCGGAAACTCCTTCATCTGCGTCCCAAAGATCGTGTTGTTGCTCGTGCAATGAACGTAATCCACGTCAGAGGGCACCTTGTATCCCCTGGGGATATGCCTGTAGTTGTCATCCTTGGAGCTGGCCATCACCTCGACGTCGCCAAGAAGCCTCGCTTCCTTTATCGCCTTGTTGGCCCAGGTCCCTGTGTCCAGGTAAGCCGCCTTTCCGCCTATGGACATCAGGTTGTAGGGAACCATGAGGAACTCCAGGCTTGCGCCTCCCTGTAGAAAGAGGGCGGAGTAGCCTTTGCCCTCCAGGCCAAGCAGCTCCAGGGCCAACTGTCGGGCTCGTTCCATAACCTCCACGAAATCCTTGCTCCGATGGGATATCTCAATGAGCGAGAGGTCTAATCCGTTAAAGTTCCTGACCGCGTCGGCTGCCTGCTCAAGCACGCTTTGGGGAAGAATGCAGGGACCAGCGCTAAAATTGTGTTTTTTCATCAATTTTCGTTTTAAAAGATAGGGTTTATGCCTTATGCAAAATTGATAAATTTCTTCGAGAATCTCGGTATGAAAAACTCAAAAAATACCCAGAAATATTGCATTCAAGGACAATTACGGGCAGGCAAAATGAAGACTGCTCAAAACCTATTTGGCTTCATAGGTTATGCAGGGTATGATCATCTCCTCGAGAGAGACTCCTCCGTGCTGGTAGGTGTTCTTGTAATACTTGACGTAATGGTTGTAGTTGTTGGGGTATGCAAAGAAGTAGTCCTCCTTGGCAAAGATGAAGGAACTGCTCATGTGAAGGGAGGGCAGAAGAATCTCCTTGGGCTCCTTGATCTCGAAGACCTCCTTTTCATTGTAACTGAGGCTCCTGCCGGTCTTGTATCTCAAGTTTGAGCTGATGTTCTTGTCGCCAACCACCTTGGAGGGCCGGGAGCAATTGATGGTGCCGTGATCCGTGGTCACGATCAGTTTCAGGCCCATTTTCTGGGCGTTCTGAATGATCTCGAGGAGGGGGGAGTTCCTGAACCAGCTCAGGGTCAGGGATCTGTAGGCCTTGTCGTCGCTGGCCAGCTCCTTGATCATTTCCATTTCCGTTCTCGAGTGAGAAAGCATGTCCACAAAATTGTACACGATCACCGTCAGGTCATTGTCCTTGATCTTGGCCAGATTGGATGCCAGGTCCTTGCCCTGGGAGATCGTGGTAATCTTGTAGTACTCGTGGGCGATGTTCATTCCCAGGCGCTTGAGATTCTCGGCAAGGAATTCCTCCTCGTGCAGGTTCTTGCCTCCCTCGTCTGTGTCATTCTTCCAGTACTGGGGATATTTCTTCTCCATTTCCAGGGGCATGAGCCCCGAGAAGAGGGCGTTCCTGGCGTATTGGGTCGCAGACGGCAGAATGCTGAAATAGGATATTTCCTCCGTGGGCTTGTAGTATTCGTTGATTACCGGTTCCAGCACCCTCAGCTGGTCATACCGGAGGTTGTCGATCACGATCAGCAGCGTTCCCTTGTCCTTGCTGATCTTGGGCGCGATGACCTCTTTGAAGAGCCGGTGCGACAGAATGGGAGCCTCTGCGCCGTGGAACCAGTCCCTGTAGTTGTTCTTGATGAATTTGAAGAACTGGGAGTTCGCCTCCTCCTTCTGACTCTCCAGGATCTCTGTCATTCCCGGGTCGGATATGGACTCCAGCTGAATTTCCCAGTGGACCAGCTTCTTGTAAAGGTCTATCCAGTCTTTGAAGCTGTTCACCATGGCCAGGTCCATCGAGATCTTCCTGAATTCCTGCTGGTAGTTCGAGGTTGTCTTTTCGGAAACCAGTCTGCCTAAGTCCAGGTTCTTTTTCAGGCTGAGCAGGATCTGGTTCGGATTCACCGGCTTGATCAGGTAGTCGGCGATCTTCGAGCCGATGGCCTCCTCCATGATGTATTCCTCCTCGCTCTTGGTGATCATGATCACGGGAAGATTGGGGAATTTTTCCTTGATCTGCGAGAGGGTCTCCAGGCCGGACAGTCCGGGCATGTTCTCGTCCAGGAAAACGATGTCGAAGCGCTCCTCGCTCACGCTTTCAACGGCATCCGCGCCATTGGTGCAGGGCACCACCTCGTAATTCTTTTTCTCCAAAAATAGCATGTGGGGTTTGAGAAGATGAATTTCATCGTCCACCCATAGTATTTTTCCTGAACTCATTCTAAATCTATTATGCTGAATTAGTTAAATGAAAGCTTTATTTTTGCTATCGAACCTGGTCCCGCAAGGAAGGGATTTATTCGGAAAAGTACAAAAATCAAGCCTAAAATTTTGAAAAAACTGAAATTATTTAACGATCCGATTTACGGATTTATCACGGTCAAAAACCCTTTGATTTTTACGATCATAGAGCATCCGTATTTCCAGCGCCTGAGGCGGATTTCACAGATGGGCCTGTCCTATCTCGTCTATCCCGGAGCACATCACACCCGGTTCCAGCACCTGATCGGCTGCACCTACCTGATGCAGAAGGCCGTTGAGATTCTCAGGCTGAAGGGGATCGGGATCAGCGAGGAGGAAGAGGAGGCTCTTTCCCTGGCCATTCTCATGCATGACCTCGGTCACGGGCCCTTCTCGCATGCCCTTGAGGGATGTTTCCTAAGCGGCCTGGGGCATGAGGAGATCTCACTGAAGTTCATGCAGAGCCTGAACAGTGAAATGGAGGGTCGACTGGGCATGGCGATTCAGATGTTCAGGGGAGAGTATCCCAGGAAGTTCATGAATCAGCTGATCTCGAGCCAGCTGGACATGGACCGCCTCGACTATCTCAAAAGGGACAGCTTCTACAGCGGGGTCGCAGAAGGCAACATCAATTCGGAACGGCTGATATCCATGCTTTGCGTCCGAAACGACCAGCTCGCCATCGAGCACAAGGGGATCTTCTCGGTGGAGAAGTTCATCATGGCGCGGCGCTTCATGTACTGGCAGGTGTACCTCCACAAGACCGGCCTGGCCGCAGAAAAGATACTGGTGAAGATACTCCAGCGGGTGAGGGAGTTGCTGGAAGCTGGTCGGGAAGTGCCCATGAGCCCTGTGCTGGGCAGCTTCCTGAGGAAGAAGCAGGATGCAAGGAACTTTGACCAGGGGCTGCTGGATGTTTACGCGAGGCTTGATGACAATGACATAATGCAGGGCCTCAAGGCCTGGTGCGAGCACGATGACTTCATACTTTCCTACCTCTCGAGATCGATCGTGAACAGGAACCTGCCCAGGATCGAGATGTCGGAGAATCCCTTCGAGGAGGAGCGGGTCCGGCAGATCCGGGAAGAGGTCAAAAAAGAGCTGGATGTCGACGACGAGGACCTGGACTACCTGGTGTACACGGGGGAAGTGAGCAACCTGGCCTATCAGCCCGAGCCCATGGGGATCCTGATCGCCTTTAAAGACGGAGAGACCAAAGACATTCAACAGGTTTCCGACGGGCTGGGAGCCGGAGTCCTGAATCAAAAAATGACCCGGTTTTATCTTTGCTATCCAAAGAACTTGTCATTAATGACCGGGAATGGCAATTTTTAGTATTTTTGCAAACACCATTATCAATGGTCTAAATGTTATCCTTTGAAATTCACAGCGAAACAAATTTCTGAGATCCTGGACGGGGCCGTTTTCGGAAACCCGGACGTGGAGGTCCACAAGCTATCCAAGATCGAAGAAGGAGAGAAGGGTTCCCTGACCTTTCTGTCCAACCCGAAATACAATTCCTGGCTGTACACGACCAACGCATCGGTGGTGATCGTGAGCGAGGACTTTACCCCGGAGAGGGAAGTGAACAGCACACTGGTAAAGGTGGACGACCCCTACCTGGCATTCACGAAGATCCTCGAGTACTACAACCAGATCAAGTTGCACAAGTCGGGAATCGAATCCCCGCATTTCCTGCACGAGACCGTGGTCTACGGCTCGGATCTTTACCTGGGAGCGTTCAGTTACGTGAGTGCCAACGTGACCCTGGGCAACAATGTCAAGATCTACCCCAATGTCTTCATCGGGGAGAATGTGACCATTGGCAATGACACCACAATTTTCGCGGGAGCCAAGATCTATTCGGAATCCCAGATCGGCAGTTACTGCACCATTCATTCGGGTTCCGTGATCGGCTGTGACGGATTTGGATTTGCCCCGAGCAAGAACGGCGACTACAGCAAGATCCCCCAGACCGGGAATGTCATCATCGAGGACAAGGTGGACATCGGTTCCGGGACGACCATCGACAGGGCGACCCTGGGGTCGACCATAATCAGGGAAGGGGTGAAGCTGGACAACCAGATACACATCGCCCACAACGTGGAAGTGGGACAAAACACGGTGATAGCGGCCCAGACGGGAATTGCAGGCTCAACCAAGATCGGAAGCAACTGCAGGATCGGGGGGCAGGTTGGCATCGTGGGTCACATCACGATCGGGAACAACGTCCAGATCCAGGCCCAATCGGGCATCGGGAAATCCATCCCGGACAATGAGACCGTTCAGGGCAGCCCGGCCATTCCTTACCACGATTTCAACAAATCTTACGTGCACTTTAAGAATCTGCCGAAGATCTCATCAAGGCTTGACGACCTTGACAAGAAACTTGAAACTAAATAATTCAGCACATGACTGTTAAACAGAAGACCATAAGCAAGGAGGTTTCCCTGGAAGGAATTGGCCTGCATACCGGCAACAAGGTGTCCATGACATTCAAGCCGGCACCGGTCAATTCCGGATTCACCTTTGTGCGTACGGATCTGGAAGGTCAGCCCGCAATAGAGGCCCTGGCCTGCTATGTTACAGATACCCAGAGAGGCACGAACATCGAGAAGAACGGGGTCGTGATCAACACCTCCGAGCACGTCCTGGCCGCTGTTGTTGGCATGGACCTCGACAATGTCATCATCGAGATCGATGCCCCGGAGCCCCCGATCATGGATGGCTCCTCAAAGTTCTTTGTCCAGGCCCTGGAAGAGGCGGGTATCGAAGAGCAGGATGCCGAGCGTGAGGTCTACGAGGTCAAGGACATCATATCCTACAAGGACGAGGAGACAGGAAGCGAGATCATGATCATGCCCTCGGACAAATATGAGATCACCACAATGGTGGATTTCGGCACCAAGATCCTGGGCACGCAGAACGCGAACCTGGAGCGCATGGAGGATTTCAAAACAGAGATAGCCGACGCGCGCACCTTCAGCTTTCTTCACGAGATAGAGATGCTGCTGGACAACGACCTGATCAAGGGAGGAGACCTGAACAACGCCATAGTTTACGTTGACAAGCCGCTCTCCGAGAAGACCATGCAAAAGCTCAGCAAGGCCTTTAAGAAGGACAAGGTTGCCGTAAAACCCAACGGGATACTGGACAATCTCAACCTGCATTGGGCCAATGAGGCGGCCAGGCACAAATTGCTCGATGTGATCGGTGACCTTGCGCTGATCGGAACCAAGATCAAGGGCAAGGTGATCGCAACGAAGCCGGGTCACAAGATCAACACGCATTTTGCAAGAAAGATGATGAAGCTGATCAAGATCGAAAAGAGGAACAAGGTGCCTCAGTACGATTTGAGCCAGCCTCCGCTCATGGACATCCATGACATCATGAAGCTGCTCCCGCACCGCCCTCCCTTCCTGTTGATCGACAGGATCCTGGAGCTTTCGGAGAGCCACGTTGTGGGAATGAAGAACGTGACGATGAACGAATCCTTTTTCGTGGGGCATTTCCCGGGAGCACCAGTGATGCCCGGGGTGCTGCAGATCGAGGCCATGGCTCAGTGCGGAGGGGTACTCGTGCTCAGTTCGGTTCCCGACCCTGAGAACTACCTGACCTACTTCATGAAGATGAACAACGTGAAGTTCAAGCAGAAAGTACTTCCCGGGGACACCCTGATCTTCAAGGCTGAGCTCATGACCCCCATACGCAGGGGGATCTGCCACATGCAGGCCTACGGATACGCCAACAACAAGCTGGTCGTAGAGGCGGAGCTCATGGCCCAGATCGTTAAAAAATCGTGACACTGAACTAACAGTATAATCCAAACAGATGAATCAACCCTTAGCTTACATACATCCGGGTGCGAAGATCGCAACCAACGTGGTCATTGAGCCGTTTACCACAATTCACAACAATGTCACCATCGGATCCGGAACCTGGATCGGGTCTAACGTCACCATCATGGAAGGGGCAAGGATCGGAAAGAATTGCCGGATATTTCCCGGTGCGGTGATCTCAGCCATCCCGCAGGACCTCAAGTTCGAAGGTGAGGATTCGCTGGCGGTGATCGGAGACAACGTGACCATCCGGGAATGCGCAACGGTGAATCGCGGAACCAAAGCCTACGGAAAGACCGTGATCGGTGACAATTGCCTCATCATGGCCACGGCCCACGTGGCTCACGATTGCATCATAGGAAACGACGTGATCATCGTGAACGGGGTTACGCTGGCCGGACACGTGGAGATCGGCGAGTACGCGATCATCGGGGGTCTGGCGGGGGTCCACCAGTTCATACACATCGGGAAGCACGCCATGATCTCAGGAGGTTCCCTGGTCCGAAAGGACGTGCCGCCCTATGTGAAGGCCGCCAAAGAGCCTCTTTCCTACATCGGCATCAACTCAATCGGCCTGAGAAGGAGGGGCTTCAGCTCGGAGAAGATCAACGAGATACAGAACATTTACCGCATACTCTTCCAGAAGAACAACAACGTCTCTCAGGCGGCGAGGATACTGGAAGCGGAGTTGGATGCAAGCCCTGAGCGCGACGAGGTGCTCACCTTCATCAGCAATTCCCAGAGAGGCATCATGAAAGGATACACCAGTAATTACTAAATAATCAATGGCGACAACATCAGACATCAAAAAAGGACTTTGCATCGTTTACAACAACGATACCTATAAGATCGTGGAATTCCTTCACGTCAAACCGGGAAAGGGACCGGCCTTCGTGCGTACCAAGCTCAAAAGCCTGACCACGGGAAAGGTCATCGACAACACGTTCTCGGCAGGGCACAAGATCGACGAAGTTCGCGTGGAGACCCGAAAGTACCAGTATCTCTATGCAGAAGGTGACAGCTACCACTTCATGAACACGGATGACTACAACCAGATCACCCTGCAGAAGGAAGTGCTCGACTCGCCGGAGCTCCTCAAAGAGGGGGAGATCGTAACCATCATCATAAGGACCTCCGACGAGATGCCGCTCTCTGTTGAGATGCCCGCGCACGTTTACCTTGAGGTGACGCACACCGAGCCCGGCGTGAAGGGGAATACCGCAACGAATGCGACCAAGCCGGCTACGGTTGAGACCGGGGCGCAGGTCAACGTTCCCCTGTTCATCAATGAAGGGGACAAGATCAAGATCGATACGGAGAAAGGAAGCTACATGGAACGCGTGAAAGACTGATTTCCATGAAGTTTCCCAGGACCTATACCTTAGCCGAAATCGCCGAGATCCCCGGGATCGAATATGTCGGGGACAAGGACTTTCCTGTAAAGGGAATCAACGAGATCCATGTGGTCGAACCGGGGGACATCGTCTTCGTCGATCACCCCAAATACTATGACAAGGCGCTGAATTCGGCGGCTACGGTGATCCTGATCAACAAAAAGGTCGAATGCCCTGCCGGAAAGGCCCTGCTGCTCTCCAATGATCCCTTCACGGATTTCAACAGGATAACGATGCACTTCAGGCCCTTTGTTCCGGCCTCGAGCGTGATCTCCAACACTTCTGTCGTGGGGGCAGGCACGGTCGTTCAACCCAATGTTTTCATCGGGAACAACGTGCGCATCGGCGAGAATTGCATCATCCATCCCAACGTGAGCATCTATGACAATTGTGTAATCGGAGATCGCGTGATCATACATTCGGGCACGGTCATCGGGTCGGACGCCTTCTATTTTCAAAAGCGACCTCACGGATTCGACAAGCTGCAATCCTGCGGCAGGGTCATCCTTGAGGACGACGTCGAGATCGGGGCGGCATGTACCATCGACAAAGGCGTTACAGGCGACACGATCATCGGGGCCGGCACCAAGCTGGACAACCAGGTCCAGGTGGCGCACGACACAAGGATCGGTAAGAAGTGCCTGATCGCGTCGCAGGTGGGCATAGCAGGATGCACGCGCATAGAGGATGAGGTCACCCTTTGGGGACAGGTTGGAGTGATCAGCGACATCACCATCGGAAAGGGCGCCGTCGTTTATGCCCAATCCGGGGTCACGAAGGATCTCGAGCCTGGCAAGGCCTATTTCGGTTCTCCGGCCGGGGAGGCCCGCGAGAAATACAGGGAGATGAACCTCCTGAAATCCGTGCCCAAGATGCTGGAAAATTTAAGAAAATAGGCTGCATTTTACGGCTATTTCCATTAATTTTGTGCCAGCAAAAAAGAGCAAATAAGCAAAATCAAATTACAGCATGAGTGTACTAGTAAATAAAGCATCAAAAGTGATCGTGCAGGGGTTCACAGGCAGCGAGGGAACCTTTCACGCAGGTCAGATGATCGAATACGGAACCAACGTAGTAGGGGGAGTGACCCCAGGAAAAGGAGGGCAGACCCACCTTGGAAAACCTGTATTCAACACGGTTGCCGACGCGGTCAGTGAAGTCGGGGCAGACACCTCGATCATATTCGTCCCCCCGGCATTCGCCGCAGACGCCATCATGGAAGCTGCCGAAGCCGGGATCAAGGTGATCATCTGCATCACCGAGGGCATTCCGACGGCAGACATGGTGAAGGTCAAGTCCTACATCGACGCCAGAGACTGTCGACTCGTTGGCCCTAACTGTCCCGGAGTGATCACCCCGGAGGAGGCCAAGGTCGGGATCATGCCCGGTTTCGTCTTCAAGAAAGGAAACGTGGGCATCGTGTCCAAATCAGGAACACTGACCTATGAGGCTGCTGACCAGGTGGTCAGGAAGGGCCTTGGGATCACGACCGCCATCGGGATCGGTGGGGATCCGATCATTGGAACGACGACCAAGGAGGCGGTCCAATTGCTGATGAACGACCCGGAAACGGAGGCCATAGTGATGATCGGTGAGATCGGGGGTCAGCTGGAAGCTGACGCCGCGCGCTGGATCAAGGCGGACGGGAATAGAAAGCCCGTCGTTGGTTTCATTGCCGGGCAGACGGCACCTGCAGGCCGAACCATGGGGCACGCCGGAGCCATCGTCGGTGGAAAGGACGACACGGCCCAGGCAAAAATGAAGATCATGGCCGAAAACGGGATCCACGTCGTGGAATCGCCCGCAGAGATCGGTCAGAAGGTCCTCGAGGTGCTCAGCTGAAGGCAAGGCAACAATACATGATACAAGGTCGTCCGGTTGGCGGCCTTTTTTCGTGTTAAAATTATCATAATCCGCGGCCGTAGGCTTTCTATACAGATGGCACTTCTTTATTTTAGCCAGTGAAGTTTCAATCACCTCGTTTAACAACTCATCTACCAAAATTTACCATGAAAAAAATTCTCGTTTCCTTCCTGGGCCTCAGCATTCTTTTTCTGGCCAGTTGCAGGCAATCCGGAGGCAGTTCCGACTACAGAACGGAAGTGCTCACCGACGCAAACGGCTATGCCTATGAATCCGTAGCCAACGATCCGACGGGCCTGCGGCTCTACACCCTTGACAATGGGCTCAAGGTCTACCTGAGCCAGAACCACGATGAACCCAAGATACAGACCTTCATAGCGGTCAGGGCAGGTTCCACCTATGACCCAAAGGAAAGCACGGGGCTCGCGCATTACCTTGAGCACATGCTTTTCAAGGGCACCAGCGAGTTCGGAACCCTGGACTGGGAACAGGAGAAAGTCTATTTGGACAGCATCTACAAGCTCTACGAGCTGCACCGGGCCGAAAAGGACTCTGTCAGGAAGGAAGAGCTGTACCGAGAGATCGACAGGGTCTCCCTAAAGGCCTCGGAGTTTGCAATTGCCAATGAATATGACAAGATGACCGCCTCCATCGGGGCACAGGGCACCAATGCGCATACCTCCAACGAGGAGACGATCTACTACAACAAGATCCCCGCGAACGAGCTGGCCAAATGGGCTACCCTTGAGAGTGACCGCTTCAATGAGCTCGTGCTGAGGCTCTTCCATACCGAACTTGAATCCGTTTACGAGGAATTCAACAGGGGCCAGGACGAGGACGCGAGAAAATTGTATTACAAGGTCCTGGAGGGACTTTTTCCCACTCATCCCTATGGACAGCAGACGACCATTGGGACTTCAGAGCACCTCAAGAACCCTTCCCTCGAGGACATCAATGACTATTTCAACACCTATTACGTGCCCAACAACATGGCCGTTGTTCTTGTGGGAGACCTGGAGTTTGAGCCCACCATTAAATTGGTGGACGAGACCTTTGGCAAACTGGAGAAAAAGGAAGTGGAGCATCCCGTTCTTCCAAAGGAAGAGGACATTGCCGGCCCTGTCGAACTTGAAGTGTACGGCCCAAACTCGGAATCCCTGTACCTGGCCTACCGCTCAGCCGGAGCGGGGAGCGAGGACGAAAAAATGCTCACCCTGATCGACATGATCCTGTCCAACAGCCAGGCGGGACTCCTGGACCTGAACCTGAACCAGAAGCAGCTCGTTCAGAGATCTGCTTCGGAGGTCATTTTCAATAACGATTACGGGATGCAATTGCTGAGCGGAACACCCAAAGGAGGGCAGAGCCTGGAGCAAGTGCAGGAATTGCTGCACGAGCAGATCGAACTGATCAAATCGGGTGCTTTTGACGAGTGGATGCTGGACGCGGTGATCAACGACCTGAAGCTCAGCCGGCTCAGGGAATATGAGAGCAACACCGCCCTTGCCACTGCTTATTACGACGCCTTTATCCACAGGCAATCCTGGGAGGACAGAGTCCGGTTCCTGGAGGAACTGAGGAAGATCTCCAAAAAGGAGCTGGTCGAATTTGCGAACCGTTTCTACGGAGACAACTACGTGGTGACCTACAAAAGACAAGGCGAAGACAAGAACATCGTCAAGGTCAGGAACCCACAGATCACGCCTGTCATGGTCAACCGCGAAGCCCAGTCCGAATATGTGACCCGGTTCTACGACTTGCCGGTCGAGGAGCTCAAACCCGTATTTGTGGATTTCGATGCCGAAATAGAGCGGAAAACCCTGCCCAACGGGCTGGAGCTCTCATTCGTGGAGAACCCGTCCAACGATCTCTTCAACCTGAACATCATTTTCGACATGGGGAGTGACCACATCAAAAAGCTGGGCCTGGCCGTGGGCTACCTGGATTACCTGGGAACGGACAAGCTCTCGGCAGAGGATGTGCGCAAGGAATTTTACAAGCTGGGGATAAGCTATGGCGTCAGCGCAGGGTCCGAGCGCTCCTATGTGAGCCTTTCCGGGCTACAGGAGAGCCTGCCGGAAGGCCTGAAACTCCTTGAGGATCTTTGGGCCAACGCCGTAGCAGACCAGGAGAGCTATGACAAATTCGTCAACCGGATCCTCAAGGCGCGAACAGACCGAAAGGTCAACAAAGAGGAAATACTCTGGAGCGGGCTTTGGAATTATGGCCGGTTCGGGGAGAATTCCAGGCTGAGGAACATTTTTACGGCGGAAGAGCTGCAGGCCATGGACCCCAATGAGCTGGTGCAGCTGGTCAAGGACCTGAAGAGCTACCGTCACCGAATATTCTATTACGGCAATGACCTGCAGTCAGCGGAAAAGGCGCTGAACCGGCATCACGTGATCGACAAGGAGCTGGCAGCCTATCCGGAGCCATTGGAATACGAGGAGATCGAGACGGGTGGACGAGTGCATTTCGTCGATTTTGACATGGTGCAGACCGAAATGGTGCTTTTGGCCAAAACGGACAAGTTCGACGCGGGCAAACTGGCACGGGCGCAGGTATTCAATGATTACTTCGGATACAACATGTCCTCGATCGTATTCCAGGAGATCAGGGAATCCAAATCTTTGGCCTATGCGGCCTTTGCCGGATACAGCAGCGCCTCTGAAAAAGATAATTCCGACTACACCTTCGCCTATCTGGGCACCCAGTCCAACAAACTGCCTCAAGCGGTTGAGGCCATGATGGGGCTGATGAACGACATGCCCGAGGTGGAGCAGCTCTTCGAGGCGTCCAGGAACTCGACCCTCAAGAAGATTGCGGCCCAGAGGATCACAAAATCAAATATCTTCTGGACCTATGAATCCCTGAAAAGAAGGGGGATCCATCACGACAACAGGAAGGAGATCTATGAAGAGGTCCAGAAGATGAATCTTTCCGACCTGAGGGATTTCTTTGATTCGAGCATCAAGGGAAATGATTATACGGCTCTGGTGATCGCCAACAAAAAGGACATCGACCTCAAGGCCCTTTCCAAATTGGGCGAGGTCAGGGAGCTGGACGTCGACTACCTGTTCAATTACAGCAACACCGAAGTGAAGCAGTGACCAAGGCGAGATGTTAATTTTACTATCTTTGAACAGCTTAACCAAATAGGAAATGATGAAATTACTAGAAAACAAGACAGCATTGATCACTGGAGCCTCAAGAGGCATCGGAAAGGGTATAGCCATCGAATTTGCCAGGCAGGGGGCCAATGTGGCCTTTACCTACAATTCTTCTGCTGAAGCGGCCAAACAACTTGAAAAGGAGCTGGAGACCTATGGGATCAAGGCCAGGGGATACCAGTCCAATGCGGCAGACTACGAGGCGGCCCAGGAGCTCGTGAGCACGGTACTGGGGGAATTCGAGAACCTTGACATCCTGGTGAACAATGCGGGTATCACCAAAGACAACCTTTTGATGAGGATCTCTGAAGAGGACTTTGACAAGGTGATAGAGGTGAACCTCAAGTCGGTTTTCAACATGACCAAAGCGGTGATCAGGCCCATGCTCAAACAGCGATCGGGGTCCATAATCAACATGAGTTCGGTCGTTGGGGTCAAAGGCAATGCGGGACAGGCCAATTATGCGGCCTCCAAAGCTGGAATTCTCGGATTCACCAAGTCTGTGGCGCTGGAACTTGGCTCAAGAAATGTGCGCTGCAACGCGATCGCACCGGGTTTCATTGAAACCGAAATGACTGCCGATCTGGACCCCAAGACGGTAGAAGGCTGGCGAAGCGCCATACCCCTGAAGCGTGGAGGCACCCCGGAGGATGTGGCGAATGCCTGTGTTTTTCTGGGCTCTGACCTGTCGTCCTACATTACCGGGCAAACCCTCAATGTGGATGGTGGCATGCTCACCTGATCGAATTTGAGGAATCGATGGATGTCAACATTTTGATCTTATTGATTTTGTCCGCCCTGGCAGCCGGACTGTTGAGCTACATCCATTATTTCTGGAAAAGGAACCGGGATTCGACGATGTACCTTCCGGCCTTCCTTCGCTTTCTCAGCATTTTCCTCTTGTTGATCCTGTTGATCAACCCCAGCTACTTTAAAAAGGAAACTTCCCGGGTGAAGCCGGGTTTGCAGGTCCTCCTGGACGGGTCAAAATCCATGGCTCTTTCAGGAGCTGACCAGGAGGCCGAGGCTCTTGTCGAAAGGCTGAGGGCCCATGAGCGGATCAACGAATCTTTCGATTTGGAGTTTTTCGTTTTCGGCAGCGACCTGGGACTTCTCGATACTCTTGATTTCAGCCAGAACCAGACCAATCTGGAACAGGCGCTGTCCGGCCTTGACAAGCTTTCTTCAGGCAGGACGGCTCCGGTGATCCTGATCAGCGATGGCATACAGACGGTCGGCAAGAGCTATCGCTACGCCGAGATCCATCAAAAGGTATTCCCCGTGATCGCGGGTGACACGACCCGCAGAACTGACCTGGAGGTCTCCCTGGTCAACGCAAATTCCTATGTGACCCTCGGCAATACCTTCGAGGCCGAAGCATTCGTTCAATACAAGGGAAGGCAGGACCTTAGGGTCGAGCTTCTTCTTGAGAATGACGGTCAGGTCATTGATAGAAAGGCCGTCCATTTCACCGAATCGGAAAACAGTCAGCGGGTGATCTTTGAGATCGAGGCCCGCGAGGAAGGCAGGAAGTTGTACAAAGCACGGATTCCGGCTCTCAGCCTTGAAGCGGACAAGCTGAACAACCAAAAGACCTTCGAAGTCGAGGTGATGAAGGATGAGACCGAGATTGCGCTGGTATACGCCTTCCCTCATCCGGATCTAGGAGCGATCCGGCAAAGCCTGGAGTTGCAGGAAATGAAGAAGGTGGATCTCATACCGATCGACGAATGGGAGGAAAAGGAAGGGTATGAGATATACCTGGTTTACCAACCTGACCGTCGGTTCGAGCAGCTCTTCTCCCATTTGAAAAGAGAGAAGAAGAATTACTTCCTCTTCGCAGGGGCTGCCACGGACTGGGATTTTCTGAATGGGGTGCTGACCGAGATGCAAAAGGACAATTCCATGCTTGCCGAGGAGTTCGTACCGGTGTTCTCCGACGAGTTCCAGCCCTTTCATGTCGAGGACATCGGCTTTGCAGACTTTCCTTCCCTGACCTCCAATCTCGGCCGCATAGAATTTCAGATCAAGCATCATCCGATACTCAGGGAATCCGTAAACGGGATACCCACCGGGAATCCCATGCTCACCGTCTATGATGAAGAGGGAAGCCGCAGAGTGGCCCTGTTCGGGGAGAACATTTGGAAATGGCGCCTGTTCACCTTCCAGAGGGACCAGGATTTTCAGAGCTTCGACAGGTTCCTCGGGACCCTGGTGAGATATCTCTATCTCTCTCGCAAGGGAAGCGACCTGGAGCTGATCTATGACAGGACCACCTATGAGGATCAGGACCTCAGGATAAGGGCGCGAAAATATGACAGCAACCTGAGACCCGATCTCTCATCGGCACTGGAGTTTCGCATGGTCGGGGGCGAGAAGGCCCTGCCCATGTACCTGAACCGGAACCTGTACGAGGTCAGACCGGGAACCCTGGAGCCGGGAGAGCATGAGTTCGAGGTCGTCGACCTGGGCACCGGTGCCAGGCGGACGGGCAGATTCGAGGTGTTGCCCTTCTCTGCGGAGCAGATGAGCTCCCAGGCCGATGTGGAGGGTCTTGCCTACCTCGCAGAACATACGGGCGGGGCTTCCTTCTACCCTTCACAGGAAGAGGAGCTCTTCAGGCTCCTTCTGGAAGCACCGGATTTCAAGGCGCTTGAAAAGATCGAAAGAAGAAGGGTTTCCCTGATCGATCAGAAATGGCTTTTCGCATTAATTGTCATATCTTTGAGCGTAGAATGGATCATTAGAAAATACAGGGGACTGGTGTGAACTGAATCCACCACCCGGTGAATCTTAAACAATTAAAAACAGCAATATGGCACAACAAGCTCAATTACAATTTCCGAAGGGTATCCTACCCATCGTTTTCCTGGGGATCCTAGCCCTGATTTTCATCTCCAAATCCACGGTGACCATTGATGCCGGTGAGGCCGGTGTGCTCTGGAAGAGGTTCGGAGGGGGAGTCGTGACCGATGAACCGCCCCTGGGGGAAGGTTTCCATTTGGTGGCTCCCTGGAACAACGTGATCGTCTACGAGATCCGACAGCAGGAGCTGACCGAAAAAATGAAGGTCCTTTCATCCAACGGTCTGGACATCCAGCTCGAAGCCACTGCGTGGTATCAGCCGAAATCTGAAGAGCTTGGCATGCTGCACCAGACAAAGGGAACAAATTACCTGGACCGAGTTCTCAAACCGGCCATGCGCTCGGCGACCAGAAGCGTTGTGGGGCGATACACGCCGGAACAGATCTACTCGTCCAAAAGGGACGCCATCCAGGAGGAGATCTTTGACGAGACCAAGAAGATCATCGACGACCAGTTCATACAGTTGAACGACGTGCTGGTCCGTGACGTCACCCTGCCACCGGCGATCAAGGATGCCATTGAGCGTAAGCTTGGACAGGAGCAGGCCTCATTGGAATACGAGTTCCGTCTTGAGAAGGCCCAGAAAGAGGCTGAAAAGCAAAGGATCGAGGCCCAGGGAAAAGCCGATGCCAACCGGATCCTGAGCGCTTCGCTGACCGACAAGATCCTCCAGGACAAGGGAATCGAGGCGACCATGCAGCTGTCGCAGTCTTCCAACGCAAAGGTCATCGTGATCGGAAGCGGAAGCGATGGTCTGCCG
This sequence comes from uncultured Flavobacteriaceae bacterium, assembly GCA_964489625.1. Lineage (GTDB taxonomy): Bacteria > Bacteroidota > Bacteroidia > Flavobacteriales > Flavobacteriaceae > Lutimonas. Next base: position 91,265 of record CAZAZM010000005.1, read on the forward strand.
ATCATCCTTGGCAATAATTAAGGACCTGGGGCATCAATAAATAAAAAAACCGGCGTATTGCCGGTTTTTTTGTTTACAGGGAGTCCTGCACCCGTATGATATCCTTCTTGACCCGGCCCTTTTGCAGTGCCCGATAGTTCTCGTAGCATTCCAGGACCGCCTCTATGATCTGCAGGTCGCTGGCCTTGTTGATGAAGCGGCTTGAGTAATTGCATTCGGTCAGCAGGTCATTGAGCTCCTTGCGGCTCATGTCCAGGTAATCCATCATGATCTCCCTGCTGTATTTCTGTTCCATCATGGAGCGCATCCGGTCTCCTTCCTTTAGCTTGCGAAGTCTGTCCATCTCCTTGGGCTTCTTCCCGAACTTGTTGTACCAGAAATCGACCGGGTTGAACACCGCGGCGAGCCCGGAGCTGTAGTTCTTCCTGTAGGAATTCCCCATTTCATAGGCCTGGGGAAGGCCGTTTATATGGATCCGGCTGTAGGAATCCTCGGGCACGTTCTTGGCATCCACCACCAGCACCCCAATGAGCTTGTGAGACTTTACCGTGACCTCGTCTATATTGACAACCTTCTCGTGAATGGCGATCTCCAGTTCGTTGCCCTTGAGCAGGTCATTCGTGATCTTGAGCTTGATCGACTGGAAACCGATATAGGAGATGAAAATGGTATCGTTTACCCGAGCCGGGATTTCGAACTTGCCGTCGGAATCGGTGATCGTTCCGTCGACCGAATTCATGTTGACCACGTGAGCGCTCTGAAGCGGTTCCCTGTCCTCTATGCTAATGATCCTTCCCCTCAGATAATGCTCCTGTAGTTCAAGCCCTGTCGCCAGTGAATCCGAGGGCAGGCTATCCGTTCTCCTTTCGAGGATCTCCTGGGCGTGACCTGAAAAGAATGCAAGGGATAGAGCCAGAAAGAGCAAAACGTTCCGCATGGGGCAATGATACTAAAACTTCATCGAAATATTTAATAAAATATTGTGAAAACTGGGTATCCTATGCGACAGTTGGCTCTCTACAATTTCACGCTCAGCATGCCCGCATCCATCTTTAGCACCTGTCCGGTCATCGAAGCGGCTCCTTCGGACATTAGGAAACAGGCAAGGTCGGCCACTTCCGAGGGGTCGAGTATCCTTTTGAGCGGATGCCTTTCTTTCATCTTCTCCCGCATCTCATCGGATCTGAGTATGCCCGCGGCAAGACCGGTGTCGGTCAGGGTAGGGGCAATGGCATTCACGCGAATGCGCGGAGCCCATTCTGCAGCCAGGCTGCGAACAAGCCCTTCGACTCCCGATTTGGAAACCGCCACGCTCGAATGAAAGGGCATTCCCATTTCGGAGGCTACTGTGCTGAAGAGGACGACCGATGCACCTTCGCTTTTTTTGAGCAATTTCTCGTATTCCTTGAGCACCCGGATGGCACCAAGCACGTTGATCTCAAAGTCTTCAAGGTAATCTTCCCGGCCGAGGCGGGTGAAAGGCTTCAAATTGATCGACCCGGGGCAGTAGACCAGGGCGTCGACCCTCTCAAGGCCCGGCAATTCATCACGGGTCACATCCAACTCGTGGCTCATCAGGTTCTCATGTGCGAGGTCGGAGGCATTGCGCGAAAAGGAAATGACCTTGTTGCTCTTCAGCTGCCTGAATACTATTTCCCTGCCAATTCCCTTGCTGCCGCCGACGACAAGTATGGTTTTCATGCTGTCCTGATTACTGTTGACTGTTTATGAAGTTCTGCAACTCTGCGATCTTGGAAGGTTCCCTGAACGCCCCACCGTAAAAGGAAGTGATCGTGGTCGACGTATCGTCCTTGACCCCGCGGGAAGAGACGCAAAGATGCTTGGCGTCAATGATCACGGCCACGTCTTCGGTCCCCAGAACGGCCTGAAGCTCTCGTGCGATCTGATTGGTAAGCCGCTCCTGAACCTGGGGCCTTTTGGCATAGTACTGAACGATCCTGTTCAGCTTGGACAGCCCTATGACCTTTCCCGAGCTTATGTAGGCCACGTGAGCCTTTCCTATTATGGGTACAAAATGATGCTCACAGTTGGAGTAGAAGGAGATGTTCTTTTCCACAAGCATCTGGTCGTACTGGTATTTGTTGTCGAACAGGGCCACCTTGGGCTTGTTCCTCGGGTCAAGCCCGGAAAAGATCTCGTCAATGAACATCTTTGCCACGCGCTCCGGGGTTCCGTTCAGTGAATCATCCGAAAGATCCAGACCGAGGGTTTCCATGATCTCCCTGAAATGAAAGGCAATGTGCTCCTTCTTCTCCTCGTCGCTGAGCTCGAAGGCGTCTTCTTTCATAGGGGTTTCCAGGCTCGTGATCATGTGATCGTCTCCGATCTCCTCCACGGTAAAGCCGTTCAGGTCAAATCCGTTTCCGTTCAATGTTGTGTGATTGATTCTCATGTTTGTCTTTTTAATATGCTGTCTTGAAAGCAAGCAAAGCATAGGGGGTTAAAATACTTACGACCGTTCTTCGGCCCCGGTCGCTTCGGGCCTGTTGAATTTTTTGGGACGCTGATATCCGTAACGCCTGGGGGCAGATGGAAGCGAATATCCGTCCAAACCGCAGATGCTGGCGACTTCTCCTTTTGACAGGTCGACGAAGCCATCCTCAGCCAACAGGTCTTCCCTGACGTAAAGCTCCCTGATCTCCCCGATCACCAGGCGGGTTCCATTGGATTCAATGTAATGCTCTTCGAGGAAGCTCATGGCCATTTGGACCGGAGAGCCCTGCACGAAGGGAGCAGGAAACTTGCCTTTGTACTCTTCGTTTAGGCCGCTGGCATCAAATTCGGAAACTGTAGCCTCGTACTTGGCCGAGGTATGGTGCGCGCTTTCCGAAAGCCCGATCGGCACATGGTTGACCGTGTAGACCCCTGTTTCCTTGATATTCTCATAGGTGTCTCTCGGCACCGTGGTGGGCCTGAGGATAAAGCCGAGCAGGGGAGGATTCGAGCCCATGTGGATGACCGAGCTGAAAATCGCCAGGTTGGGATGTCCCTGACCACTCACAGTCCCGATCAGGTTGGCGGACTTGTAGCCCGAACAGGAGTTGATCAGGTTGATGCGGTACAGGTGCTCCAGTTGTTCCAGGTGCTTTCGGTTGAACTTTCTCATGCCGCGAGTTTGATCCGGTTAATGCTTATTCCTTTGGCCTTGAGGTCAAACATGAGGTTGTAGAGGCCAAAGAAAGTGCGGTTCATGTAGATGAAATGCTTGGATCCCCGGTTGCCGTTCATCTTGCGAAGCTCGGTGTCCCTGCTGTATTTTTCCCCCAGGGCGGTGATCTCCTCAAAGAACCCCGGGTCTGAAAAATCAAAACGCTCACTTTGGAAGGGCTTGGTGAAAACGGTGAGCAATTCATGGAACATCTGCGAGAAGAACTCGATTTCCTCCGGGCTGTCCTCGGGTCGCAGGATCTCCAGCTCGTACATCTTTCGCATGAAGAAACTATTGTCGTTCAGCTTGTTCAGGTCGGCCAATTCGAAATATGGAGTATAGAAATCCTCAGGGATCGCTTTCATGCATCCGAAATCCAACACGATCAATTCTTTATTGTCGGAAACCAGGAAATTTCCCGGGTGGGGATCCGCGTGCACCTTTCTCAGGCTGTGTATCTGGTACATGTAAAAATCCCAGAGCGCCTGCCCGATCCTGTTGAGGTCCTCCTGGGAATTCTGCTTCTTGACGAATTCCGAAAGGTGGATGCCCTGCATCCAGTCCATGGTGATGATGCGCTCCGAGGAGAGTTCATCGTAGTATCGGGGGAAGCTGAGATTGTCTATGTGTGCGCATTTCTCTGCGATCTCCTTGCTCTGCCTGATCTCGAGCAGGTAATTCGTCTCTTCGATGAGCTTGTCCTCGACCTCCTTGAAGTATTTGTCAGAACCCTTGCCGTTGATGTTGAACATCTTGATGGCGACAGGCTTGACCAGGGCCAGGTCGGAGGCGACCGTCTTGGCCACGCCGGGGTACTGGATCTTGACCGCAAGGGGTTTCCCGTCCTTTTCGGCATAATGCACCTGGCCAATGCTAGCGGCGTTCCTTGACTGAAGGTCGAAACGGTCGTACACCTCGTTGGGGTAGCGTCCGAAATATTTTCTAAAGGTCTTGTTGACCAGGGCAGGAGAAAGCGGAGGTACGGAAAACTGGGCCAGGGAGAATTTCTCCACGTAGGCCCTGGGCAGAATGCTCTTTTCCATGCTGAGCATCTGGGCCACTTTCAGTGCACTTCCCTTGAGCTTTTTCAAACTGTCATAGATGTCTTCCGCATTGCTCTCGTTCAGGCGCTCGCGAGCGTCTTCTTCGTTGCTTATGATCTTCTCGCCGTAGTATTTGATATAGTTCACGCCTACCTTCGCGCCCGTCTGGACCAGGTTTGAAGCACGGTGAATTTTGCTAATGGGAATCCTGTCAATTGATTTCATCAGTTCATCTTGATTTTCTCATTGTACAGGAATTTTCCCAGGTCTATGATGCTTTTGAGCGGCTTGACATCGAGAAGGTCAAAGCCCGTGTTGATCGACTTTTCAATGAACATGTCCGTCTTTTCGAATCCGGCTGAAGAGTCTTGCATCCAAAAGTTGAGCGTGACAAGAAGTTGGGTCCAGGCAGATTCCTTTACCGACCTGTTCTTGAGCTTTTCCAGCTTCTCTTCTTTCAGGTCCAGGGTTTTGATGTCAATTTCTTCCACGTAATCGAGGTATGACTTCCGAAGCGCAGAGAGGGCTTTGATCGATTTGAGGGGAAGCTCCTTCCTTCCCAAAATCGCCAGGACAAAACTCCGATTTGCTGTCAGGACCTCGAAAAAGGTGTAGTAGAAGCTGAGCAGCTTGTTTCTTGCTTCGAAGGACTGGTACTCTTCGCTCTTGGACAGAAGCGTCACGGTCTGATCGAAGAAGGCTTTGAAAATATTGTTCTCCACAGCCTCGAACGAGCCAAATAGGGCGTAGAATTCATTCTCCTCGAAGTTATTGAGCTTCGCAAAGTGATAGACAGACTTGGGGGCTTCACCATGCTCCAGGTAATAGTCCATGTACATGTCTATCAAGTCCTTTTCATTCAGTTTCTTTTTTCGTGCCATTGTAAATTTTTTCCCAAAGATACAAAATGTTTAACTTTATAACTATATAGTTAAACAAAAAATTATGTTAAAGTACTTATGGGATTTCTGCTTTACTGGCCTTTTGTTCAAAACTGTAGGCAATTTGGTCACCGGGCGGCTTCCGGTCTGTTTTTGAGCCACCCGGTAATTTGATTGGATTATTCCTTTCCTTCTTTCAATATCAATGTTATATGACCAACTTCTTCCCAGTTCCCGATCCCTGTGCTGAGATCAACTGTCCCATTGAGCATTTCTGCCCTTCCCGTGACTCCTTCCAGTCGGCCGGTTCCATCCACTACCTCACTGTATCCGGAAATCTCACCGGTTGCAACATTCAGCCACGAATGATTCTCGACGAACATTTGATCACCGTTCATTCTTTGAAGGGTCACATTGGTCAAGGTATATACTACCGGACCTTGAGAAGTCATCATGAATTCACAAAATTCCTTTTCGTATGTGCTGTTCTCGGGATCGAATTTCCCGAATATGGTCTCATGTCCACGTACCCAACCGGTTTCAGCCATGATCACCCCGGCATCCACAGGGACACAGGTAATTTGAGGTCCTTCATTATTGGGAATGACCATGACACTTCCTTTGATGGGATATGTTTTTATCTTATCAACTTTGTCAATTGCGGTGTTGACTTGCATCTCATTCTCAGGCTCAATGAGGTCCTCCTGGCATGCCATATTAAGCATCAGCATGCTAATTAGTAAAAGAATAATTCGTTTCATGATTTCTTGAATTTTAGGATTCTACAATGATTAATAATCCTAAAATTATGAGGAATGCTTGGTTTGGGCTTGTTGGTTCTTCCCGCAAGTTTGTTCATTTGATCCAAAGCTTCTACAAGTGAACAGTTGGGAAGAACAGGCAATTGGAATTGTAATTTGAAGACTATTTGATCTCGTTGGTCTCCAAATGCCGATTGACAAAATCGGTAGGACTGCAACCGAACTCTTCTTTGAATAATTTGCTGAAGGTCGACACGCTTTTCATGCCAATTTCATAACCGACCTCTGTGACGTTCATCCCCGTGGTCTGCAACAAGGTCTTGGCCTTTTTCATGCGCAATCTACGAATGTATTTTGCTGCTGAAACATCTGTGAGCGCCCGAAATTTTCGGTAAAGCTGTGATTTACTCATGGCCATTTCTCTACAAAGGGCCGGGATATCAAATGACTCGTCCCCGATGTTCTTCAGGATGATCTCATCCAACTTCTCAAAGAACATATCCTCTTTCCGGATAACCGGATCACTGGAAAATTCCGTCCTGTTCCCACTGCTGTACCTGCGGTAGAGCTTTCTCCTCAATTCCAGCAACCGTTGCATTCGCACCAGCAACTCCCGTTGATTGAACGGTTTGACAATATAAGCGTCGGCACCGGTTTCCAAACCCTCTATTCTTGACGGAATATCTGCCTTTGCGGTGAGCAGAATGATTGGAATATGACTGGTGCGATAATCTTCCTTTAGTTTTTTGCACAGCTCAAAACCATCCATATGTGGCATCATTACATCACTGATGATGATATCGGGAATTTCCTCGACTGCCATCGAATAACCTTCTTTTCCATCCTGAGCCACATGGATGGAAAAATGGCTTTGATAACAGGCCTTCAGATAACCGACTACATCGGGATTGTCCTCTATGACAAGTAATCGTTGATGACCTTTGGAATCCGCTGCCAACGGATCACCGGCGTCGGCTTCGCTTTCTTCTTCCAGTACCGAAATTTTTGCCGGATCCCCGACAACGGGAACACAGGGCAGTTTCACGGTGAAAACGGTGCGAACACCCGGATTGCTGCTTACTTCTATTGTTCCGTCGAGGAGTTGCACTAATTCGCGTATGATCGCCAGTCCTATTCCTGCGCCGCCCTCCTTTCGAGTGGTTTCTGCTTCCACCTGGTAGAACCGATCGAATATCGTTTCCAACTTATCGGTTGGAATTCCAATGCCATTATCCTGGATTTCCATACAGATACTTTCCTCTTTGTGGTAAACCATCATCCTGATCTCTCCGCCATCAGGGGTGAATTTTATGGCATTGCTTAAAAGATTGGATACTATGGATGCCAGCTTTTCCGGGTCGAATTCAACCTCGTAGGACTGGCTTTCAGAGGAAAACTGCATGGATATACTTTTCTCTTCGGCATAGAACTCTTGTAACTGGAATACATATTTTAGAAAGGGAATGATGTTAGCATGAATCTTATTCAAGGACATCTTGCCCGATTCCAGTTTGCTTAGGTCCAGCATCTGATCCACCAATTGAAGCAAGTTCTTCCCATTTCTAATGATCGATTCCATCTTCGCTGCAATATTGCCATCCCCAGTGTTCTTTACTGAGTCGGCCAAACCGAGAATAACCGTCAAAGGGGTGCGGAATTCATGAGTGATATTGGTGTACAATCTTGTTTTCGCATCGTTGAGTTCCATTTGGCGTTCAGTTTCCCTGCGTTCAAGATTTGTGAAAATTCGCTGGGCGCGCATGGCGACAACAAAAACAAATGAGGTGACGACCAGAAGGGTAAGAGCAAAGAAAATCAGGTTCAAATCAGGGGGGATCTGGTCTTTTCCAGGAAGTTGCTTGTCGACGATCGCCAAGTAGCTGACTGAAATGAAATAAGCGGAAAAAGATAAAACGATCCATTTGGTGTTCTTGAAGACAAGAGATGTGAAAACGGGTATTATACCCACCAGAATGATCCCTCCACAGGTCATTATTCCGCCCGTGTGATAGACATAGTAAAATACTATGGCCTGCAACCCGAGTTCCTTAACCAATAGTAAATACTTGATTTCCTTTATGAAAAAATAGGCAACGCCCAATACTGCCCACAAAACAATCCCAGTGTAGGCCAAATCTCTAAAAACGGGGACATTGGCTATTGCATCATCGAGAAGATAAGATAACATGGCGACAAGGAATCCCATTTGACTCATGAAATGGTATTTTCTCATTCCTTTCTCTGCCTCATCAAACCTGTCGAAGAGCAAGTAGTCCATTCTGGACTTAAAATTGCTATATGTTCTAGTGGAACTCAAGGCAACTCGCTTAAAAACGAAATGGAATACCTATTAAAGTTACTGATATTTGTTCAATCAAACAAAGACTGAAGGATTACCTCCCTGCGGTCGGTGATCCCGGGTTGGGGCAAAGCCCGAAGGATTACCTCCTTTCAGTCGGTGATCCTGGTTTGGGCAAAGCCCGAAGGATTACCTCCTTTCAGTCGGTGATCCTGTATTTGGGAGGA
>CAZAZM010000006.1:0-5398 GCA_964489625.1 uncultured Flavobacteriaceae bacterium
CTAATCCCTTGAAAATCTGAGCCGAATCCTTATTTTTACGAAAACGGAAGCCATGAGACCCCTGCTTGTTTTCTACTTTTTGATCCAATCCCTTGCCCTGCAAAGCGCCCCCGTCTGCGAAAAATGCGACATGGAAATGGTCCGCACTACCCGGGAGAACATGTCCAATCTCACCTTTGAAAGGGTTCAGGACTTCCTCTGCATCTTTGACGAGAGCTGCGCGGGCGATTACGATTTTTACAGGGCGAGCAACGAGACCCTGTTCGACCTGGTCTACAGGGCCCCTGAGACCTTCCTCAAGGTCCTGCAGTTCGGAGAGCTCAAGAACCACAAACTCATTTTCGAGGAACTGGGCTCTCCGGCGCATGTGGGAATCGATGTGGAGGTGGTCCGCGCCCGGATCAAAGAGCAGGACGAGAAATACATGTACAAATATGAGGTCCTGTCAGCGCTGCAATGATACCATTTTTCAGAAAAATCCGCCAGACGCTTGTGAGCGAAAACAAGGTTAGCAAATATCTGCTCTACGCGATCGGGGAGATCGTGCTCGTGGTGATCGGGATCCTGATCGCTCTGCAGATCAACAACGCCAACGAGGCAAGGAAATCAAGGCAGCAGGAGGTCCATTACCTCAAGAACCTGAAGACCGACCTGCAGCTCAACATCGCCGAGCTGGACCAGTACATCGCCACTCGCAACGGCAGGATCGAATCGGCCAACAAGGTGCTGGAGCATTTTGAGGGCAAGCCCCTTACGGATCTGAACGATTTCGCCTTTCACACCACCAACATCTATATCTGGCAGAAGTTCACACAGCAAGACAACACCTTCCAGGAGCTGGTCAATTCTGGGAACCTGGCCCTGATCTCGAATGATTCGATCAAGAACGGGCTCCTCAATCTACAGTCCCTGTATCAGAAGCTGAAGAACGAAGAGGCTCATTTCCGCTATGATGCGGAAGTGCTGTTGTACGAACCCTCCTATGGGGTGCTCGACCTGAACCCGATCGTCAAGAACTTCACCTACCAGGTGACCGGGGGGCAGGCCGGTGAGAATGTGAACCTCCCCAGGTCGAACTACGAGGCCATGCTCCAGGACATCAGGCAAAAGAACGGCTTTGTCATGGCGGTCTATGAGTTTTCGGTCATGAATGCCCAATTTGAAGAGATGAAAATCGTATGCAACTCAATAATTGAAATGATCGACAATGAATTGCAAAAGGAAAAGATGTAAATGAGGAAATAAAAGAATCCTTACATTTATTGAAATACAACCCGCAGGTAAAAGCGCACCTAGTCAACTCTCTGAAAAAGCAGCACAGAGATCGCAAAAGACTGACAGACCATGATTCCCTTCTTCAGAAAGATCCGCCCCAATGAATAAGAAAAAGAGCCTCCTCGCCTTCCTCTCCGACCGGCTTTTGTCGGAGGGCAGCAGAAGAAAAGCCGAAAAGGTGATCCTCAATGTCGCCCTGTTCAGCTTCCTCCTGCACGTCGCGGTGATCTACCTGATGAAGTTCGGCTACCTCGACCTGCCAGCCGATTCGGACCTGCTCAAAAGCCCGATCTCAGCGATCTACACGCCCTTCTCCTTCATCCTGATCTACGAGGTCTACCTGCTGATCTACTATTTGCCCAAATCCTTCACGACTTACATCAACAAGCAATACGAGATCATAACCCTGATCATCATCCGGAAGCTGTTCAAAGACCTGTCATCCCTGGAGCTGACCTCCGACTGGTTCGAAATCAAGGGAGACCTGCAGTTCACCTATGACATACTCGCCTCGGTCATCCTCTTCTACCTGATCTTCCTGTTCCAGAAGCAGGGCAGGCGCAACCTGGAGCAGCAGGCCCAGCTCCAGCCCATCATCGAGCGCTTCGTCAACACCAAGAAGCTGATCGCCATCATCCTGATCCCGTTGTTCTTTGCCATGGCCCTGTTCACCCTTGTCGAATGGTCTGCGGGATTCTCCCAGGCACCCAATGAGCTGCCTTCCCTGGAAAGCATCAACAACCTCTTCTTCGAGCATTTCTTCACCGTCCTGATCCTGGTGGATGTGGTGCTGCTGCTGATCTCCTTCTTTTACACCGACCAGTTCCACAAGATCATCAGGAACTCGGGCTTTGTCATCTCGACCATCCTGATCCGGATGTCCTTCGGCGTGAGCGGGCTGATCAGCACGGTCCTGATCGTGGTCGCGGTTCTTTTCGGGCTGGCCATCATCACCATCCACAACAAGTACGAACGGAACCCACTGCCCGAAAACGAGCACATTATGTAGGCCCCGAATAACAAGAAAACTAAATCATTCAACCAGAAAATCCCTTACCATGAAAAACCTCCTCCTTTGCACTTTGACCCTATTCATTTTGACCTCCTGTCAGCAGAAGGCTCCGGCTGAAAAGGCGCCGCAGGTACCTGATGCCCGTCTAGCCGACAGGAAGATCGTCGATCTGTCCCATTCCTATTCGGATGAGACGGTCTACTGGGTGACCGCCAAGGAATTCGAGCTCGACACGGTTTTCAAGGGCCAGACGGAAAAGGGCTATTACTATGCCGCGAACAACTTCAGCACCGCCGAGCACGGTGGAACCCACCTGGACGCACCCATACATTTTGCCCAAAAGGGGCAGACCGTGGACCAGGTCCCTTTGGAAAGACTGATCGGTGAGGCGATCAAAGTCGACGTCTCTGCCCAAGCTGTCAACGCCCCGGACTACCTGATCGGCATTGAGGACCTGAAGGCCTGGGAGACAAAGCATGGGACACCGATCCCGGAAGGGAGCATCGTCCTCCTTCAAACCGGCTTCTCGAAATTCTACCCCGACAAGGAGAAGTACCTGGGCACTTCAGAGCGCGGGGAAGAGGCCATTCGCGAGCTTCATTTTCCCGGGCTCTCACCCGAGGCAGCCCAATGGCTCGTTGACAATCGAAGCATCCATGCGATCGGGATAGACACCCCCAGCATTGATTACGGCCAGTCCGAGCTCTTTGAGAGTCATGTGATCCTGCTCTCCGAGGACATCCCGGCCTTCGAAAACCTGAACGACCTGCACCTCCTGCCTGAAATCGGATTCGACATCGTCGCCCTGCCCATGAAGATCAAAGGCGGTAGCGGTGCGCCTTTGCGGATCGTGGCCCTGATCCGATAATATCCCTACCTTGCGCAGAGAAAATACCAGCATATTGTCGTGAAATCCAAGTCGTCTCCCCTTTTGTTCTTTCTGCTCCTTTTTCTGATCACAGGATGCGGCGGCGGCGATTCCCCTGATGGTCCGGGCGGTCCCGGTGGAACGGACCCCGACCCACCACTGACCGATGAAGAGTTGCTGGATTTGACCCAGCGCGAGACCTTCAGGTATTTCTGGGACTACGCGGAATCGGCTTCGGGCGCTGCCCGCGAGCGCTACCACCCGGGGGACCCTTCCCTGGACGCCCATGTCGTGGCCACGGGCGGAACCGGTTTCGGCCTTATGTCCATCCTTGTGGGCATCGAGCGAGAGTTCGTCTCGCGAACCGAAGCCGTGGAACGAATCGAAAAGATACTGGGCTTTCTGGAGACCGCGGATCGCTTTCACGGGGCCTGGCCCCACTGGCTCAACGGGACCGATGGCAGGGTCATCCCCTTCAGTCCCCTGGATGACGGGGGAGACCTGGTGGAGACTGCCTTTCTCTGCCAGGGCCTGATCTGCGTCTACGAGTACTTCCTGGGAGGGAGCGAACAGGAGCGGCAACTGGCCGAAAAGGCGCGTGCGCTTTGGACGGGTGTCGAATGGGACTGGTACACCCAGGGCAAGGATGCCCTGTACTGGCACTGGAGCCCGAATCACGGTTTCGCGATCGATTTTCGGCTGGAAGGCTACAACGAGGTCCTCATCACCTATGTCCTGGCCGCCTCCTCTGCAAACCACTCCATCTCCAAAGAAGTCTATGACCAGGGGTGGGCAGCCGATGGGTCGATCCGATACGGGGGAACCGCCTATGGCTATCCCCTACTGGTCCGGCACCAGGGAGCTGAAGAACTTGGAGGCCCCCTTTTCTGGTCTCACTATTCCTACCTGGGCCTGAACCCGAACGGGCTCTCCGACGCCTATGCCAATTACGGGGAGGTCAACCGCAATCACGTGATGATCAATTATTCCCACTGCCAGGAGAATCCAAATGGCTTTGCCGGATACGGGGATGGGTTCTGGGGACTCACGGCGAGCTACAGCAGGAATGCGGATGGCGGCCTGGGCTATGCCGCCCACTCCCCGGGAAATGACCTGGGCATCATCTCCCCGACTGCAGCCCTGTCCTCCATGCCCTACGCCCCGATGCAATCCATGCAGGCCCTTCGCAGCTTCTACGAGGAACGAAACTTCCTGCTGGGGCCGGCGGGATTCTACGACGCCTTTTCTGCCGACCTGGGCTGGATAGCCGAAGCCTACCTCGCCATTGACCAGGGACCCCAGGTCGTCATGATCGAGAACCACCGCAGCGGGCTGCTATGGAACCTGTTCATGCAAAATGAAGACGTGCAAGCAGGTCTTGACAAACTGGGTTTCGAGACGGGTAGATGAGACGTGATGCAGGTCACTGAATTGGATGACCAGAGTCAATGGCATCAATGACCTGGATCAATGCAGAACTGTATCCACCCTCCTAATTTTATCCCCACGTAACCCCTCGGAACATCCTTTGACATGAGCAAGCTGTATTCCCTTTCGACCGCATTGGTCTGCTTCCTGATGCCATTCCTTGCAGCAGGCCAGCTTACCTCCATCCCGGACCCCAATTTCGAACAGGCCCTGGTCGACCTGGGTATCGACTCTGACGGAGAGGTCAATGGGACAGTAGCAACCAGTGACATCTCCTCGGTTACGACATTGGACGTTTCTTCGCGGGACATACAGAATCTGTCAGGAATCCAGGATTTTTCACTGCTCGAGGTTCTCTCCTGCAGTGACAACAGGATCCAAAATCTCTCGGTACGGGACAACCTGGAATTGAGAACCCTTCGGATCAGCCAGAATCTCATCAGCGAGATCAACGTGAGCGACAATGTGAAGCTCGAAGAATTCTATGCCGATGACAACCTGCTCAGCAACCTGAACGTGCGATCGAACACGAAACTGAAAGTGCTTGACTGTTCCTTAAATCTTTTGCAGGTCCTCAATGTGACGGATAACTTCCTGCTGGAGCGTCTGTCGTTTGCGTCAAACAGCATCAGCGAGATCGACCTCTATGAGAATCCCTATCTGGCCTACCTCGACATCAGCGACAACCCGCTGACATTCATCATCCTGTTCAACCTGATCCGGCTCAAGGAGTTCCATGCCGAGGGCAACGACCTGCTGACCCGGATCGATTTTAACCAAACCCATGTGTTGGAATACATCTCCTGCCACGACAA
>CAZAZM010000006.1:5498-91364 GCA_964489625.1 uncultured Flavobacteriaceae bacterium
CAGTACATGGCAGGGCTTGATGCGACCAACAATCCTGAGCTGCAATGCATACAGGTGGACGATGCCGCCGACGCCACCGCAGGAATAGCTCCCTATGACAGCTGGCTGAAGGATGACCTGGCCTACTACTCCGAAGACTGCGATATTCCGCTGGATGTGACCGAATACGATCTCGACCAATCAGTACGACTTTTCCCCAATCCTGTGCAGGACAGGCTTCATATCGAGTCCTCTTCCCGACCCATCTCGCGAGTTACAGTATATACGGTTCTTGGCAATACGGTGCTTGACACTCGCGCGGCTTTTTCTGATCTGCAGCTAAGTGGCCTGAAACCTGGCATTTACTATGTGCGGGTGACCCTGGAACAATCCTCCATTGTGAAGACCCTGATCAAGAATTGATCAAGAAGACACCGCCATACCCGAATCGTTTCTTATAAACAAGGTCCAACAATTGGTGACCATGATCACTTTGCATATTGATTGCTGTCACCGGTATTCGTGACCTCAATCACCCTTCCTTTAAAAAACCGTGACGAGAATCAATTCCTGTTTTGACCCCTGTCATAGGATACTTCCCCGGTTGTCAAGAACTTGCTATTCAAATGATTCAACTGGAATCGCAAACTTTTAACCCCTTAAATTATGTATTATGAAACGATCAAGACTTTTATTCGGCATAGGGGCTTTGTTGATGCTCTTGCTGAATGTACAGTGCAAAGATGATCTTAGTTTCGTCGAGGAATCCTTAGGCGAAAAGACATCTTCCACTCCCGTGGATCTTATGAAGCCAACCGGCGATGTTGAAGAAAGCGCTGGAAACTGTTTGTCCTTTCCCGTGATCTGGGCCGATTTAGGAACCGCAAAACTCCTGCGCGGTATTGAAAACGAGTTTAGTGTTAATGGAGAATGGTGGTACGTTTGGGGCGATGATCCCTATGATCCCCAGCAACCCATTTACAGTTGCCCGCCAAATCCCGACAATGAGAATCTTTGCCTTGACGGAAGCACACCCGGTTTCGGGGACGGTTCCCCGGTATACAAAGCCTATGTGCAGAAAGACCCTCTGAACCTATGGCAGGCAACCAACACTACTCTTGATCTGGACTTTGACACCTTTGTGGACAGGATCGACTGGGGCGACAACCTGGAATCCGTCGACTGGAACATCAGGTCACAGGTGAGAACGGAAGTTGTCCTTTACGAAGATCTCGCGGAACCGGTTACTCAATACGCAATGCGGCACGTAGACGGTTGGGGTGCTTCTGAAGTACACGGATTACAATGGAACATGCAGGCAGGAGAACCTATGTACGGTGTCGGAACCGAAGCCACTGTGTATTCCCACAATGCACGGTTGACCATCCAGAAACTCAACGTGGAGAGCCTGGATGAACTGGGAACGCTGACCTGGGTGCCCAAAGAAGGCTGGAGTGGTGATGACGTCAACCCCCCGATCTTCAACATGGCTGTTTACGAGGCCGATGATGGGCCCGGGTATTACAATGCCGAGATCAACGTAAAAGGCAAGGTGATCTATGGATATACCTGGAACGTGAAGCAAATGAACGAAGGTGTCGGATACTACAGGATGACCTTCAGCTTTGATGACGACGGAGCATCTGGAGCGACTCTGAACACCTTCTTCGACGAGAACACCCAGATTATAGTACCCATAGAAGAGGATGTTGAGAAAGCCGTGGCAGAAGCTGAAGACGAAGGTGGCGATACAGGCGGCGGCACAGCGGTCAAAGACGTAGACAACAACCTGACCTATATTGATGTTTACATCGGTCTTACTCGCGGCGCCGGTGGCGGCAAAGGCGGTGGAAAGGACAACAGCCCGGGTGACGGCTCCGGTGGTGGCAAGGACGACAACTTTGGTCGTGGAGGAAAAGGCAGGAACAATTAATCCCTATTCGAAATGAAGACAATACTAAGAAGTATCTTCCTTGGACTGATTCTGATCTGCTTGGGATGCGATAAAGACGACCTGATGCCCGGCATCGAATCGGAGAACTTTGGAGCAAGTGCCCTGACCAAGAACACGGATAAGTCGCTGAGAACGACCGGAGATGTGGAGGTGACCTATGTCGCCAACCCGGGCGGGCATCACGACATGGACCAGGGAAATGCCACTTCCGAGGGCAAGACCCGCTTCGCCACCGTGGTGTTCAATGCCCACGAGCCCTCCAAGAACCAGGAGGCCAAGGGTTCCATCGACATCACCATCAAAAATGAGAAAGGCGAGGTCAAAAGGATCCTTAAGGCCAATGTCTATGCAACACTTGTCTTCCCTGAAGACATGGAGGCGCGATTCCTGGCCACGGTCTATTCCGACGAGAGGATGGACGGCGGACATTCCACCGACCACTCCGACTCAGGGGACGACCACACGGGAGGAACCGGTGGTAACGGCAATGGTGGTCCAGGAACTGGAGGACATGACGACGGGACCCACGATGACGGAACCCACGACGACGGAACTCACGACGATGGAACCCATGATGACGGAGAACATGGTGGAGGTTGCAATTCCGGTGACGAAGATCATGGGAACAAATCCCGGGTAGGCCAGGTCATTGGCGTGAAAGTCTATGACGGCGGCTCACCGGGAACCAACGGCGACACCATGCACTGGAAATGGTACGCCGGCAACAATCCCAATGAACCCAGTGTGGAAGGACCGCAAGGTTGGGGAGAAATGTGTGACAAGACCATTGTTTCCGGAAACCTGGTAGTCCATACCAATTAGTTTGACTCACTTTAAAAAGAGAAAAACCGGCACCTTGTGCCGGTTTTTGATTTTTATGTGGGAATAATCAGCCCTTCTCAATGATCAGCCCTTCATCACGGTCAGGGGCCTGAGCCGGGCCACCTTCTTTGCCACGCCGGCCTCGTGTATGGCATCGACCACCAGGTTGACGTCCTTGTAGGCGATGGGCGCTTCCTCGGCGATGCCGCGAAAGGACCCTGCCTGCACGTAGATGCCTCTCTCCCTGAGCGACTGCTTCAGGCTGGGCGCATCGACCTGCTTCTTGGCAGCGGTTCTCGACAGCCTCCTTCCTGCTCCGTGGCAAGAGGACCCAAAGGTGAGGTCACTGCTTCTCTCGGTTCCCGCCAGGACATAGGAGCAGGTTCCCATGCTTCCCGGGATGATCACCGGCTGGCCTGCCTCGACCAGGGATTCGGGCAGTTCGTGAAAGCCCGGCCCGAAGGCCCGGGTAGCTCCCTTGCGGTGCACGATCAACTTTTGCAGCTCTCCGTCAACCCTGTGGTCTTCCAGCTTGCAGATGTTGTGCGCGACGTCGTAGAGCAGATCCAGTTGCCCGCCCTCCTTGCCAAAAACGTTTTCCCAGGCCGTCCGGGCCTCATAGGAAACGATCTGCCGGTTGCACCAGGCAAAATTGGCAGCGGCGCACATGGCCTTGAAATAACGACTACCTTCCTCCGAATCGAAGGGCACGCAGGCCAGCTCGCGGTCAGGGAGCTCAAATCCATATTTTCCCATGGACTGGAGCAGAAGGCGGATATAGTCGGTGGCGACCTGGTGTCCGAGGCCGCGGGAACCCGTGTGAATAAGGAGGGTGAGCTGCCCGGGCCAAAGTCCAAAGGCCCTGGCGATATCAGGGTCAAAGATCTCCTCTACGTAACCCACCTCTACAAAATGGTTTCCCGAACCGATGGTCCCCAGCTGATCGCTGCCCCTTTTGCGGGCCATTTCAGATACACAAGCCGGGTCGGCCTGTTCGAGGCAACCCAGGTTCTCCGTATGCAACAGGTCCCTTGGTGAGGCATATCCCTTTTCCAGGGCCCATCGTGCTCCCTTGTTGAGCACCCCGTCCATTTCCTCCCGGCTCAGCAGGATCTTACCTCCCTTGCCCATGCCCGAGGGAACCTGGGCGTACATCTCCCTTGACAGGGATTCCAATTGGTCCTCAGCCGTCTCCCTGTGCAGTCCCGAGGTCAGCAATCGAACCCCGCAATTGATGTCATAGCCTATGCCTCCCGGGGAGATCGCTCCGCCTGGATAGGCGGTCGCTGCCACGCCTCCTATTGGGAATCCATAGCCCTCGTGTGCATCCGGCATCACGTAGGCCGCCTTCTGAATTCCCGGGAGGTGGGTGACGTTGACCAGTTGCACCAGGGATCGATCCTGCAGCAGGGCCTCAAGCATTTCCTCAAAGATGAGTATGCGGGCAGGAACCCTCATTCCGGGCCGAAAGGACCTGGGTATCTCCCAGAGCCAATCTTCAAGTTTTCGTATGTCGGACCTGCTGATCTTCATATGTCGAAAAGTATGAGGGCCTCCCATTCGCCTTTTTTCGTGCGTCTTACTTCAGCCTCGTGGTAGGTTACCGCCTTGATCTCCTCGTCAAAGCCTTCAATGTGACATCCTTGGAGACGGGCCAGCACCCTGTTCTCCCCCGGCCGGATCTCGACCGCACGGAAGAGGCATTTGTCCGCATAACTCATGGACAGCACCTCGGAAAGAAAATCCACAAGCAGGATCGAGGGCTCGTCTCCCTTCAGCTCGAAGGAGGCTTCAACGCTGACAGGCCTCTTTCCTAGATTGGACCAGCCTTCCTTGAGTATTCCGTTCATGCCCTCCACTGCACTGGCATACAGGTCTTCCAGGTCAGGAGCCGTCACGCGCATCCTTATGTCCGCGGTATGGGGCAGATAGCTGATGTTCGCATTCTTGTCCTGATGAATCATGGCCCGGCTGTTTTCTGTTAGTCGTTCTTGCAGGCAGAAGATACGAAGCGGGAAGGTCCCTGGAAATGATGAGCGTCAAAGATCGGCTTGATCTTGATCATAGAACGCCGGAAGGCCCTTGTGCAAAGGCAAAGATTCATTCCCCCCATTGACCGCGGTCATTCTTTTTTCTCCCCGCTCATCGTAAATTACTGTTCTGTAAACCATTCATATCCAGAATTAGATGAAAACAACCGTACAGTTTGTGAATATGGACAGCAGTCCTTATGTGGAAGAGCTCCTGATGAAGAAACTGAACAAGCTCTTCAAAAAGTATGACTGGATCGAAAAGGCCAGCGTGTTCTTCAAGCTTGAAAAGGGTTCCGTCGGAAAAGGGAAGATCTGCGAGATCCGCCTGAGCGTTCCCGGACCCAGGATATTCGCAACCTCAGATGAAGAAAGCTTCGAGAAGGCCACCGACGAGACCATTGAGGACCTGAAACGCCAACTCAAGTCGAGAAAGGCCAAGATGTATCCTCACCTCTGAGAAATTGCATGTCCAACGATGGTATCTAAACCGCATACACTGGATGCTGCTTCGGTCTGCGAGGCGCTCGGGGTGGATGCTCGGCGTGGGTTGTCGAACAACCGGGTGAGAACGCTGCAGGAGCAGCATGGGCTAAACCAGATTTCGGAGCAAAGGAAGAAACCCGCCTGGCGCGTCCTTCTGGAGCAGTTTGCCGACCCGGTGATCTACGTGCTGGGCTCCGCCATCGTTCTTGCGCTTTTATTCGGCGAATTCGCCGAGGCACTGGCCGTTTCCGTGGTCATTCTGATCACGGTTGGGATCGGTTTTGCCATGGAGCTCCAGGCCGTGCGTTCCATGGAGTCGCTGAAACAAATGTCTCAAGTGATCTCGCAGGTTCTGCGCAATGGAAAGATCACGGCTGTCACGGCAGAGCAGCTGGTGCCCGGAGACATCCTCCTGCTGCGAGAGGGAGATCTCGTAACGGCCGATGGGCGGCTTCTCGAAGCCGACAACCTGAGGATCGACGAATCCCTGCTTACCGGGGAGAGCTTTGAGGCCGCCAAGATCACGGCTCCGGTGGCCGGGGAAACCATGCCGGCCGACCAGGCCAACATGGTCTTCAAGGGCACCCTGGTGAATAGCGGGTACGGCAAAGCCGTGTTGACCGCCACAGGGGAATCAACTCTTATGGGGCATATTCAGAAGAGTGCCTTTGAGGAAGAAAAAGAAAGAACCCCTCTTGAAAAAAGGCTGGCAAAACTCAGCGGCATCCTCATCGGTCTCACCCTCTTTCTCGTCCTTGTGATCGGAGGGATCGGCATTCTCCAGGGACGCGACCTGGTCCTGATGATCAAGACGGTGATCGCTTTGGCCGTGGCGGCCATCCCGGAAGGGCTCCCCATCGTTGCGACCATAGCCCTGGCGCATGGCATGCTAAAACTGGCCAGGAAGAAGGTGCTGATCAAAAAACTCGAGGCCGTCCAAAGCCTGGGAGAGATGGGCATTTTGTGCACTGACAAGACTGGAACTCTCACCGAGAATAAGATGAGCGTGCACCAGGCCTTGTGGAGTCATGGCAAATGGCAAGGCGAGGACCTTGCCATTGCTTCTGAAGAGAACAGGGAGCTCCGGCGCATCCTGGAGCTGGGGGTGCTCTGTAGCAACGTCAGGCTCGAAAACGGCGAAGCCTCGGGGGATCCCCTGGAGCTGGCGCTGGTGGATTTTGCGATCGCTGCAGGTATCGATCCCCAGGATCTTCGGGCTTCCTTTCCCGAAAAGCTGGAGTTGCCCTTTGACCAGGAGAGCAAAATGATGGCCACGGTGCACCAGGCCGACCCGGGGCACCTGGTCTGTGTGAAGGGGGCCTTCGAGACTCTCTCCGAAAAATGCACAGGCCTGTCTTCAGGACAGGAGACCCTGCCTTTTGACAGGGACCATTGGACCAAGCTTGTCTCTGACATGGCCGCAGAAGGGCTTCGCGTTCTTGCCTTTGCATACAAGGAGACAGGGGCCAGGCTGGAGATTGACCGGCTAAAGGAGGATCTTTTGTTTGCAGGTATCGTGGGATTCATCGACCCGGCGCGAAAGGATGTCCCCGAGGTGATCAGAACCTATCACAGTGCCGGGATCCGGGTGGTCATGGTCACCGGGGATCACCCCGAAACCGCACGGAAGATCGCATCGGAGGTCGGCATATTCGACCAGGTGGAAGGCTCACCTCATGCCATTCACGGCAAGGAGCTGAAGAGAGAGCTGGCACAAAACCAGGGCTCCAGGCTCCTTGAAACCCTCGTTTTTGCCCGGGTCACCCCTGAGCAGAAGCTGGACCTGGTCAAGTTCTACCAAAAGCACAATCACGTTGTAGGGATGACCGGAGACGGGATCAATGACATCCCCGCTCTGCGAAGGGCAGACGTGGGGATCGCCATGGGGATCCGCGGGACGGAAGCCGCCCGGGAGGCCGCCGATGTTGTTCTGAAGGACGACCGCTTCACCTCCATTGAGATGGCGATCCGCCAGGGTCGGGCGATCTTCCAAAACATCCGGCAATTCACGGTCTACCTGCTGTCCTGCAACCTGTCCGAAATACTTGCGGTCGCGGTGTCCTTTCTATTCTATCTTCCCTCCCCCCTGCTTCCGCTTCAGATCCTCTTCCTGAACCTGGTCACCGACGTGTTTCCCGCGCTGGCCCTTGGGGTGGGCAAAGGCGAGAAGGGCATCATGGAGGACCCGCCGAGAAGATCCAACGAACCCATACTCACGGGCAGGCTCTGGGCCATGACCAGCCTTTACGGCCTTGTGATGACCGCTGCCGTCGTGGGAATCGCCTATTTTGGAACCCGGAACCTGGGCCTCGGGCCTGCCGAGGTGAACAACCTGGGCTTCTACACGCTGGTCTATGTCCAGTTGCTCAATGTGTTCAACGTCTCACTTGGCAACAGGTCCCTCATTCGCAACGAGGTAAGCGCCAACCCCTGGGTTTGGGCCGCACTCCTCCTCTGCGTCCTGATCATGGCAATGGCCTACCTGATCCCACTGACGCAGCAAACCCTTTCTCTGGTCGCCCTGTCATGGGATGAGTTCAGATGGGTCCTGGTCTTTGGCTCTGCCGCCCTGGTTGTCAACCAGCTGCTGAAAAGGCTGCTCTTTACTTCTTCAGGGCACTGACCACCACGAAGGAACCCTTGCCGTAGCCTTCCTCGGGAAGCTCCGCAGACTTGATCTCATCGAGCCCGCCGAAGAGGGACTGGTGATACTCAAGGTCTTTGAATCCCGATTCGACGAGGTGTCGCGACAGTTCTGAAACCGTGTAAAACCTTGCATATCGGAAAAAAGTACTTTCCTTTCTTCTGTCCATGTAGGCTGCTGCGACTTCTCTTTCGGCATCCAGGAACCCTATGACCAGGACTCCCTTGGGCTTCAGCACGCGATGTGCCTCGCGAAGAGCCTCCTCCAGGTTGTCGAGGTGACATACGGTCACGAAGAGGACAAAGTCAAAGCGCAAATCCCCGTAGGGGAGCCTTTCCGCCTTCGCCTTCATCACTTCGATACCCCTCTTCCTGGCCCTGGCAGCCATGGGTTCCGAAGGTTCCACGCCTTCCCTGATGCCCAGGGCCGCTGAAAACCTTCCGGTTCCCAGGCCGACCTCGATTCCCGTCGGCTCCTCCGGAACCCTGCGGAATCCCGCCCTCAGCGCCTGCATCTCGGAGGCGAATACATGCGGATACCTGTCATACCAGGCCTCGTATTCGGAGACCTGCTGATCGAAAACCTCTGTTTTCTTGATCACCTTGCTCATACCATCTGTGTTTTCTTAGTCTTCAAGGATTCCGAAAGTGACTTTTGCGTTCACCCTGTACTCTACGATCTTGTTGTTCCTGACCATGGCCTGCATGTCTTGCACATACACGGATTTTATGTTCTTGATGGTCTTTGAGGCTTCATTTACCACCTGCTGCACGGCATCTTCCCAGCTCTTGGGGGAATTTCCCAGGATCTCAACTACTTTTAAAACTGACATACTCTTAGATTTTAAAGTTAATCCCCAAAAGTTACGCCTTTGACCCCTCTTTTTGGATGACCTGCGTCAATGGGGAAAATGATCGCGATCATTGAAAGCAAATGCCTAAAGCCGTACATTCCTTGATATTTCGCGGCTTATGATGACTAATGGCGTTCTGAATGAGGTTCGAATCGACCTGGGCCGGGTCAGGCTTGCGGGCAACCTTGTCATTACTGCTCCCTCGAAGGGGATCGTGATCTTCTCGCACGGGAGCGGGAGCAGCAGACTGAGCCCCAGGAACAACTTCGTGGCCCGTCAGCTCAACGAAGAGCAATTCTCCACCCTCCTGCTCGACTTGCTTACACCCGAAGAAGACCTGAATTATTCCAATCGTTTTGACATCGAGCTGCTCACTGAGCGATTGATCGGCGCCACCCAATGGATCAAGAACAACCCGGACCTGGTCAGGATGAGGGTCGGGTACTTCGGGGGAAGCACAGGAGCCGCGTCCGCGCTAAAGGCGGCAGCCCTTTTACGGGATGAGGTTCATGCCCTGGTGCTCAGGGGAGGTCGGACCGACCTTGCAGGCAAAGAAGAGCTGAAGCAGGTATTGGCCCCCACCCTGATGATCGTCGGGGAACGCGATGAAACGGTCCTGCAACTGAACCAGGAATCCTACAGGCATCTCAATTGTGAGAAGTCACTGGTCGTCATCCCCGGGGCCAGCCACTTGTTCGAAGAGGCCGGTGCGCTTGAACAGGTAACGCAGATCGCATCGGACTGGTTCTTAAAACATTTATCTGAAGAAAATGAATGACTATCCTCTATTCACGGACAGGGAGCAGGCAGGAATGGAGCTTGCATCCCTTTTGACGGAGTATAAGGGCTCCGACGCCGTGGTGCTCGCCATTCCACGGGGTGGCCTTCCGCTCGGCGCCATCCTGTCGGAAAGCCTCGATCTGCCCCTCGACATCGTGCTTTCCAAAAAGATCGGTCATCCCACCAACAAGGAGTATGCGATCGGGGCCGTCAGCAAACACGGGAGGATCCTTTCGGAGAATGCCCGTGAGGTGGAGCAGGCCTACATCGAAAAGGAGACCCGTAGGATCCGAAAATTGCTGGGTGAGCGGGATGCCATTTTCCACCGTAAGAAAAAACCTGTTCCCCTAAGGGGGAAAACGGTGATCCTTGTCGATGACGGGATCGCAACGGGCAACACCGTGCTGGCGACGGTTCAGCTACTGAGACAGGAAGGTTGTGCCAAGATCGTTCTCGCCACTCCCGTGGCGCCGCCCTCGGCCATCCGCAAGCTCACCAATTCGGGTGAGGTAGACCGGGTCATCTGCCCGCACCAGCCCAGGAACTTCTTTGCGATCGGGCAATTCTACGAGCATTTCGGGCAGGTTTCGGATGAGGAGGCCCTGGAGATCCTGGAAGGCTGTCCTACCTCGACTTGACGCTTTTGATCCCGAGATCCTTCTCGATGCCCTCGATCATCATCCCTGCTATGTCCTTTCCGGAGGCGCCTTCTATGCCCTCCAGGCCGGGAGAGGAGTTGACCTCCAGGAGGAGCGGACCGTGAGAGCCCCTGATGATGTCCACGCCGGCCACTTTCAGGTTCATGGTCTTGGCCGCAAGCACGGCGATCTTCCTTTCTTCAGGAGTGATCCTGACCATCGATGCCGTCCCGCCCATGTGAATGTTGGCCCGGAACTCACCCGGAGAAGCGGTTCTCATCATGCTCGCAACCACTTTGCCGTTGATCACGAAGCATCGTATGTCCTTGCCATTGGCCTCCTTGACGAATTCCTGCACCAGGATGTTCGCGCGCAGGCTTTTGAAGGCATTGATAAGGCTCTCCGCGGCCTTCTTCGTCTCGGCCAGCACGACTCCCTTCCCCTGGGTTCCCTCAAGCAGCTTCACGATCAGGGGCGCCCCTCCAACCATGCGGATCAGGTCATTGGTGTCCAGGGGTGAGTTGGCAAAGCCGGTGGTTGGTATAGGCAGGCCATTGTTGATCAGCAGCTGAAGAGAATAGAGCTTGTCCCGCGACTGGGTGATTGCGGCAGCCGAGTTCTGGGTGTACACCCCGATGGCTTCAAAATGGCGCGTCAATGCGCATCCGTAAAAGGTGATGCTGGGCCTTATTCTCGGGATGATGGCGTCAAAGTCGTTGAGTATCCTTCCCCCGCGGTAGTGCATCTCCGGGTTCTTCCCGTCCAGCTTGATGTAACAGTCCTTGATGTTGAGGAACTCCATGTTGTGCCCGCGCTCCTCCCCGGCCTCCATGATCCTTCGGTTGCTGTAAAGCTCCGGGTTGCTCGCCATGAGCCCGATCTTGAGACCTGTGGTCTTCAACTCGTGGTACCTGTAGTGTTGCTTCAGCTCCTCGGGCGTAGGCTCTCCCTGTAGACAGGAAGCCTCCGGGTCGACAAGGATCTTGCCCGACATGGCCTGCCTGCCCAACAGCATCCGGTAACCCATGGAATCCCGGTTGGTCAGCGTCACCTCTATGTTCCAGTTGGTCCCGCCCAGCTCTATCACCGTCCTTACCACATACCGCATCTCGACCAGGCCGCTGGTGCTCTTGATCTTGCGCTTGTCTATGACCAGCGACTCGCAATGTATGGTGGTCTTGCCGTTCCTTTGAAGGGGGTGCACCTCGTAGCTTACCCAGACGTCACCGTCCTTTTTGAAAGGCATGATGTTCACGGCATGCAGGGCGGAGGTCTTGGCCCCCGAATCCACGCGAACCTTGATCGCAGGTATGTTCAATTGCGGCAGGGCACACCACTCTTCGCTGCCTACTACTATTTTATCGTATTTCATCCGTTGGGCTTGATTTGAAATCGAAAAGATATGAAAATTTGTGATTGCATAGGGATGATGGATATCATTGTTGCAACGGATTTTTTGAGCTAGGTTTAAACTTTGAACCAAAAAGGGAACTAGAACTGTCATGAAAAGCAAACCTCTTGAAAAATCCGTGTCCGACTATGTGACCTCGCTTGAAAAGGTGCTGGACAAGAGACGAATCTGGAAGGAGCAGACCCAACCCCTGCTCCGCGAGGCCCTGGGCCGCATATGCACACGTTTTGAGATCGGATGGAAGGTTCAGGAGCTGGACTGGCTCTGGAACAACAAAGCGGTGAACCTGATGTTCGATACCGTCCCCAAGGTTCTCCAGGAAAAGGCCGGCGGAATGAAGGATTTTGACTTCGTGAAGGGAACGGCCCTGGTATTCTCGCAAAAATACAACGGGGACATCAGCGTAATGATCCTTTACCCCGAGGTCGGAGACCCTTCCACCGATTCCGACTTCAAAGAATTGGGATCCTTCCATCCCGAAACGGTCAATGAGGAATTCATCGAGGAAAAGGTCAGTGAATTCCTCGAGGAGATCATGGTCTGGGAAGAGAGCATCATGAGGCATCGCGTCGGCTTTTAGCGCCTGGCGAGAATTTTCACCTCCTGCTCAATTATCGTCTGAATTGGCCTATATTTATTCCATCAAGTCATGTATTATCTAGGTTTGGACATCGGCAGCTCCTCGGTCAAGGCTGCGCTCACAGAGGTTGACACGGGAAAGAA
This sequence comes from uncultured Flavobacteriaceae bacterium, assembly GCA_964489625.1. Lineage (GTDB taxonomy): Bacteria > Bacteroidota > Bacteroidia > Flavobacteriales > Flavobacteriaceae > Lutimonas. Next base: position 17,819 of record CAZAZM010000006.1, read on the forward strand.
GGCGGGCCTGGTCCAGGAGCCTGAACACGAAATGGAGATCCTGTCACCCAGCAATGGATGGGCGGAGCAGGATCCTGAAACCTGGTGGGAGCTGGCCTGCCGGGCCATTAAAAAACTAAAAGAGCAGTGCGGGGTCTCCGGGAACGAGATCAAAGGGATAGGGATCTCCTACCAGATGCACGGGCTGGTGCTCCTGGATGAGCAGGGTCGTGTGCTGAGAAACTCGATCATCTGGTGTGACAGCAGGGCGGTTGAGATAGGCGACAGGGCCTACAGCGACCTTGGCACTGAGACCTGTGACTCGCACCTTCTGAACTCTCCCGGGAATTTCACTGCCTCGAAGTTGAGCTGGGTCAGGCAGAGCGAGCCGGAAATCTATGGGAAAGTGGCCAAATTCATGCTGCCCGGTGACTATATTGCCTATCGCCTAAGCGGTCGGATGACCACCACGCTTTCGGGCCTGTCCGAAGGCGTGCTCTGGGACTTTGAGCTGGACCGACCCGCGCAGTTCCTGCTGGATTACTACGGCATCGAAGGGACCCTTGTCCCCAAGCTCGTTGAAACCTTCGGCTTCCAGGGAGAAGTGAGCGAGCAGGCTGCGCTCGAAAGCGGACTCACAGCAGGCACACCCTTGCTGTATCGCGCCGGGGATCAGCCTAACAATGCGCTTTCCCTGAATGTCCTGCAACCGGGCGAGGTCGCTGCCACCGGGGGCACTTCGGGGGTTGTCTATGCGGTTTCGAACAGCCTTTCGAACCGGGAGACCTCCCGGATAAACAATTTTGCCCATGTGAATTACACCCCGGGCGGGGATCCGAGGATCGGAAAGCTCCTGTGCATCAACGGCGCCGGGATTCAGTACCGATGGTTGCTCAACAACCTGGCTGTCAATTCTTACGAGGAAATGAACCGGCTGGCCTCCGAAACCGGGGTCGGAAGCGAGGGTCTTTGCCTGCTGCCATTCGGGAACGGGGCAGAGCGAATGCTGAACAACAGGAACATCGGGACGCGCATCCTGAACCTGAATCTGAACAAGCACAATAAGGGGCACCTGTGCAGGGCCGCCCTTGAGGGCATCGCCTTTTCCTTCGTTTACGGCATAGAGATCCTCCGCGGAGACGGCGTAGAGCTCGACTCGATACGGGCCGGGAATGACAATCTCTTCCGCTCCGAGATCTTCGCCGTGACCGTCGCGACGCTCATCTCCAGGAAGATCGAGATCTATGATACCACCGGAGCCATCGGCGCAGCGCGTGCCGCCGGGCTCCACCTGGGCGATTTCGACGCCTACGGCAAGCTCGTGCTGGAAAACGACCACGTCCTGACCCACGAGCCCGCCAGGGACAGAGAACCCTATCAAAAGGCCTATGAGCTCTGGAAGAATGAACTTGAACTAATCTTAAACAACACCTGAAATGAAAGAAAGGGAATACTTCAAAGGCATACCAAAGATCCGTTACGAGGGAAGGGAGTCCGACAACCCGCTCGCCTTCAAATACTACAACCCGGAACAGGTCGTTGCCGGGAAGACCATGCGTGACCACTTCAAGTTCGCGGTGGCCTACTGGCACACCTTCTGCGGACAGGGGGCCGATCCTTTTGGCTCGGGAACGCAGGACTTCCCCTGGGACAGGAGCTCAGACCCGCTCAAGGCCGCACGCGACAAAGCGGACGCCGCCTTCGAGTTCATCGGCAAGATGGGCTTTGACTATTTCTGCTTCCACGATTTCGACCTGGTACGGGAGGCGCCCACCTTCTCCGAGTCTGAGAAAAGGCTGCGGCTAATAACCGACTACCTCAAACAGAAGATGAAGGATACCGGGATCAGGCTTCTCTGGGGAACGGCCAACTGCTTTTCACACCCCAGGTACATGAACGGAGCCGCTTCCAATCCCGATTTCAAGGTGCTGGCCAGGGCGGGCGGACAGATCAAGCTCGCTTTGGACACGACCATGGAGCTGGGAGGCGAGAACTACGTTTTTTGGGGCGGCCGTGAGGGCTATATGTCACTGCTGAACACCGATATGCCCAGGGAGCTGGACCATATCGGAAGGTTTCTCGGAATGGCCAGGGACTATGCCCGCAGCCAGGGTTTCAGGGGGAATTTCTTCATCGAGCCCAAACCCATGGAGCCCTCCAAGCATCAGTACGATTTCGACGCAGCAACGTCCATCGGCTTCCTGCGGGAATACGGCCTGGACAAGGACTTCAAGATCAACGTGGAGGTCAATCACGCCACCCTGGCCCAGCACACCTTTCAGCACGAGCTGGAAGTCGCCGCCAGGGCAGGCATGCTGGGAAGCATTGACGCCAACCGCGGTGACTACCAGAATGGATGGGACACAGACCAGTTCCCGAACAACATCCTCGAAGTCACTGAAGCCATGCTGGTCTTCCTCAAGGCAGGAGGCTTGCAGGGAGGAGGAGTGAATTTCGACGCCAAGATCAGGCGCAACTCGACAGATCGGGAAGACGTCTTCCATGCGCACATCGGGGGTGCAGACACCTTTGCCAGGGCCCTGTTGACCGCAGACCGGATATTGACCTCCTCTGCCTATGAAGCCCTTCGAGAAGAGCGCTACAGCTCTTTCGATTCCGGCAAGGGAAAGGAGTTCGAGCAGGGAAAGCTGAAGCTCGAAGATCTCTATGAGCTGGCCCTCGAGAACGGGGAGCTGGAGCTTCAGAGCGGAAAGCAGGAATTGTTCGAGAACATCATCAACCAGTACATTTAAGCAGCTCCTTTGAAAGCTAGTCAGGAACACAGCACAGGCTATCTGGTCAAGTTGACCCTGGTCGCCACCCTGGGAGGGTTGTTGTTCGGATATGACACCGCGGTCATTTCCGGCACCGTGAGCTCTCTGGAGAGCTTTTTCGTGGAACCCCTCGGCCTTGCAGAGCTGTCCGCCAACTCAAGGCTGGGAGCGCTGGTCTCCAGCGCCCTGATCGGCTGCATCCTGGGTGGAATTTCCGGTGGATGGATCAGCAGAAATCTGGGCAGAAGAAACGGCCTTGTGCTTGCGGCGATCCTCTTCCTGGTCTCAGCAATAGGATCTGCCATGCCCGAGATCTTCTTCGCTCCGGTCGGCAAAGGAGACCACAGCTTCATCAACCATTTCATCTTCTATCGCATCCTCGGAGGCATCGGGGTCGGCCTGGCTTCCATGCTTTCCCCCCTCTATATTTCTGAGATCGCCCCGGCTGAGATCAGGGGCAGGCTCGTCTCGATGAACCAGTTCGCGATCATCTTTGGGATGCTCCTGGTCTATTTTGTCAACTTCTACATTGCCGGGCGGGGGAATGAATCCTGGCTGAATTCAGTGGGCTGGAGATGGATGTTCGCTTCTGAGATGATCCCTGCCGGGCTCTTCCTGGTCCTGCTTTTGTTCGTACCCGACACTCCGCGCTCCCTGGTCCTCAGGTCAAGGCCCGAAAAGGCCCTGCAGGTCCTTACCCGGGTCAACGGCAGGGGAAAGGCCCAGGTGATACTGAAGGAGATCCAGGAGACCCTGGCCCACCGGTCGGGTAAGCTGTTCTCCTATGGCTTTGCCGTGATCCTCATCGGGGTCCTGCTTTCCGTTTTCCAGCAGTTCGTCGGGATCAACGTGGTGCTGTACTATGCGCCGGAGATCTTCAAGAGCATGGGGTCGAAAACAGACGTCGCACTATTGCAGACCATCATCGTCGGGGCCGTGAACCTGACCTTCACCGTGCTGGCCATCCTTACGGTGGACAGGCTCGGGCGAAAGCCACTGATGATGGCAGGTGCCCTGGTGATGAGCCTTGCCATGTTCGCGCTGGGCACAAGTTTCTCCGTCAAAGCAGTGGGACTATTCTCCCTGGTCTGCATGCTGGTCTACGTGGCCGGATTCGCCATGAGCTGGGGCCCGGTCACCTGGGTTCTCCTGTCTGAGATGTTCCCTAACAAAATACGAGGCAGGGCCATGGCAATAGCCGTTGCCGCCCAATGGATGTCCAACTATCTCGTCTCATGGTCCTTTCCCCTGATGGACAAGAACAGTTTCCTGATCGAGAAATTCAATCACGGTTTTTCCTACTGGATCTATGGGGCCATGGCCTTGCTGGCCATGATTCTGGTCTGGAGATATGTGCCCGAAACCCGGGGCAAGACCCTTGAGGATATGGAAAATGTATGGAAATGAGTCTTTGTATTGCTGGGGTTCACCCTTACTTCCTGAATGGATATTCGTCGGGCAAAGGGATTCTCCATTCATACCTTTGAAGGGCGTATTGAACCCGAAACCTGTGACAAATCATTATCTTTTATTTACTTTGCGAGAATGGCTGACGGCGAATTGAAAAATATCATTGACCTGCTCAAGAAAGGAGACAAAAAGATCCTTGAGAAGATCTACGTGGAGAACCGCGAAGGATTCATCAACTTCTCACGCAAGTACAACATCGAGGAGCAGGATGCCGTGGACATCTACCAGGACGCCATAATCGTTTTGAGGGACAATGCCGTCAACGGGAGGATAGACAGCTTGCAGAGCAATATCTCAACCTACCTTTTTGCCATCGGAAAATACAAGATCTACCACAATTTCAGGGTGCGTTCCCGGGAGGATCTGACGGAGGACATAGACCTTCTGCAAGAAAATTTGGATTTTGATGTTAACCTTGATGGAAATGACCTAACTAATGAACAGAGAGTGCTCAAGAAGTGCTTCGGCGAGCTGGGAGATCGATGCAGAAGCATCCTGCAGCTTTTTTATTATCAAGGGTACACCCTGGATGAGATCCAGGAAATATTGAAATATAGCAACAAGAAAGTATTAAAAAGCCAGAAATCGCGTTGTATAAGGCAACTGAAAGACCTGGTGAAGAAGCATCATGAAAAATCTTGATTTGATAGAGGGGTATTTTGAGAACTCCCTGAACGCCAAGCAAAGAATCGAGTTCAATGACCTGATTCAAAACGACGAGGAGTTCAAAAAGGAATTCCTGTTTCAGAAGGATCTCAAGAGGGTGATCACCCAGCACCAGAACGAAGAGCTGAAGGAGACCCTCGTTCAGTTTGAAAGCAAGCTCAAACGAAATTTCCAATTTGGGATGCTGCCCTCAAAATGGTTGGTGGCGGCAAGCCTTGCCCTTATCCTTTCCTTTGGATCCTGGGCGGTGAAGAACTATGTTTTCCCTTCCAATGAGAGAATTTTTGAAAACTACTTTGAGCCCTACAGGAACACGGTTCTTCCCATCGTGAGGGGAGAAGAGATGAACACGATAGAGTACAGGGCATTTTTGGCCTATGAAACCGGGGAATACCACAAGGCGATAAACCTGTTCAACTCGGTTGGGAACCCGGGAGCAAAATACGTCAGGTTCTACAAGGCCATGTGCTACCTTTCCGTTGACAAGACACAGGAGGCGATCGAAACTCTGCTTCCTCTTTCGGAAGCCTCGGACGGCTCCATTGAAGACCTGGACTGGCAGCAGAAGGCAGAGTGGTATCTTGCCCTCGCCTACCTCAGGCAAAACAAGGACAGGGAAGCACTGCGTTATCTCGACAAGCTGAAAGACCAGAACCAGGAGCTTCGGTTCATGAAGGAAGAAGCGACAGAATTATCGGAGTCATTGAAGTGACGATGTTCTTCTTTTCCTCCTTGCTGCAACCACCAATATCCCAAGTAGCAACAAGAGTGCGGAGCCCAGGCCCAGGATAAGTTGCGTTTTGTCTGCGGCAAAGTCCAGGCCCTCTGTATTTCCGTTTATTACAAAACCTGCCCAATAATAGGGATGTCTCAAAGCAGGATCGGGTGTTTCATCCAAATAATCCAATTTGGCCTTTCTCAGGGCTTCATCCAATGACTCTCCTTTTTTCAGATGATCGTAAAAATGAAGCATGATGATCTTGGTCTCCCTGTCAGGGACCTTCCAAAGGCTCATTACAACAGAAGGAACGCCGCTAAAATGAAAGGCCCGAGCCATGCTCATCACTCCTTCACCCTCTTCCAGTTTCCCGAACCCGGTGTTGCAGGCACTTAAAACAGCCAGCCTGGCTTTCATTTCCGAAAGGTAGATCTCGGCAGAGCTAAGCTCTCCATCCGAGAACAGCAGCTTGTTGTATTTGGGGTTGATGTTGTCTATTGTCGCATGCATCGCAAGGTGAAGCACCCCGTACTTCTTGACGCTCCCAAGGAAGTTTTGCCTGCTGGCCTCCTCTCCGAGAAAGCTGTCACCCTTGCAACGTTCGGCGATCCGTCGCACCTCATCTTCATTGGCTGGAAGTCCAAGGTCATTCTCGTAAACGGGTGCAAACCCCGCCCAGTTCTTTTCGTACCCATAGTCGAAGAAATCGTTCTTCAATTCGAGGAAAATTCCCGCACTTCCGGTATAGCTGATAAAATAATCTTCGATCAGATGTCTCTCCTCCTCATCGGTCAGGATCTCGAAGGGTACGTAGCTCAGCACGTTGTCCGGGACGACAATGATATTTTTTCTCGACGGATCGAGCTGTTGTCTGGCCAGATGACGAAACAGGTCCTGGGCCACTCCAAGCACTTCCTTTCTTTCAATGAGCCGGTTCCTGAACTCATCTGTCTTTTCCCTGACCTCGACGGCATTGTCATTTCTCAAAAACCTGACTGTGTCCTTGGTGATCGCAATAGAATAGATCATCTCTTCCCCCAGGAAATAAGAAAGCAGCTGGTCCTCTCCACGGAGCCGGAGCTGCAGGTCGGGGATGTCAACGTCCCGGTCCTGTTTCTTGAGGTCGCGGTACTTGGGGAAGTCTCGTGAAAAGGTCTCATAGAGGCTGTCGATCGAATAGGAGAGCCGGATCCTCCTGTTCATCAGTTCGGCAAGCAGCTCCTTGTCAGGATTCTGTGCCGACTTTTCATAGTACAGGTCCATCTTGACCTTTTCCAGCTCGCTCTTGACTCCCTTTTCAAAGTCGATCAGGTCTTCCGGAAGGTCGGAAAGCAACTTGTTCCTGATCTCCTGAAGACCCCCCAGCAAGGTGCTGTTCCTGTTGGCTTCCGAGAGGTCAAAGGCCTTTTCCACGTATCTGGGATCCCGGGTTCGCTCCCACAGCTCCCAGCACAGGTTCATTCCCGATTCGTAAACTTCGCGGTATTCCTTTACTAGATTGATCTTTGACCTGTCGGTCGAGAAATTCTTCTGTATGTGACTGATCAGCTCCACCTGTTCATCAAGCAGGGCAAAAGAACTGAGCAGGTGGGCCTCCTCATCGGCCTCCTCGTATTTGTCCAGGTGCCATTGCCCGAGGAGCATAAGAGTTTCCAGGGCGTGATAGGGCGCGGTCACCTGTCCCAGGCTATCCCTGACATAGCCTGATGAGTTGAGACTTTTGTTCACGTAATCGAAAAATGCCTCGTCGTTCTTACGGATCCGTTCCAGCCTGGCCAGGCGGGTATAGTTTTCAGAGACCACCTCGTTCCTTTCTCCGAAGATCTCTCTCTGCTCATTTAGGGAACTCTTCAGCAGTTGCTCCGCCTCCCCGAGGTTTTTCGCCTGGTCGAGGTTCAGCCCCGCCAGGTAGGTCTTCGCGTAGGCCAGGTATTGGCGGCTTTTTGTTTTCTCACCAATGGCTATGGCGCGCCTGTACAGTTCCTCCGCCTTTTCCGGCTGCCCTGCCAGTGAATAGACATTGGCCAGGTCATAATAGCTCTCACAGGTCCACCGGTGGTCCTCGCCGTATTTTTCCCTCCGGATGTCCAGGCTCTTCTCCAGTATCTCAATGCTTTCCCCGTATCTTTCCTGGTATTCCAGGATATTGGCATAGGAAGTGTAGATGAAGGTGATGTTCGGGTTGTCCTCCCCGTAGGTCCTTAGCCCTTCTTCCAGGGCTTTTTCCGCGTAGAACTCCGCCTTCTCCATCTCCCCTCCATAAAAATGAATGTGGGTGATGCCAACATAGACGTCAGAAAGGAAGGTCTCTCGCGATTCCGTCTCAAGCAGGTTCTTCTCAGCCGCCAGATAAAGCTCCAGTGCCTTGTCAGGCATCCCGAGGTCCTCGTAGACAATTCCGAGGTTGTATTCTGATACGGCAAGAGAATAGGGGTCATTGTCTATTCGCCTCTTGATCTCGAGGGATTTCTCATAATAATAGGTCGTGCTGTCATAATCCGAAAGGAAGTAGTGGTTTATGCCTATGGTGTTGTAATTGTCAGCCATATTGAGACTGTCACCCTTCGCAAGGCCGAAATCCAGTGATTTCCTCGCCAGCTCAAAGGATCGGGGATAGTTGCCCAGGTTCATGGCCACCTTGGCCAGGGTCTGCCAGGTGACCGCCTTGTATTTGATCTCCGAATCGTCCTCATCCAGTTCCGACAACAATTCTTCAAGGATAGACTCTGCCCTTTCAAACTCCCCTTCCCGGTTCAGCTTCAATGCCTCGCGGTTGACCTCCCTGACATGCTCCAGGGTGATTCCCTGCCCCAAGCTCAGGGCGGGCATCATAAGGATCAGAAAGAACAAGAGTCTGCAAATCATTCCCGGCTGCTTTACCTGGTTTTTTCGGCACTCTTACCGGCAATTTCTTCCAGCTGCCTGTACCACTCTTCCCCGAACTTCCGGATCAGGGCCTGTTTCACGAAAACATAGACCGGGACGCTCAGCTCTTTCCCGAGTGCGCAGGCATCGTCGCAGATTTCCCACTTGTGGTAGTTGACCGCGGCGAACTCACTGTACTGGCGGATGCGTATGGGGTACAAATGACAGGAGATCGGCTTCTTAAAGTCGATCTCCCCCTGGTTGTAGGCCTCTTCAATGCCGCACAGGGCCTGATCCTTGTCGTCATAGATCACGTAAGCGCAGTCCTTGCCGTCGATCAGGGGTGTCTCATGCTCCCCCTGCTCATTGGTGGTGTAGAGACCCTGCTCTTCGATCGCGCGCAAGCCCTCCTCTCTCAGGTATTCTTTAAGCACAGGGAAGTGCCTGCGCAACTGCTCCAGCTCCTCCTCTTCCAGGGGAGCCCCCGCATCTCCATCCACACAACAGGCCCCTTTGCAGGCGCTGAGATTGCAAACGAACTCTTTCTCCAGGACCTCTTCAGATATGATGGTCTTTCCCAACTGAAACATCTTCTGCCTTTGATGGCCCGGTGAGCGGGCCAATTTCGGACAAAAATACACTCTTTTCCCATATCTTCATTATCAAGCAGTTACAGGCATATCTTTTCTTGGTAAAATCTCAATGAATTGAGTACATTTGCGCCCTAAATTTTTTTGCCATGGAAGTGAACCTGAAAGAGATCGCAACAGCCGGAATGGTCCTGTTCGCAGTAATTGATATCATCGGAAGCATCCCAATCATAATCGGCCTGCGTCAGAAGGTCGGGCATATCCAATCCGAAAAGGCCTCGATCGTCGCCATGCTGATCATGATCCTGTTCCTGTTCCTGGGGGTGCAGATCCTCAACCTGATCGGCATTGACGTCTATTCCTTTGCCGTTGCCGGTTCCTTCGTCCTGTTTTTCATCGCCCTGGAAATGATACTTGGCGTGAACCTCCACAAGGAAGAGACCCCGAGCACCGCGAGCATCGTGCCGCTGGCCTTCCCGCTGATCGCAGGTGCGGGCACGATGACAACCATTCTGTCGCTGAAAGCCGAATTTCAATCGGTGAACATCATCATTGCTATCATTTTGAATGTTATCTTTGTATACCTTGTCCTGAAATCCTCTACCCGCATCGAGAAAATGCTGGGTTCCGGAGGGATCAGTGTGATCAGGAAGATTTTTGGAGTGGTCTTGATGGCCATTGCGGTCAAACTGTTCGCCACCCATGTCGGAGGTCTGATTCAATAAGGGACGGGCTGAACAACAGATAACATTTTTCTTATGGATTTTGACGTTTTGATCATCGGGGGAGGCGCGGCCGGAATGTCCTGCGCCCTGGTATTGGGCTCTGCCGTTAACAAGCCTTTTGCCGCAGACAAGAAGATAGGGATTATCATGCACCAGAGGGGCTCGGCGCTTGACGGGGCCCTGTTCAACAACGTGCTGGGCATCGCTCCTGGTACCACGGGAAACGAGTTGCTGGAGAGCGGCAGGGAACAGTTGAAGAGCTGCTATCCTCACGTGGTTCAGATCGAAAAGGAAAAGGTCACCGCGGTGCACAAGACCGATTCGGGCTTTGAAGTTGTCACCAACAAGAACAGCTACAGCTCGGCCTTGGTAGTCGTGGCAGTGGGTCCGTCGAACCTGTTCAACATAGAAGGCCTCATGCAATACGTGGAGCCCCATCCGAACCTGCCTGCGGCCAAGCAGAGGATACGGTTGAAGAATTCAAATCACCTGGTGGATGAGAACCTTTATGTCGCAGGGGTCCTCGCAGGATGGAGAAGCCAGTTCGCCATGGCTGCGGGCAGCGGGGCGCACGTGGCCACAGACATACTCACCTTGTGGAACGGGGGCAATACTGCCATGGTTCACGATTCTGTTCCAAAGGGATGATCAGGGTTCCAGGGGATAGCCTTCCCTGTCGAGCTCAATGACCCTTTCTAGCATCTTGTCCTGCTGATTGATGATCTTGAAGTAGGCATTCACGTCAAAAAGCTGTTGCGCAAAGAGGGCTTTGATGTATAACCTGAGGTTTTCTTCTTCTCCCGGTTCCATTTCCGAGCCGTCGCTCTCGATGAAATCCATGTAGCGGCGATAGATCCTTCCATCCAGGTCGAACTCGTTCTCGAATCGTTGCAGCGTCCAGCCTTCAAACTCGTCAAGGTGCTGATCGAAATAGTCAAAGACGAATTCATTCAGCCTGCGGTAGTGCATGTTGTCGAAGAACATGGTCGTGTCCAGGGCGACGAACACGTCCGGGATGATCCCGCCGCCTCCGTATACCACCTTGCCCTTGGGCGTGACATACTTCAGGGTGTCGTTGACCTTTATGCTGTCGGCACTGGTCAGCTCCCCGTCGTCGTACCTTCTTTCAAATTCGTTGAAATATTCGTTGTCCCCCTTGTTCTCGTAGGGTTTTTGGATCGACCTGCCGGTCGGGGTGTAATACCTCGACACGGTCAGCCTGACGGCGGATCCGTCCCCCAGCTGCATCTCCTGCTGAACCAGTCCCTTCCCGAAAGACCTCCTGCCCACGATGGTTCCCTTGTCATTGTCCTGCAGTGCCCCCGCAACGATCTCGCTCGCCGAGGCTGAGGCCCCATTGATCAGCACAAAAACGTGCCCGTCCTCGAAATCTCCCTTCCCGGTCGCGAAGGTCTCGTCGATCCGTTCCTTTTTGTTCTTGGTGAAAACGATGAGCTTGCCATCCTCCAGGAACTCATCTATGATCTGGGTGGCCACCTGCATGTATCCACCCGGGTTGTGCCTGAGGTCCAGCACCAGCTTCTTCATCCCCTGGTCGATCAGGTCGTCAAGCGAGGCTTTGAATTCCTCATAGGTCGTTGCCGCAAACTTGTTGATCTTGATGTAGCCCAGCTCGTCGGTGATCATGTAGTGGGCATCTACGCTCTTGATCGGCACCTCTCCCCTGATGATGGTGAAAGGCAGCATTCGGTCCTCTGATTTTCGGTAAACGGTGATGTCAACAGGCGTGTTAGGCTTGCCCTTGAGGGTCTTCATGATGTAATTGCTGTTGATGTTCCTGCCGTAGAGGGTGTCATTGTTCGCCACCAGGATCCTGTCTCCCGCCTTTATGCCCGCCTTTTTGCTGGGTCCTTCATCGAGGACCTTGATGACGGTGAGCGAATCGCGATGCATCCTGAACTGGATCCCAATGCCCACGAATTTGCCATTCATGGACTCGGAAACCTGTTCCAGCTCGCGGGCCGAAATGTACACCGAGTGCGGATCGAGCTTGTCGAGCATGTTCTTGATGGTCCCGTCCAGCAGACTGTCGGTGTTCACCTCGTCCACGTATTCGTACTGGATGTAATCGATCAGTCTCTTGATCTTTCGCTCCTGGGGCGTTCCCCCGAAGAAGGTGATGGTCTTCTTCTGGTAGTTCAGGGAAGTCCCGAGAAAGATGCCCAGGGCTATCGAAGCCGCGATGATCAGGGGCAGGAATATTTTTGTTTTTTTGTCCATTTAGCCGTAAACTATTGATCAAGTGGTAAATACAAGATCTCAACATTTGCTCTCTTCAGGAAATCTATTCCCGAATTGTCCTTGTAGGCCTGGGAGTAAACCATTCTGCGGATCCCGGACTGGTGGATGAGCTTGCTGCACTCCTTGCACGGAGAAAGGGTGATGTAGAGAGTTGCGCCCTTGCATCCCTGCGTGGAGGATGCGACCTTCAGGATCGCATTGGCCTCGGCGTGCAGAACGTGCCACTTGGTATTCCCTTCCTCGTCCTCGCAACAGTTGTCAAAACCCGTTGGGGTTCCGTTGTATCCGTCGGAAATGATCATTTTGTCTTTGACGATAAGCGCACCCACCTGCTTTCTCTTGCAATGCGACAGTTTGGACCACTCCTTAGCCATTTTGAGATATGCAAGGTCATATCTTCTCTGTTTCTCTTCTCTCATAACAGGCCGTCGCCTAAATTCTTGGCGGTTCAGCGAAAATAACAAACTTTGAAATGAAAGCTGTTAAAATATTTCCAAAATTTAGATGGGATCAGAGCCGGAGTTTTGCAAACAGGTCCCAAAGGACGACCCCGCAGCTGACGGAAACATTCAGCGAGTGCTTGGTCCCGAATTGGGGGATTTCCAGGCAGGCATCGCACAGATTGACCACGGATTGCTGCACGCCCTTGACCTCATTCCCAAACACAACCGCGTACCTGCTGTCCTTCCCCGGCACAAAGCTGTTCAGGGGGAGGCTGGATTCGACCTGCTCCACCGCAAGCACCTTTACCCCCTGCGACTTCAGCTCCCTGACCAGGTCCTCCGTGCTTTCCGAATAGGTCCAGTCGACGGAATCCGTGGCGCCGAGCGCGGTCTTGTGTATCTCCTTGTGAGGTGGGGTAGCCGTGATCCCGCACAGGTAGATCCGCTCTACCAGGAAGGCGTCGGCGGTCCTGAAGACCGACCCGATGTTGTTCAGGCTGCGGATGTTGTCAAGGACGACCATGAGCGGGATCTTTTCGGTCTTCTTGAACTCCTCCACTCCAAGTCTTTCCAGTTCGCTGTTCTTGAGTTTGCGCATATTTTAAAGCATCTGGCCAAAGGTAAAGAAGATTTCGCATCCGCTCTGACTTTGTTTCCGGATTAGGCCTAAAATCCTATCTTTGCCTTCAACCCTTTGAAATCTCCTGCTCATTGGCCACTACCAAGTCAAAGAAAGTCACACCCTTGATGAAGCAATACAACAGCATCAAGGCGAAGTATCCCGATGCGGTGCTCCTGTTCCGCGTGGGTGATTTTTATGAGACTTTCGGGGACGACGCCAAGAAGGCAGCCAGGATCCTGGGAATCGTCCTCACCAAGAGAGGTTCCGGGTCGGAAAGCGAGACCGCGCTGGCCGGTTTCCCGCATCATTCCCTCAACACCTATCTGCCCAAACTGGTAAAAGCCGGGCTCCGTGTCGCCATCTGCGACCAGCTGGAAGACCCCAAGCTTGCCAAGAAGATCGTAAAGCGGGGGGTGACGGAGCTCGTGACCCCGGGAGTCTCCCTCAATGACGAGGTGCTTCAGTCCGGGAGCAACAATTTCCTCTGTGCCGTTCACCTGGACAAGAAGCGATGTGGCGTCGCCTTCCTCGACGTCTCCACGGGAGAGTTCCTCTGCAGCGAGGGCAAGCCGGATTATGTCGAAAAGCTCCTGCAGAGCTTCAAGCCTAGCGAGGTGCTGGTGGAGAAGAAGCGAAAAACAGAGTTCAGCGAACGGTACGGGACCGATTTTTACACCTTCTACCTCGACGACTGGGTGTTCCAGGAAGACGCAGCTGCAGAGATCCTGAGATCCCATTTTGAGGTCAATTCCCTGAAAGGCTTTGGGATCGATGACCTCAAGGCAGGAAAGGTTGCGGCGGGGGTCATCCTGCACTATCTCTCGGAAACCCAGCACGACAGGCTGGAGCATATTCGATCGATCCAGCGCCTGGTGCAGGATGAATACGTCTGGATGGACCGGTTCACCATGAACAACCTCGAGCTTCACAGCCCGACCTCGCCCGGTGGGGTGTCGCTCCTGGACATCATAGACCAGACCGTCTCGCCAATGGGAAGCCGCATGATGAAAAGATGGCTCGCCCTGCCACTGAAGAGCCCGGAAGACATCCGCAGCAGGCACGAGGTGGTCAGGCACCTGATCCGGGATGAGAGCCTGCGGGATTTCCTTCGTGAGGAGATCGATGCCATGAACGACCTTGAGCGAATGATCTCCAAGGTGGCCACGGCGAAGATCGGGCCACGCGAAGTCGTCCTGCTCAAGGACTCACTGAACAGCCTTCCCGGGATCAGGGAGAAGGCCGAGTCCTCAGGTCATGAGGCCTTCGGGGCCCTGGCCGGGCAGCTGGATCCCTGCAGCGAGCTGACGCAGAGAATAGAGAAGACCTTGCGGGAAGATGCCCCGGTGAGCATCCTGAAGGGAAATTCCATCCGGGCCGGCGTTTCCGCCGAGCTCGACGAGCTCAGGCACATTTCGACCTCGGGGAAGAACTACCTCGAGGAGCTGGTGCAGAGGGAGATCGAAAGAACCGGGATCAGCAGCCTGAAGATCGCATTCAACAATGTCTTCGGGTACTATATCGAGGTCAGGAACACGCACAAGGACAAGGTGCCCGAGGAGTGGATCCGGAAGCAGACCCTGGTGTCTGCGGAGCGCTACATCACGGAGGAGCTCAAAGAATACGAAGCCAAGATCCTGGGCGCCCAGGAAAAGATCGGCCTGATCGAGCAGGAGATCTACCGGGAGCTCCTGGAGCACATGCTCGCCTATATCAGCAGGGTGCAGCGCAATGCTGCAGTCGTGGCCCGGATCGACTGCCTATGCTCCTTTGCGGAGCTCGCCCTTAAGAACAACTACGTCCGACCCGTTATCGATGAGACCACCGACATCGAGATCAGCCACGGCCGTCACCCCGTGATCGAAAGGCAGCTGCCTCCCGGGGAGGAGTACATCGCCAACGACGTGGTGCTCAACCGGAACCTGCAGCAGATCATCATGATCACCGGGCCCAACATGAGCGGTAAGTCGGCAATATTGAGACAGACCGCGCTGATCGTGCTGCTCGCCCAGATCGGTTCCTACGTTCCGGCCCAGAATGCCCGGATCGGGATCGTGGACCGGATCTTCACACGGGTGGGGGCAAGTGACAACATCTCCATGGGAGAATCGACCTTCATGGTGGAGATGAACGAGACGGCCAACATCCTGAACAACCTGTCGGAGAGGAGCCTGATCCTGCTCGACGAGATCGGCAGGGGCACCAGCACCTATGACGGGATCTCCATCGCATGGGCCATCGCCGAGTACCTGCACGAGCACCCGACCCGGGCCAAGACCCTGTTCGCCACGCACTACCACGAACTCAACGACATGAGCGAGTCCTTTGAGCGCATCAAGAACTTCAACGTGTCGGTCAGGGAGCTAAAGGAGAACGTGATCTTTTTGAGAAAGCTCGTGCCCGGGGGCAGCAAGCACAGTTTCGGGATCCACGTCGCCAAACTCGCCGGGATGCCCGGCTCGGTGCTTCACAGGGCCAACAAGATGCTCAAGCACCTGGAGAAGAGCCACGCCTCGGAAGAGATGCAGGAGAAGCTGAAGAACGCAGCCGAAAAGGACATACAGCTGAGCTTCATCAATTTGGATGACCCTTTGCTGGAAGAGATCAAAGACGAGATCCTGAGCACCGACATCGACAGCCTGACCCCGATCGAGGCCCTGATGAAGCTCAATGAGATCAAGCGCATGCTCTCAAAAAAATAGAACAAAACCCTAGATCATGAAACCACTTTTGACTGACCTGTTGTATCGAAGGCCTTCTCTGGCCTCCCTATTCGTTTTTCTCCTTTCCGGATTGCTTTTGTCCGGGTGTGGCGCTCCGTCCGGGGACAGCCCGAAGGCGAGTGTAAGGATGTCGTTCACGGAAGCGGTTTCCGAAAAGGCACTTGACGGCAGGCTGCTGCTCATCTTTGCCAACAATGACAAGTCGGAGCCGAGATTCCAGGTGAATGCAGGTCTCAGCGCCCAACCCGTGTTCGGCATGAACGTGGAAGGACTGGCCCCGGGCGAATCCGTGGCCATGGATGAAAAGGCCTTCGGGTTTCCCTTCGAAAGCCTCTCCGAGCTGGAACCCGGCGAATACTACGTACAGGCCCTGCTTCACGTCTACGAGACCTTCAACCTCTCCACCGGGCACCAGGTGAAACTGCCCATGGACAACGGGGAAGGGCAACAATGGAACCGGTCTCCGGGAAACCTTTACAGCACGCCGGTCAGGGTGACCGTTGCGGAAAAGGGCAAGGTGGACCTGGACCTGGTCATGGACCAGGTGATCCCCGAGATCGAGCAGCCCAAGGACACCGAATGGATCAAACACGTCAGGATCAAGTCTGAAAAGCTGTCGGCATTCTGGGGGCGAGACATGTACCTTGGCGCTCACGTGCTGCTGCCGAAGGACTTTGACAAACACCCCGAGGCAAAATATCCCCTGATGGTGTTCCACGGGCATTTCCCCTCGGACTTCGGGGGCTTCAGGACCACGCCTCCGGATGAGGGCCTTGAGCCCGACTATTCGGATCGCTTTGGCGTGGAGGGCTACAACATCATCCAGCAACAGGAGGCCTATGACTTCTACAAGCGATGGAACGACCCCGAGTTCCCGAGGTTCCTGATCATCGAGATCCAGCATCCCACCCCCTATTATGACGATTCCTATGCCGTGAACTCGGCCAACCAGGGACCCTATGGAGACGCGATCACCTACGAGCTCATTCCCCATATCGAAGAGCAGTTCAGGGGGATCGGTGAAGGCTGGTCACGGTTCCTCTACGGTGGATCCACGGGTGGCTGGGAGGCCCTCGCGGTGCAGGTCATGTACCCCGACGAGTACAACGGCTGCTTTGCCGCCTGCCCCGACCCGATCGATTTCAGGGCCTATTGCCTGACCGACATCTACTCGGACAAGAACGCCTACTATTACGAAAGTGATTTCAAGAAGGTGGAGGTGCCGGGGCACAGAGACCATCTCGGGCAGGTGACCATAACGACCCGTGAATACAACCACCTGGAGCTCGTCCTTGGCGACAGGTCGAGGTCAGGGCAGCAGTGGGACATCTGGGAGGCCACCTATTCCCCTCAGGGAGAGGATGGTTATCCGAAGCGGCTTTGGGACAAATACAGCGGCGAGATCGATCAGGAGGTCGCGAACTACTGGAAGGAGAACTACGACCTGCGGCACATCATGGAACGGGACTGGGACAAGCTGGGCCCCAAGCTCAGGGGCAAGATCCACCTCTACTGCGGAGACATGGACAACTACTACCTGAACAACGCGGTCTATCTCATGGAGGACTTTCTCGAAAACACCACGGACCCATATTATGACGGGGAAGTGGACTACGGAGACCGGGCAGAGCACTGCTGGAACGGCGACCAGGAGAACCCGAACCACATTTCCAGGCTGAGGTACAACTCCATGTACGTGCCCAAGATCATGAAAAGGATAGAGGAATCAGCCCCTGCAGGCGCCGATCTCAGCAGCTGGAGATACCGCTAGCAGGGATGCAGTTTGTTCTATCGAAAGGTATTTGTATTATCTTTGTGCCCTAATCCTTGCATTATGTATTTGTTTATTAGCGGTGCTGAGATATTTGTGATCCTTGTCATCATTGTGATGCTGTTTGGTGCTGATAAGTTGCCGGAATTGGCAAGGGGCCTGGGCAAAGGCATGCAGCAGCTCAAGAATGCCACCAACGAGGTGAAGAAGGAGATCACCGAAAGTGCGAAAAAGCAGGGAATAGACGCGGACCTCGCGAAAGACATAGACAAGGACATCCGAAAGATCAAGAACAAGGTGCAGGACAACATCGACGATCTCACCGGCCCCATAAAACGAAATCTGTAGCTTGGGCTTTCTCGACAAAATCATTCAGGCGGACAAAGAGCTCATGGT
Organism: uncultured Flavobacteriaceae bacterium; assembly: GCA_964489625.1. Classification (GTDB taxonomy): domain Bacteria; phylum Bacteroidota; class Bacteroidia; order Flavobacteriales; family Flavobacteriaceae; genus Lutimonas. Next base: position 35,820 of record CAZAZM010000006.1, read on the forward strand.
GGCCCTCAACGGCATGGGGACCGAGAGCTGGGATCAGTTCTGGCTGATCGCCACCGATCAGTTGAGCTGGATTCCCCTGTATCTTGTATTCGTCTTCCTGATATTCAAAGCATTCGGTTGGAAAAAGGGCCTGGCCTTGGTTTTGCTGGCCGCCCTGATGGTCACCTTCTCCGATCAGTTCACGGTATTTCTCAAGGACAGCTTTGGGCGTCTCCGACCCAATCGGGACCCTGCCATCAACCAGGTGATCCGGATCCTGAAGAACAATTCCAGCTTCAGCTTTGTGTCAGGGCACGCAACCACCTCAATGGCCGTGAGCCTGCTGATGCATCTTTTGCTCCGCAAGCATTACCCCTATACCTGGCTGTTCTTCATCTGGCCGCTCATGTTTGCCTACAGTCGGGTCTACATCGGGGTTCATTTTCCGCTCGACGTGATCTGCGGGGCTTTGCTGGGAATGCTGATCGGATATGCCTTCTATCGTATCAGCCTGAAATTGATGGCTTATATGGACCAGCGACTCAAACGACCATGAGGTTGCAGCCCCGGATGTCGGAATGATCGAATCTTCCCAGGATCTCGAAACCACCTTTCGGGTTGCTCCTGCCCAGGTCCTGGGTGGCGATGAAGCTGCAGGAATTGAGGTTTGCCAGGTCGATCACGTTCACTCCGCCCGTCCTGCCCTGCTCCAGGTAGCTTAGGGGGTCCTCGGTGTCGCGAATGAGCACCTTCATCCAGGGAGGACATTGAAAGAGCCCGTTGCCCTTTGAATAGGCCTGCGAGAGCAACTCGGTCATTCCGTATTCCGAATGGATCTCCGAGACTCCGAAACCTTTCTTCAACTCTTCGTGGAGCTCCTCCCGAACCATTTCCTTCCTCCTGCCCTTCATTCCGCCGGTTTCCATGACTATGGTGTTGTTCAGGCGGAATCGCTTGAGGGACGCCAGGTCCAGCAGGGCGTAGCTCACCCCCAGGAGCAAAACGGCCTTCCCGGAACCGTCCAGCTCTTCCAGCTTTTCTCCCAGTTCCTCCAGCTCATGGAGATAGAATCCGCTTGCCTGGGATTGACTGGAACGGATCAGGGAGTCGGCCATGTAGACCAGGGAAGAGCCCTCCCGCTCCAGGTAGCTCGGCAGCAATGCAAGTATGGTATAGTCCCGTGGGGATCCGTAGAAGAGCTCAAAACCCCTGTTGAAACTCTGCTCGTAGAGCGAAAGGTCGGTGACCAGGTGGCGGCTCGGCACGGAACCCGTGGTCCCGCTGCTCGTAAAGGTCATCTCGACCTCATCCGCAGAAGAAAGAACCCTTCTGCTCTTGAAAAACTCAATGGGTAGAAAAGGAATGTCAGTCAGCTTCTGAACCCGCTCCGGGCTTCGGCCGAGAAGCCGGATGAATTCTCTGTAAGTGGAATTCAGGTTCGCCTGATGACGAAAGACCCGAAGGCAAGTCTGCTCAAATTGCACTTCATTGTCAATGTCAAATATCTCTGACGAAACCACTTCAAGTTTTTGAACAAAAGTAAATTATTTTTACGCAACCTATTCCCAAACGGGCATCTTACTTAAACAAGGGTCATTATTTTGTGTTAAAAAAAGGTCATGAAAAGGATATTTTTCGTACTTTTTGCGGTTGTAATATTCGTTTCCTGTTCAGACAACGACGGATCCGATTATCACTATGAGCTTCTGGCAACGGAAGACGCGGTGGTTCCCGAGGAGTTTGAATTTGGAAAGATTTATGACATTACGGTAAAATATATCGTGCCGGATGACTGTTATGTTGCGAGTGACATCTTATATGAATACGATGAAACGGCAAGGAACATAGCAGTGATCTCACTGGTTGTCGAAGAGAACAGCTGTGAACCCCTGGAGCTGGAGCAGGAATTGAACATACGCGTTCATGCCCTGCAGGTGAGCCCCTACATTTTCAGGTTCTGGCAAGGTGAAGACGACAACGGGGATCCCATCTATCTGACCATAGAGGTTCCGGTGGTAACACAGAGTGATAAAAGCGCCCATGAGTCTGAAGAAACTCATACTGAAATGTAAAAAAGGAGATCTGATCGCCCAGTCGGAGGTTTACCACCTGTTTTCCGGTAAGCTGTTCCCGGTCTGCCTGAAGTATTCCAGGACCTACCAGGAGGCGGAAGACAATTTACAGGAGGCTTTTATCACGATTTTCAGGAAAATAGGTCAGTTTCAACACAAAGGCTCTTTTGAAGGTTGGATGAAAAGGATCGTGATCAACACGGTTCTCCAGACCTACAGGCAAAAGAACGTGCTCAACCTGGTGGAGGAGAATTACCCGGAGGAGGTTGAGGTCGAGATCGATGAGAGCGAGGTAACCCTGGAGTACCTGCTGAAGATCATTCAGGAGCTTCCCGAGCGCTATCGAATGGTTTTCAACCTGTACGTGCTCGACGGTTATTCGCACAAGGAGATCTCGGATCTTCTGGGGATCGCCGAAGGCACCTCCAAATCGAACCTTTCAAGGGCGAGGCTGATCCTGAAGGAAAAAATAGAATTCAGCCAGCGGCAAATGAATGCCGGGCAGTTATAGATTGATGTTAGAAAAGAAGAACATAGACAGGGTTTTTCAGGAGAATCTCAAGGACCTGGAGATCGTTCCGAGCAGACAAGTTTGGAACGGCATCGCCCAGGAGCTTACGAGCACTGAAAAAAGAGCCTTGCCCCTGTGGAGGAGGTTCGGCGCGGCAGCGGCCATTGCCTTGCTGCTTGCGGGCTCTGCCTTTTTCTACTTCAACAATGACACAGAGCAGCCCATGGTGAGGGAACAGCAGCTCAGCCAGGAGCAGAATGCCAACGAGGTGCAGGACCAGCCGAAAACCCCCTCTGAGCCCTCCGTGATCAACGCCGACGTCAATCTCGCTCAGAACGAAACGGGCAAAGAGGTTTCCAGGGAGACAGAGCAGCCCATCTTCGTCAAGAAGCCCTCCAACCAGGTCATCGTCACGACGAACAGCATAGCCAACGTCTACACCAACATAGAGGACCGCTACGTGGTGGACAAAGATGAGTTCATTAAGGAGCTGCGCGAAGCAGAGTCCATCACGGAAAGAATGTCAAGCATCCCGAAAAGCAAAGTTGAAACAGCTGAGGAGCCGGACAAAAAATGGTCCGTGGGGCCGACCGTGGCACCGGTCTATTACAATACGCTGCAGAGCGGTTCGCCTCTCAACAGCGAGCTTTCCGACAATTCCAAGAGCTCTGACAATTCTCTTTCCGTCGGGGTCAGGGTGAACTACCAGCTCTCTCAGAAGCTGTTCATTCAGTCGGGTATCAACAGGGTGGACCTTGCCTATAATACCAATGACGTAAGCGCGTTCATCACTTCTTCGAAAAATGGGTACAACAACATAAACACCAGCAAACCAGGGGTCTATCTCACACCTGGCATAAATTCCCTGGCCGGGGCGAAAGACCTCAGCCGCTCGGGCGTTTCCGGTGACGTCAACCAGTTCATGCAGTATTACGAGCTCCCCATTGAAATGAAGTACAACCTGTACGACAAGAAACTGGGACTCAATGTGGTAGGTGGATTCAGTACCATGGTACTTTCCGGGAATTCGGTATCCTTCATCTCGTCTGACGGGATCACCGACCTGGGGGGCGCGAGCAACCTGAACAGCTGGAACTTCAGTGGTAACCTTGGTTTTGACCTGGACTACAAGATCAACAGCAGCTGGTATTTGAACGTTGCACCCATGTTCAAGTATCAATTCAACACCTTTTCCGGGGAATCCGGGAATTTCAGGCCTTACTACTTCGGTCTGTATTCGGGCCTGAACTACAGGTTCTGATCCTTTGCTTCAGCTTTTTCGCCTGATTCACAGAAATCTCGCCTTTTGAGGATTTGTCAGAACAATGGGTTCTGCCGGCAAAATTCTTTTGTCAAATTCAAAATCTTAGGGCAAATACTGTTAATTTTACATTCTCAACACAATGTATATCAATTCAAAACTTTAAGAATATGGGATTAGTGGCAACTGATTTTGGAATAAAGGAAGTCCTGAAGGCACTGGGCATCAAGGATGTGAACCCGGGATCCTCCACAGGCTCCGATTATTTTGCGCATGGAGAGGTGATAGAATCCTATTCGCCGGTTGACGGAGAGCTGATCGGCAAGGTGGTCTCAACCAGTGAAGAAGACTACCAGAAGGTAATTGAACAGGCTCAAAAGGCATTCCTCCATTGGAGGTCGGTACCCGCCCCGCGCCGTGGGGAGATCGTGAGACAATTCGGAGACAGGCTGAGGGAGCTCAAAGAGCCCCTGGGAAAGCTGGTTTCCTACGAAATGGGCAAAAGCCTGCAGGAAGGACTGGGCGAGGTGCAGGAGATGATCGACATCTGCGATTTCGCAGTGGGTCTCTCCCGGCAGTTGCACGGCCTGACCATGCACAGCGAAAGGCCCGGTCACAGGATGTACGAACAGTACCATCCCCTGGGGATCGTGGGTATAGTCTCTGCCTTCAATTTCCCGGTTGCCGTTTGGTCATGGAACACGGCCCTTGCCTGGATCTGTGGTGACGTATGCGTCTGGAAACCAAGTGAGAAAGCCCCTCTTTGCGGGATCGCCTGCCAGAACATAGCAGCCTCCGTTTTCAAGGCCAACGGCCTTCCCGAAGGCATCAGCTGCCTGGTGAACGGAGACTACCGCGTTGGTGAGATGATGACCACGGACAAACGGGTCCCGCTGATCTCTGCGACCGGATCCATCCGCATGGGCAAGATCGTCGCGCAAAAGGTCGCCGCAAGGCTTGGCAAATCGCTGCTTGAGCTCGGTGGGAACAACGCCATCATCGTCACCCCGGATGCGGACATCAAGATGACCGTGATCGGTGCCGTGTTCGGTGCCGTTGGGACCGCAGGACAGAGATGTACCTCTACCCGCAGGCTCATCATCCACGAAAGCATCTACGACAAGGTCAAGAATGCCCTGGCAGATGCCTATGCTCAGCTGAGGATCGGCAATCCGCTGGACCAGGAGAATCACATGGGTCCCCTGATCGACAAAGACGCCGTTAGAATGTACGAGAAAGCACTTGAGAAAGTGGTGGAAGAAGGAGGCCGACTGCTGGTTGAGGGAGGAACCCTGGAAGGCGAGGGATATGAGAGCGGATGCTATGTCAAGCCTGCGATCGCAGAGGCGCAAAACAGCTTCCAGATCGTCCAGGAGGAAACCTTTGCCCCTATACTCTACCTGCTGAAATACAGCGGCGGTGTCGAGAATGCGATCGCCCTCCAGAACGGGGTTGTGCAGGGTCTTTCTTCCGCGATCATGACAAGCAACCTCAGGGAGGCCGAAAAATTCCTTTCCGCTGCCGGTTCGGACTGTGGAATTGCCAATGTGAACATCGGCACCTCAGGAGCTGAGATCGGAGGAGCCTTCGGAGGCGAGAAGGAGACCGGAGGGGGCAGAGAGTCTGGTTCCGATGCCTGGAAGATCTATATGAGGAGGCAGACCAACACGATCAATTATACCACCGAGCTCCCTCTGGCCCAGGGAATCAAGTTCGACCTCTAATCAGGTTTGACACAGGGCGAAAACTTCAGGTAGGCACAAAAAAAATCGCCCCGATTTCTCGGGGCGAAATCTGGTTGAAATAAATCAACCAAAATCAACTAACCAAACCTTATTTTTAACCTTTTCGGTATTCTTTTTTCTTTCCTTTAGAACGCAAACAAACCGCTTATGTTGTTCACTTTGATTCAGAAGTGTGAAACTTCTGCGATCTGCAAATAAATATTGGGGATTTTCGCTCAGCGGCCTTCTTCTCCTTCATCGCATTGCAACTGCAAAGTAACATCATTATTCATGAAAATATTCATAATCTAATGTTAAAATTCTTCGCCTGAGACCCCCAAAATGTTAAAGAACGTTCGTCGTTTGTCTGTGTTTAGGATTAAAACAACATTCGTGCCAATTTCTCAAAAGAACCTTTAAAATAATGTTAATCTTGTTACACTTCTGCCCGGGATTTGTCGCGGTTCGATCACTCCCGGATTATTGCGAAAATGTCGGCAAATTTCAATACTAATTCGCTCCCATTTCCGTTATAGTATAGAGTTTAATTCTTTTAGACTTTTTGCTATGAAAAATTTGTTTTTGACTGTGCTGCTCTTCCTGGCATTCACTACGGTCAGGGGGCAGTCTTACGAGGGTAAAGGGGACAGCAAGATCAACATCGGCTACGAGATCTACGGGATTGCGCCCGGGATCAAGGCCAGTTACGACTACGGTCTCGGGGACCTGTTCTCCATCGGTGCAGGAGCCACCTACTACTTTGACGATGAAATGCAGGATTATTTCATTTACGGCCGGGCCAACATCCACCTTGGGATCGTTTGGGACCTTCCTCCGGAGTTGGACCTGTATCCGGGTGTAGAGCTCGGTTTCAAATCGAGCAGCGAGGTAGGCTTCACGGGATACCTGGGCGTCCGGTATTGCCTGTCCAAACGACTCAGCCTCTTTGCCGAGATCGGAAATTTCGGTGCCGCCGGGCTGAGCATAGACGTATGACGGTCAGGGCCGGTACACCGTATCGGCCTTCTTGATGCCTGAAACCTTGTGGTAGGACTCCTGCCCGTTTACGGAATAGAGTATGACGGCTTCGTCATCCTTCAGGTCAAAGGGAATCTTCTTCTGCAGCTCAGGGGGCCTGTTCCCGTATTCGTCCCGGGGCTCTCCGCTCATGATCTTGTCGGTCGGATAGAATTCTGACATAGTGGCAGAGAGAACAAAGTCGTTGCCATTGAACTTCGGCACGACGTCGTATTCGTGGTTCTGAAAGAAGATCTTCGAGATGGACAGGTTCAGGGTTTGCGTGTAGCCCCTCAGGGTGATCGTCTTGCCACGCGTTCCTTCTTTTCCCCCCACCCATTCAAAGTAGCTTTTCTCCGTGATGCTGAAGGGAGCCTTCTTTTGCGCCATGGTGCTTTTGCATCCTGCCGTGGAGAGTAGCAGGATCATTGCGGTGGCCATTGCACAAAGGTTCGGGAGGTATTTTGAAATTTCCATCAGTAGGCCCTCTCTTTCTTGCCCTCATAGAAATTGACAAAAGCCCTGTTGACCACTCGCATGCCGCCGGGGGTCGGGAAATTGCCTGTAAAATACCAGTCCCCCGTGTTGTTGGGGCAGGCTCTGTGAAGGTTCTCAATGGACTGGAAGATGATCTCAACCTCTGCCCCGATCTCTTCCGTTCTGAGCATCTCGGCGATCTTGTCAGAGATCTGCTCCGGGCTGAAGGGTGCATAGAATTGCTTCACGTAGTTCTCCGGTGAAGGATTGTCTTCATTGGCCTTGCACTTCTCATACACCTGGTCCACCACATTCGACTGCCCGGTCTCTTTCAGCAGCTCCAGGGTGGCCTTGAAGGCGATGAACTCGTCTATTCTTGCCATGTCTATCCCATAGCAGTCGGGGTATCGGATCTGGGGAGCCGAAGAAACCACGATGATCTTTTTGGGACCAAGCCTGTCGAGTATCTTGATGATGCTCTTCTTGAGCGTCGTTCCCCTGACGATGCTGTCGTCGATGATCACAAGGTTGTCCGTCGGCCTTACCACTCCGTAGGTCACGTCATAGACGTGGGCCACAAGGTCGTCCCTGCTGTGGTCATCCGCGATGAAAGTCCTCAGTTTGGCGTCCTTGATCGCGATCTTTTCGATCCTCGGCCGAACCGAAAGGATCTCGTTGACGCGCTGGGCGGAAATGTTCCTGTTACCGGAAAGTATGGTGCTGACCTTGTGCTGGTTCAGGTATTCCTCTGCGGCTTCGGTCATCCCGAAAAAGGAGGTTTCAGCCGTATTGGGTATGTAGGAGAAGACCGTGTTGCGGATATCGTGATCGATGTGGTCCAGGACCTTCGGGAAAATGTACTTGCCCAGCATCTTTCTCTCCTGGTAGATGGCCGCGTCGCTCCCACGGGAGAAATATATTCGTTCAAACGAGCAGGCCTTCAGGGGCAGTTGCTCCATCACCTGCTCCATGGTTACGCCTCCGTCCTTCTTGATGATCAGTGCGTGACCCCTGTCGATTTCCCTGATCTTCTCGAGCTCTACGTTGAACACCGTCTGGATCACGGGCCTTTCCGAAGCGACGACAACGACCTCGTCGTCCCGGTAATAGAATGCGGGGCGAATCCCGGAAGGGTCTCTCAGGACAAAGGCGTCCCCATGACCGATCATGCCCGCCATGGCATAGCCCCCGTCCCAGTTCTTGGATGCCCTTCGCAAGATCTTCTGTATGTTCAGCTCCTTGGCAATGAGCGGTGAGGCTTCTTTCTTGCTGATTCCCTCCTGCTTGAACTTGTAATAGAGGTCGAGCACCTCGTCATCGAGGAAATGCCCAATCTTCTCCATCACGGTCACGGTGTCGGTGTTCTCCTTGGGATGCTGGCCCAGCTCGATGAGCTCCCTCAAAAGGTCTCCCGAGTTGGTCATGTTGAAGTTTCCGGCGACGATCAGGTTCTTGTGCTTCCAGTTGTTCTGCCTAAGGAAGGGATGCACGCTTTCCAGGCTGTTCTTGCCAAAGGTACCGTAACGAACGTGGCCCAGGTACACATTGCCCAGGTAGGGAAGGTTCTCCTGCTGCCAGGCGAGGTCATCCACACGGTCAGGCTCGTCCTTGAACACGCCCCGTATCCTCTTGTTGATCTTCCTGAAGATGTCCTGGATGGGTTGCTGGTCGTTTGACCTGACCCTGCTGATGTAGCGGGTTCCCGGCGGGGTATCGAACTTGATGCTGGCAAACCCGGCTCCGTCCTGACCCCGGTTGTGCTGCTTCTCCATCAGAAGGTACATCTTGTTGATCCCGTAAAAGGCAGTACCGTATTTTTCCCGGTAGTATTCCAGGGGCTTGAGCAGCCTGACCATTGCTATTCCACACTCGTGTTTGATCTCGTCACTCATGACCCTGTGCCTGTTAATGGGTTAATTCTATCTCAAATTGCGTCAGTTGCTTGAACTGTCTCAGTCTCCTCCGCACCTCTTCCGGCTGGAGGCTCAACATTCGTTCCACCCCGAACTTCTCAACGCAGAAAGAGGCGAAATTCGAGCCGTAGATCACTGCCCTCTTCATGTTCTCAAAGGAGATGTCGTGGGTGCTTGCAAGATAGCCAATAAATCCTCCAGCAAAACTGTCCCCTGCCCCGGTCGGGTCAAAGACCTCCTCCAGTGGGAGTGCCGGAGCGAAGAACACGTCCCCGTTGTTGAAAAGCAAGGCTCCGTGCTCCCCTTTTTTGATCACTACGTACTGGGGTCCCATGTCGTGTATCTTCTCAGCGGCCCTGAGCAGCGAATACTCCCCGCTCAATTGCCTGGCCTCCTCGTCGTTGATGGTGATCACGTCGATCTTCTCGATCACCTTCCTGAGCTGCTCCGGCGTGTTGTCCATCCAGAAGTTCATGGTGTCGAGCACAACCAGCTTGGGTCGGTTCGGGATCTGCTCGATGACCGCCATCTGCACATCCGGGTGCAGGTTGCCAAGCATCAGGAAATCGCAGTCCCTGAATCTTTCGGGTACCACGGGGTTGAAATCGGCCAGAACATTGAGGTCTGTGACCAAGGTCTCCCTGTCGTTCAGGTTGTAGTCGTATTTGCCCTTCCAGTAGAAGGTCTTCCCTTCCTCCACCACCTTCAGCCCTGAGATGTCGATATTGCGTTGCGTGAAGATATCGAGGTAGGACTTTGGAAAATCTCCGCCCACTACTGAAATGATCCCGGAATCCAGTTTGAAATAGGAAGCCGACAGCCCGATGAAGGTGGCCGCTCCCCCGAGGATCCGGTCCGATTTGCCAAAAGGGGTTTCAATGTCGTCAAATGCAACGGTTCCGACGATCAAAAGATTTCCCATGTGATCACATTTTAGTTATTTTTGCAAAAATAAGTTTTAAAAATGATTATTAAGGACATACAGGAAGAAATTATAGAGGAGTTCGAGATGTTCGAGGACTGGATGCAACGCTATGAATACATCATCGAATCGGGAAAATCGCTTCCTGAAATAGACAAGGAGCACAAGACCGAGGATGCCCTGATCAAAGGCTGCCAGTCGAAGGTCTGGCTTCACGGAGACTACCGCGACGGTAAGCTTTACTTCACCGCAGACAGCGACGCCATACTCACCAAAGGCATCATTGCACTGCTTCTGCGGGTCTATTCCGGCCAGGCTCCCAAGGACATCCTGGACGCAGAACCCTTCTTCATAGATCAGATCGGACTGAAGGAGCACCTGTCCCCCACCCGGGCGAACGGATTGCTCTCGATGGTCAAACAGGTCAAGCTACTTGCTCTTGCCCACCAGGCGAGGTCGAACTGAGGTCCGACTGCATTTTGCAGGTACGATGTATTGGCTTATATTTGCTCTTATTTAGAATCATTTTAAAAAAGATGGAAGAGAAAGTTAAGGAAGACCTGGGCGAAAAGATCGTTGAAGTGGTCAAGACCATTTACGATCCGGAAATACCTGTGGACATCTATGAGCTTGGCCTGATCTATGACGTGTTCGTGAACGAGGACATGGACGTCAAGATACTCATGACCCTGACCTCTCCGAACTGTCCCGTGGCAGAAACCCTGCCCATGGAGGTGGAGGAGAAGGTCCGGGCGATCGAGGAGGTGAGAAATGCAGAGGTGGAGATCACCTTCGATCCTGCCTGGTCCCAGGACATGATGAGTGAAGAAGCCAAGTTGGAGCTCGGCTTCCTCTGACAAACCCCATCAATTGTAATCTGCTGTTCCATGGAAGGAGAGATTGTCAACAGAGTGGCGTCAAGCAAGCTGGTCACCATCGACCTGGAAGATTTTTACCCTTCCGGGCAGCGTGTCGTGATCGACCTCAAGGACTGGCTATTTGAAGGTCTCATTCTGCGTGAAAAGGAATTCAGGGCTGCGGTGCAGGCTCATGACTGGTCCTCCTACGAAGGCAAATATGTCGCGATCACCTGCTCGAACGAAGCCATCATCCCCTCCTGGGCCAACTTGCTGATCAGCATTTCTCTTGCCCCCTATGCAAAAAAAGTGGTGGTTGGGTCGCCTGAGCTGCTGGAGGCCCAGATCTTCGAGAATGTCATTGACTCATTGCCCCTGGAGCCTTACAGAGACAGGCCCGTCATCATCAAGGGATGCTCTAGCAAGCCTGTTCCCGAAACCGCCTATGCCTCGCTGGTGACGAAGCTCCTGCCGGTCGCAGGCTCCCTGATGTACGGCGAAGCCTGCTCGAGCGTTCCCCTTTTTAAGAAAAAGAAATTGGGCTGACTTGTTCCCCATCAGAGAAAATAATTATTTTTGCGGCCTAACTCATTAATTCATAACCCCCAATGAAACATCTTACTTTATTCTTGATCGCGGTATTGAGCCTTTCAGTGATGCAGTCTCAGACCAAAGAAGAATTGGAAGCCCTCAAGGCTGAGAAGAACGACTCCATAAGCGCGCTTAAGGCAAAAGCGGATGCCATCCAGGCAGAGATTGACGCCCTTCCCGGCTGGAGGCTGCGTGCCACCGGAACCCTGGGCGGAAGCGTCTCCGGGTTCAACAACTGGTACGCCAAGGAAAAACCCAATTCCTCGGTCGGCAATTTTGGGATCAACGTCAACGGTTTTGCGGACCTGATCGAAGAGAAGTTCTTCTGGAAGAACGCTGCCAACATCAACATCGGCTGGGTCAAATTCGACGACAAGGATGATGACACGGACAGTGAGGACTACGAAGTGGCGACAGACGTCTTCAACCTGTCTTCCCTCTATGGGCGCAAGCTCAGCGACAAATTCGCCGTTTCCGGCCTGATGGAATATCGCTCTACCCTGGTGAACAACTTCAACGACCCCGGATTCCTGGATCTCGGTGTCGGGGGCACCTGGACCCCGTTGGACGGCATGACCGTGGTCATACATCCCCTGAACTACAACTTCGTGTTCAGCAAGGGTGACGCCGAGTACGACTCCAGCTTCGGTGCCAAGATCGTCGCAGACTACACCAGGAAATTCGGGGCGCTCAACGTGAAGTCCAACCTTTCCATGTTCCTCAGCTATGAAGGCAGCGAGCTGTCGAACTACACCTGGACCAACTCCTTCAGCTATACCTTTTGGAAATCCCTGGGTGTCGGATTTGACTTCGGTCTGAGAAAGAACCACCAGGAAGCGCTCAATTACGCGCTCAACACGGATCCGGATGCTACTTTTGACAGCGTTGACAACGAGCTGCAGTCCTTCTGGCTGCTGGGCCTGAACATCAACCTGGACTAGACGGGTTCCCCTGAAATGGGATCCTTGAGATAATCGGATATTTTTTGATATTTTAGCCCTAAGATAGAGCTTATGACACTCTTGATCATTTACGGGGTTATCTCCATCGCGTTCTCGTTTCTTTGTTCGATCCTCGAAGCGGTCCTGTTAAGCGTGACGCCTACCTTCGTCACCGTCAAGATCAACCAGGGAAAGCAATACGCTGTTGAGCTCAAGCACCTGAAGGAGGACATCGACAAGCCTCTTATCACCATACTGACCGTGAACACCATTGCTCACACGGTTGGTGCCATACTGGTCGGGGTTCAGGCGGAGAAGACCTTCGGGTCAGGAAACAATGCAGTCGGCATCGTGTCCGCGATCATGACCCTTTTGATCCTCGTCCTTTCAGAGATCATCCCCAAATCGATCGGAGCGAACTACTGGCAGCAGCTTGCCTATTTTTCCACCAAGGCCATCATGGTCTTGATGTTTCCGTTGAAGGTGACCGGCATTCTCTGGCTCTTGCAGAGAACCACCAGCCTGATCGGGAAAAGCTCTCATCACCAAAACGTAAGCAGGGAAGACCTGCACGCCATGACCGACCTTGCCCAGGAGGAGGGTGTCTTCCATGAGTCTGAGAGCATGGTCATTAAGAATGTCATCGACTTCAAGAAAATGGTCGCCAAGGACATCATGACGCCCAGGACGGTGATCAAGACGGCCCCGGAGACCATGACCATACGTGAATTCTTCGATAAGAACCCAAAGCTCAAGTTCTCCCGCATTCCCATTTTCAAGGAATCCCCGGATGACATAACGGGCTACTTCCTCAAAGACCAGCTCTTCGAGTCCATCATCAACGGCAAAGGGGACGAGACTTTGCAAACCATCTCCAGGGACATTTACATCGCGGTCAGGGGAACCCCGATCAAGACCCTCTTCGACAACCTGATCGAAAAGCAGGAGCATATCGCGCTGATCGTGGATGAGTTCGGGAGCGTGAGCGGCATCGTGACACAGGAAGACATCATTGAGACCCTGCTCGGGCTCGAGATCGTCGACGAGAGCGACAGCGACGAAGACCTGCAGGCGCTTGCCCGCAAGCTATGGAGGATCCGGGCAAAGAGGCACGGGATCATCGACCAGGAGGAGCCCGACGAGCAGAGCTAGGCTTGCTCCTCGAATTCCTCGTAGAGGAAGTCGTTGTAGGGAAAGCGCGTGATGTGTATCTTCTTGACTTCCTCGAACACCAGCGACTTGAATTCTTCCAGGTTCTCTTTGGTCAATGCGGAGATGAACACGCACCTGTTGTTCATTTTGGCGTACCAGGTCCTTTTCCAGTCATCCAGCGTGTAATGGGATTTGGTCTTCTCCGTCGTCAGGTCATCGGCATCGATCGACTCATGGGAGTACTGGTCAATCTTGTTGAAGACCATGATGGTCGGCTTTTCCCTTAGCTCCTCCCTGGGAGTTATCTCCTCGATAATGCTGTTGACCGAATCGATATGGTCCTCGAAATTGGAGTGTGAAATGTCCACCACGTGGAGCAAAAGGTCCGCCTCTCTTACCTCGTCAAGCGTTGACTTGAAGGATTCCACCAGCTGTGTCGGCAGCTTTCTGATGAAACCCACCGTATCGGTCAGCAAGAAGGGAATGTTCTTGATCACCACCTTTCTCACGGTCGTGTCAAGGGTAGCAAACAACTTGTTCTCTGCAAAGACATCGCTCTTGCTTATGACGTTCATCAGGGTTGACTTGCCAACATTGGTGTATCCCACAAGGGCCACCCGAACCAGCTTGCCCCTGTTTTTTCGCTGAACCGACATCTGCCGGTCGATCTTCGAGAGCTTCTTCTTGAGCAGGGTGATCTTGTCCCGGATGATCCTCCTGTCGGTCTCGATCTCGGTCTCCCCGGGACCCCTGAGCCCGATTCCCCCTTTTTGGCGCTCGAGGTGGGTCCACATCCTGGTGAGCCTGGGCAGCAGGTACTGGCACTGGGCGAGCTCGACCTGGGTCCTTGCATAGGAGGTCTGGGCGCGTTGGGCAAAAATGTCGAGGATCAGGTTGGTCCTGTCCAGCACTTTGCACTCCAGGAGCTTCTCGATGTTTCTCAACTGTGCCGGGCTGAGCTCGTCATCAAAGATCACCGTGTCGATGTCTTCCTCCTTGATGAAAAGTCTCACCTCCTCCAGCTTGCCCATGCCGATGAAGGTCTTGGGATTCGGATACTCCAGCTTCTGGGTGAAACGTTTCTTCACCTCTCCCCCGGCCGTATAGGTGAGGAACTGGAGCTCATCCAGGTACTCCTTGCTCTTCTCTTCATCCTGCTCCTGGGTGATCACACCCACCAGGACGACTTTTTCTATGCTCGCTTCTCTCTTTTCGATCATGCAACAAATTTACGATCCTTTTTTACATTTACTGATGGCTTTCTTACTTTTGAGACAGCTACGGACCCATGAATCAAACTTTTTCAATAGGATTCTACAACCTGGAGAACCTCTTTGATCCCCGGGAAGGGGGCGGCGCGAAAATACCTGCCTGGGATGAGCAAAGATACAGGAAGAAGATCGAGAACCTCGCGACAGCAATTTCCAAGATAGGCGCGCCAGATTCGAGCGTTCCACCTGTCTTCCTGGGTGTCTGCGAGGTCGGTTCGGACCGTTGCCTGAGCGACCTGGTCCAAAGCGAAGCCCTCCGCGAGCATGGCTACGACTTCATTCATTACAAATCCAATGACCGCAGAGGCCTTGACACGGCCTTCATTTACCAGAAAAGGCACTTCCGCGTCCTGGATTCGAAAGCCTACAGCAGGGTGTTGAACGGGCCATCGGGAGAGGAAACCACACGCGACATCCTGCACATCGAGGGAGAGCTATTCTCTGTGCACCTGCACATCCTGGTGAATCACTGGCCTTCCAGGCTCCAGGGGAAAAGATCTACGGGGAACAAACGAAATGACCTTGCGAGAGAGCTGAACAGAGTCGTGGCTGAGATTGTCCGGCGCGATCCCCTGGCAAAGATCATGATCACCGGGGATTTCAACGACAATCCTGGGGACTACAGCCTGAGCAAGGTCCTGGACCATCAATTCACCAACAGCCTGGATCCGGAGAGCCATCGGACCGGAACCGCCCGGTACCGCAACCGGTGGGTCTTCTTCGATCAGATTCTCATGAATCAGAACCTACTCAACACCAAAAGCCTGAGCTTCCGCGAAACGCAGATCTTCAACCCTTCCTTCCTGGTGGAGCAACGGGGCAGGTTCAGGGGAGCTCCCAGGCGCACCTTTCAGGGCAACTACTTCCAGGGGGGTTACAGCGATCACTTCCCCGTATTCAATCTTTTCGAATGTCACGATTCCGTTCTTCCCAGGATCAAAACGTTGTCAAGGTCGTAGTTGGTGGAAGGAGCCGGGTCACCGCCAAGGTACCTGAATGCAAGGCGGACTGTGCCTTGAATGCAGTCAATCGGCACGCTTCCGGAGTTGACGAATCTTTCGTTGGAACCGTCCGCGCTTCCCTCTGAGACCCTTGCCTGCAATTGCCGCCAGTGGGCCTCCCTGGGGTCCATGTCAAAATCATTTGTAAACCATAGCGTCAGAAGCCTTCCCCGGTTGAAGGTCGCCCTCGAATCAAAGGACAGAACCTCGTCGCTGGAGGCGTCGAGATCGATCGGGGGGCTGACCAGCCAGGCATCCAAAACCGGCTCCTGGGTACCATATGCGGATATTCTTAAAAACCCGTTGTCGTTGGAGCTTCTCTTCACGAATTTCCCGGAGCCGAAGTGCATGTTGACATTGAGCCATCCTGCCGCCTCTATCTCCCGGGTAGATCCGATTCGCTCAAAGTCTTCATAAAAAATCACCTTATCGGGCAATGCCTCTTCCGAATCTTCCTTGCCTTCCTCCTCCATCCCACAAGTGAAATACTCGCGTGAACAGCTTCGTGCTTCCTTCAGGCTCAAGTCCTCCGGGCTGTTGATCACCAGAACCATTCTCCCGTCAAAATCACGGCTCAGAATACCTTCCACATCAAAAGAGGTCACGGGCAGGATTTCCGATTTGAAATCCGAATAGACGCTGGAGCTCAAATAAAGGGGTGCCTCCTGGCGACAAAGATGAAGCGGTCTCAAGGCGTTATAGGAATCGTAAGGCTCCCCTGCATAGGTCTTTCCAAGGTCTTCGCTTTCAAATTGTGCCTCCTTGACCCTGATCCGCGTATTGAGCCTTTCATCATTGAGCTGACCGGCTTCCAGGCTGGGCACAATGGGTCTCTCCACTGCTCCGGAACGCGTGATGTGCTCACCCAAAACGGATTCAGGAATGGGAATCAGTCCGTCCCTGTCCATGTACCCCATCCTGTAACCTCCATCATCACGGTACATGCTCAATCCTTCCGCCTTGAGAAATATCTTATGCCCGTACGGGTAACGTGTGTAACTCGACCTGAGGTCGATCATCAGGACCAGGCCCCGAACCTCATCAATTCCCGTATCCTGGAGAACCAGGTTCTTGTAGAAGTTCCCTCCCTCGTCGCTCGACACAACTACGGCCTCCACTATGCTTCCGGAACCCCCGGGAAAGGTATGGATCTCCTTGCCGCTTTGCTCATACTGGCTGACCAGGGCCTGAATGTCGGTGTTTGCTTTGATCTCCACCTCCGGGTTCTCCAGTTGCGGAGGCTGGTAATCAAGTGCGTTCGTGCAAGAGGCAAGAGTGAATGCAATGAGCATTTTGAACAGAAGGGGAATGGCTTTCTTCAACATGGAACAAGTGTTTTATTTGATCCTCGCATAAACCGATGCGAAAAAGGTGGTCCCGTACCCGTACCAGTACTTGGGTGAAAAGAGCGGCATTTCCCTGCTCCTGTCCTCAAGAAGACTCTCGTAATTGGCATTTCTTGACTGTTCATAGCCCCCGCTCGTGTAAAGGGCATTCAGCACGTTATTGATCGAACAGAAAACCCCCAGGTAATTGTCCCCCAGCTTCCAGGACTTCCCCCCGGTGAGGTTCAAAAGGCTGAAGCCGGGCAGTTTCTCCTGCCGAAGAAGCTCCCGGGCAATGGGTTCCTCGTACATCGGGTTTATCAGACCATCGGGATCCGTAAAGAAATTTCGGGTCCTTGTGACCGGAGCCACGGAAACATAGGAATCACGGAACCAATTCATCGTCGCTCCCACCCACCAGTAGTTCGGATCCGAATACCTGAATCCCAGGGAAGCCGCATTCTGAGGCCCATTGGCTATCCTATAGCCCGTCAACCCGGAGGGCCCATAGAAGACGGGGCTCTTCAGTTCATCCGAAGTGAGGTACATTGAAGGGTTGCCTGCGTATTTGGCCGAGCCGAGGCTGGCCACTCCCGTGAGCTCCAGCTGATCCGTAAGGGAGTAGCCCAGGCTGAATTCGGCACCCCGGTAAATCAGGCCAATCCCCGTCATGATCTCGTGAACAAAGGAACTCGTCCCAGAACCTTCAAGGCCGGTAAGCCCATCCGCATAATAGAACGATATCTTGCTGCCGGACCCGGTCATGTTAAGATACGCCCCGAGCCTGCCCCAAAGCCTGGGCATTCGGAACTCATAGTTGAATTCCACCGCTGAGGCGGTACGGGGTCTCAGTCCAACGACCCAATCATGGCTCTCCCTGACGTTGGAGTAAGAGTCCCTGATGGCAGGAGGCTCTTGAAGAAATGCCGCATAGGCCTGAATCCAGTGCCTCCCGTTGAACTTGTAGTTGATGCCGGCCTTGAGGCTATACGTGAAGAAGCTCATGGCCCTGCCCTTCCCGAAGGAAGCCTCTCCCGGATAGGAGCCGTTTTCATAGTGGCCATGTCTCTCATAATTTCTTGCTTCAAGACCACCGGCAAGAAAACCATGATGCCTTTTCCCTGAGTGATCAAGCCTCAGGTAAGTCCTCAGACCCCTGGCCCTTATCTCATAGTTGTACCTGAACGGCTGATTTTCCAACACGATCCTGTTGGGATTCCTCAGGTCGCTCTGGGCTTCTTCCGGATTGGGGTCGAAGGGGTCAACATCGAGGTAGCCATTTCCTCCCAGAAGATCGAGAACCTGCGCATATCGATGTGAGACAAGGGCTTTTCCCGAAAGGGCGCCGCTTATTTCAAGATTAGGGGTCATTCGTGCTGAGAAATCGAGTTGCAGATCCAGCCGGGTGTCATCAGTTCGGTCCTCGTAAAGAGCATAGACCGAATGGCCAGGACCTCGCGCATCGGAGTTCGAGGCATAGAGGTCTGACCAATCGAGCTGTCCGAACTCTTCAAGGCGTTTACCGGCAAGGAAAGCCCCGGCATAATCCGGGGAATCCTCCCATCTGAGAAAATAGCTGGGCAGCTTCTGGTAATAGGTGGGATCGGGGTTCGCCCCTCCCCCGACCACGCTCCCCAGAGCTCCTATCCGCCGCGAACCGCCGTAATCCAGTCGGGTTCTGCCGGAAAAACCCTTCTGAACGGTAAGATGTGCCCCAAGCCTGAAATCAGGATGTCTCAACCAGGCGTAGTTGAGCTGAAAGATCGGCTCGAATACCCTGTTCAACCGCGAGCTCCTCTTTTTGCCCTGCTGATATCCCCAATAGGAATTGAATCGATGCCCTTTCAACTCATAGACCTCCCTTGTCATGGCCCCTGACATTCCTCTCAGATTATGGGCGAAAATCAGGGTGGCGTTAAAATAATGTCGCTCCTCCACTTTCCTGTCCATAGAAAGCAGACAGGAAAGTGCCTGATAAGGAGTTCCTTCCCTGTAACCTTCATCAGCCCAACGGCCGGAAGCCGACACATTCCATTTCCAGCCATTCTCTGACCAGGGACTCACGTATGTCGCCATGATCCTGGACCGGTAGCTACGGTTGGAAGCGGCCAATGAGACCTTGAGCCCACTGGAATACATCCCTGCAAGACTGTTCATGTTCAGGGTCCCTCCCAGTTTTCCCAAATGAATTCTGGAGGGAGCCAGACCCTCCGTGCGCTCCTGGTTTCTCAGGGCATCGTTCAGGCCACCCCAGTTGGACCATTCTGCTCTTCCGTCATTCATCCTGTTCATCAATACCCCGTTGAGCAGCACTGATCTTTGATCTGCATCCAGATTTCGCCTCCTGAAGAACGCCGGGCTGAAATCAAAAGAAACCACCCTGGTGAAATCATCCAGTGACGCAGCCAGGGGACCCACCAGGCTCATGTTTCCATCTTCCGTGTCGAGAAAGTCATCATCTCCCACTTGAGCTGAAGCAAGCATACAGATCGCAAATGTGAAACCCTGTGCCGCCCTGATCATCATATCGCCTTTGACTTTACTGTTTATCCTCGATTTACCATGCAGGTAAACAGAGAAAACTGTCATGTCTGCCTCTGTTGACCTTTGAATTTCAGATGCATAAAACAATGTACAAGTCGGATATTCCTTGAAGCGAAATGCAAAATGAAATGGGCAGTCCTTCTCATCATCTCAATCCACTTGAAGCTTTTCGGGCAGGAAGAAAAGAGGGTCTTCCGCACCGTGGCATTTTACAATGTTGAGAATCTTTTTGACACCATAGACGACCCTGAAGTCTATGACGAGGACTTCACCCCCAGGGGGAAGAACAGGTACGAATCGGAGGACTACAGAAGGAAGATCCGCAGCCTGGCAGAGCTGGTTCCCAAAATCACTAGCGGAACAGGCAGAACGGGGCCTCACCTGCTTGGGCTGGCAGAGGTGGAAAACCGGAGGGTGCTGGAAGATCTGATCTCGCTGCCGGGCCTGGACTCCCTGTCCTATGATATCGTTCATGTGGATTCCCCGGACAGGCGAGGCATAGACGTGGCTCTTCTGTATCGAAAGGACTTCTTTTTTCCTATCTCACACAGGGCAGCTGAAGTCAGGCTTTGGGACGAATCGGGACAACGGATCCATACGCGTGACGTCCTTTGGGTCCATGGGATCATGGATGGTGAAGAATTGCATGTGCTGGTCAATCACTGGCCCTCCAGGAGAGGAGGAAGGGCCCGTTCAGCCCCGAAAAGGATGAAGGCCGCCCTGGTCAACCGTGGCATCGTTTCAGAAATCCTCTCACAATCGGAACAGGCAAAGATCCTCATCATGGGGGACTTCAACGACGATCCCACCGATGACAGCCTTACGGAAGGGTTGAAAGGGAGATCCTATTCGAACCTTGAGCCCGGGAGTTTTTACAATCCCATGATCCGAATGCATGAGCGAGGCTTCAACACGCTGGTCTACCGGGACCGAACCAACTTGTTCGACCAGATCCTTCTGAGTTATGCGCTGATCCATCCTGAGGATGAAACAGGATTCCGCCTGCGAAGAGCCTCAATATACAGTCCTGGGGAGTTGATCACCCGGGAAGGCAAGTACAGGGGTTATCCCCGAAGGAGTTTTGAAAACGGGAAATACAATGGCGGATACAGTGACCATTACCCCGTGTATGTGGAGCTGATCAAATGAAAGGCCTCATTCCAGCGGCAATTCCTGGACCTCTACGATCTTGTTGTTGTCGTAAACCACTTTGGTCTTCTTGTCGTAATAGTAATAGAACCACGTTCCCACCTTGGCCCCGTGATCATAGGTGGCGATGCACTTGCGGTTCCCGTTCTCGTAGTAGCTCTCCCAGGAGGCATGCAGCTCGTTTTCCCTGGTCAGGAATCCGTGTTGCATGACCTGCCCGTTATCGTAGTATATGGTCACCTCGAAGAGGTCCCCAACGGGTTCGATCTTCTGATTCGGTTTGGTCTGAGACTCTGCCGGCAATCCAAGCAGAAACAGTGCGATGAGGACAAACAGCTTTTTCATGATGACAGGTTTTAGGTTTTTAAGGCTTAATTACTTAGCTTGGACTTTCAAATTTAACTCTTTTCCCGGCGTAAAATAATGATATCGGTCACCTCGTCATCGCTTTCCCGGAAAGTATTGATAGCATTCATGGGGCTTTTCCTGTTGTCTGCAGCCTCCCGATTGTCCGCTCAGGAGCAATGGGTGGATTATGTCGTCGAACGTGACAGCAATATGATGACCGTTTCACTGGATCTCAAGTATTACATGCGGAAACCCAATTACAACAATCTTGTGATCGTGGGCACTCGCTTCAAACCCTGCATGGCCAATGGGTTCCCCCTGCCGGAGTCCCTGGACCACATCTATTCCTTTTCGGACTCAACGGCGGCGGTGGTCGAAAGGATCACCAAGAACGAGCTGGTGGGCATCATGACCTACAAGTGCTTGGCCTTTGACGTCTATTACGTGAAGGACACCCTCGGGATAAGGGACGGTATCGAATCCATGGCTCGTGAGGGCTTCAGTGAAGACATCACCTACCTGAGCATAAAGAATGACCGGAACTGGCTGTACTACTTTGAATACCTTCTGCCGGCGGGAATGACCGAGGACTTTCTGATGAACCAGAAATACCTTTATGACCTGGTGCTTCAGGGAGACGACCTGCAAGGGCTAAGAAAGGTGCGGCACTGGTTCTATTTCAGGAAACTCAAGCAGAGACAGAGGCTTTCTGAGCGGCTGGAGTCACTGAATTTCTCCATCGATTCGATCAATTACATACGGGACAGGAAACTGCCCTACGAACTGCAGGTTTCCCGAAAGGATTCCATAATGCCTCCTAAAATATCGGAACTGACTTCAATGCTGTCAATCCTTTCTGAAATCTATGGTGGATATTACGATGGCTGGGGAACAGACCTCCTTCCGGCAGAAGCAAAACCCGACTAGCGTTCGAACAGCTCAAAGACCACCTGCTCGATCTTCGAGACCCGATGGATCCGGATGGCAAAGTCCTTTCGGGCGATCTTGTTGAACTTGGACAGGACGATCGTTTTGAATCCCAGCTTCTCTGCCTCCATGATCCTCTGCTCGATCCTCGGCACCGCCCTTATCTCCCCGGAAAGCCCCACCTCGGCGGCAAAGCAAACGTCCTGCGGGATCACCTCGTCACGGGCGGAAGAGAGGACGGCACAGACCACGGCAAGGTCGATTGCGGGGTCTTCGACCTTCAGGCCTCCGGCGATGTTGAGAAAGACATCCATGGCACCCAGCCGGAAGCCGGCTCTCTTCTCAAGTACGGCGAGCAGCATGTTCAGGCGTTTGATGTTGAATCCCGTTGACGACCTCTGGGGCATTCCGTAAACGGCGGAGCTGACCAGCGCCTGCACCTCGATCATCAGGGGCCTCATCCCCTCCAGGGTGGCCGAGATCGCGGTTCCGGTCAGGCCTTCGTCCTTATCGGAAATGAGTATCTCCGATGGGTTCTGCACCTCCCGAAGCCCATTTCCGAGCATCTCGTAAATTCCGAGTTCCGCGGTCGATCCGAACCTGTTCTTTTGGGCCCTGAGTATCCTGTAGGTGTGATTCCTGTCCCCCTCGAACTGAAGGACGACATCCACCATGTGCTCGAGGATCTTGGGGCCCGCAATGGTCCCCTCCTTCGTGATGTGCCCCACAAGGATCACGGGGGTGTTGGTTTCCTTGGCGTACTTGATGAGCTCGGCAGCCGATTCCCGTATCTGAGAAATGCTCCCGGGCGAGGCCTCTATGCTGTCGGTGTGCAGGGTCTGGATCGAATCGACGATCACCACTTCGGGGTTGATCTCCGAAATGAGGTTGAAGATGTTCTGGGTTCGCGTTTCGGTCAGCACGAGGCAGTCTTCAGGCCCCTTTACGAATCGCTCGGCCCTCATCTTTATCTGCGACTGGCTCTCCTCGCCTGACACGTACAGCACCCTGTTGTTCATCCCCAAAGCGATCTGAAGCAGCAGGGTGGATTTTCCGATGCCGGGCTCACCGCCCAGAAGCACCACGGACCCCTTGACGAGCCCTCCTCCCAGCACCCGGTTCAACTCCTCGTTGCCCGTGCCAAGCCTCTCCTCGGTCCCTGAGTCTATCTCCTTGATCGAAAGGGCCTTGTTGGCCTTCTTCGCCCCCGGATCCTTTTTCCACTGCCGGGTCTCCTGCTTTTGGATCACCTCCTCAACGATGGTGTTCCACTGGTCACAGGAGCTGCACCTTCCCGTCCACTTGGGAAACTGGGCTCCGCAATTCTGGCAGAAGAATGTGGTCTTGGTCTTTGCCATCAGGCTTCTCCTTGTTTTTTGTTCTTATCGTAGCGCAGCAGTCGAAGATCCCTGCCGTCAAAGACAGCATAGGTGTAATGGCTGATCCAGTCACCCGTGTTGATGTAGGTGCTGTTCTCCCCCACCCGGATCTCCATGGGCAGGTGCCGGTGACCGAAGAGGAAATAGTCATAGTGCCTGGTTTCCAGTTTCTTCCGGGCGTACTGTACGAGCCATTCCTGGTCCTCACCAAGGAAGATCACGTCTTCCTGGCCACTGATCAGCTTGTTCTTGGTGGAAAGGTACTGGGCAAGCCGCACGCCAAGGTCCGGGTGAAGCCACCTGTAGAGCCATTTTGAAAAGGGGTGCTCAAAGACCTTTTTCATTCTCTTGTAGCCCTTGTCCCCGGGCCCCAGACCGTCACCGTGACCGATCAGGAATCTCTTTCCCCCGAACTCGAATTCACGGGGTCTGCGGTATACCGGAATGTCAAGCTCCTTCTCGAAGTAGTCACTCATCCAGAGGTCGTGGTTCCCAACGAAGAAGTAAATGGGAATACCCTCGTCCCGAAGCTCGGCGATCTTCCCCAGGACACGCACAAAACCCCTGGGAACCACCTTCTTGTAATCGAACCAGAAATCGAACAGGTCCCCGAGCAGGAAGATGCACTCCGCATCCTTTCTGATCTCATCCAGCCAGGAGATGAAGATCATCTCGCGGGACCGGCTGCTCCTGGCATCCGGTATGCCGAAATGCTGATCCGAGGCAAAGTATATTTTATCCCTTTTGGTCATCCGCAAACCATTCTGCATAGGAGTTAGCTGTTTCGTAAAGCTTCAGCGAATGCAAAGAAACATTTTCAGGCAATCGCTTGCCGATGCGTTCGGCAAAGTCGAAAAGCATCTTCTCGCTGGTCGGCTGATAGGGCACCAGCACGATCCTATGCGAGTGATCCTCAATGGTCCTGGCGAGCTCGCGGTGCGGAGAATTTGCGTTGAGCACGACCGCGTGGTCAAACTTGACCACGATCTCCTCCCTGACGATCTTCTTGAGGTCCCCAAAGTCCATTACCATGCCGTTCTTTGGGTGGCTGGGGTCCTCGATGGGGGTGCCGATGACCGTAACGTGCAGGTGATAGCTGTGACCGTGTATGTTCTTGCACTTCCCGTCGTACCCGTAGAGGGCATGCGCGGTTTCAAAGTCAAAGTGCTTGGTGATTCTGATCCTGTCCATTTTCCGTGTTATATGACCTTGAGCTCTTTGCCCACCTTGATGAATGCTGCAATCGCCTTGTCGAGGTGCTCACGCGTATGGGCAGCGCTCAACTGCACCCTGATCCTGGCCTTTCCCCTGGGAACGACCGGGAAAAAGAATCCAATGACGTAGATGCCTTCCTCGAGCAGCGCATTCGCCATTTGCTGTGAGAGCTTGGCGTCGTAAAGCATGACAGGAACGATGGCCGCGTCCGCACCGACCAGATCGAAGCCCGCCTCTTCCATTTTGCTCCTGAAATAATTCGTGTTCTCCTCCAGCCTGTCCCGGAGCCGCGTGTCATTCTCGATGAGGTCAAAGACCTTCAGCGAGGCCCCGACGATGGCCGGTGCCAGGGAATTGGAGAAGAGATAGGGCCTGGACCTCTGTCTCAGGATCTCTATGATCTCCTTTTTGCCCGTAGTATAGCCTCCCATGGCGCCTCCCAGGGCCTTCCCCAGGGTTCCGGTCACGATGTCCACACGGTCCATCACGTTCTTGAGCTCCACCGTGCCTCTTCCCGTCTTGCCGATGAATCCGGCCGCATGGCATTCGTCCACCATGACCATCGCGTCGTACTTCTCTGCGAGGTCACAGATCTTGTCCAGCTGGGCCACGATCCCATCCATGGAGAATACGCCGTCGGTGACGATGATCTTGAACCTGTGCCCCTGGCTGTTGGCCTGTATGAGCTGCCGCTCCAGGTCCTCCATGTCGTTGTTCTCATAGCGATAGCGCGCCGCCTTGCAGAGCCTGACCCCGTCAATGATCGAGGCGTGATTCAGGGAATCCGAGATGATGGCGTCCTCTTGCTGGAGCAGGGGTTCGAAAACGCCTCCATTGGCGTCGAAAGCCGCAGCGTAGAGTATGGTGTCCTCGGTCTTGTAGAAGGAGGCGATCCTCTTCTCCAGGGCCTTGTGGATGTCCTGGGTCCCGCAGATGAATCGCACCGACGACATTCCGTAGCCGTGGCTGTCCATGGTGTCCTTTGCGGCCTGGATCACTTCAGGATGATTGGAAAGGCCCAGGTAGTTGTTGGCGCAGAAGTTGATCACCTCCTCGCCCGTTGAGATTTTGATCACTGCGTCCTGAGAGCTTGTGATGATCCTTTCGGTCTTGTACAGGCCCGCTTCCCTGATCTCCTGAAGCTCGGCGCTCAATTTGTCTTTAATCCCGCTGTACATGTTGAAATATGGTTTTGTATGGTCCTGGGAACCCCTTGAAAATTAAAGGTTCCGACACCAGCAAAAGTAATAAAATATAGGTATTAATCTTCGGTTTTCCTATTTTTGGCGCTTATTTGAGGAATATGTCAAGAGATGAAAATCTGAAATTGAAATGGGATGACATCCAGCGTGATCTTTCCGAAAAATTCGGAGGGGGCGAGACCCTGGATCTCGACTCGATCATCTTCCTCATCGGGGTCCAGGAACTGGGACAGGGCTTCCGGAAATTCACCAAGGACGAGAAGATCAATGTCATGCACATTGCCATCTGCAGGCTGCTGGAACCCTTCGGCTACTATGAATTCGACTATTTTGACCCGGACGGCTGGCCGCATTACAAGGTTGTGGACCAGCTTCCCAACCTCAAACCCGGGGAACAGACGGTTTTGATGAAAGAGGCGGTGGTCATGTATTTTGAATCAACCTGAGAATTCGTAGTGCTTTCCCGAAAGTCCCCTGATCAGACCCGCGATCTCCAGCTTAAGCAGGATGGGGTGAAGCTCCTTCACATGCATTCCGCATTCGCGAGCGATCTGATCCGAATGCTGTCGGCCCTTTGATTTCAAATGCCTGCAGACCCTTTGCTCTCCCGGGTCCGAAAGCGCGGAAATGCAAGGCTCATCTTCCCCGGATTCTCTTCGCAGGGGCTTCCAGTTGAGCATGTACTCCAAATCCGCAGCCTCCGTGAGCATCACCGCCCTGTTTGTCTTGATCAGCTGGTTACAGCCTTTGCTGAACGGATCTCCCGTGCGGCCCGGTACGGCAAAGACTTCCCTGTCATAGGAATTCGCCAGGTCTGCCGTGATCAGGGACCCTCCCTTTTCCGACGACTCAACGACGATGGTGGCCTCCGAAATGCCTGCGATGATCCTGTTGCGCTTCACGAAATTCTCCCTTTCCGGTGCCGTCCCCATCCAGAATTCCGAGAGCAGGGCTCCCTGCTCGATCATTTTCAGTCCCGTCCTGTAATGGGCCCTGGGATAGATCCGGTCCATTCCATGAGCCATCACCCCTATCGTTTCAAGCCCGTGCTTCAGGGACAGGCGGTGTGCACATACATCCACCCCGTAGGCCATCCCGCTGACGACCACGGGGTCGTATCTTTGCAAGCCCTTGAAAAACCGATGCAGAAAGCCCTCGCCCTGTTCCGTCATCTTTCTGGTTCCCACAATGCTGATCACCCTGCGGCCGTTCAGCCTCAAGCCGCCCCGAACGAAAAGGACCAGGGGAGCATCCGGGCAATCCCTGAGGCGTTCCGGATATTCCCTGTCGGCCAGGGATACCATCCTGATCCCGGCCTTCTCGGCCCTGAGCCATTCCGACTCGGCCCTGACCAATATCTCCTTGGACTTCAGTGCTCTTACCCGCTGAGGCCCCAGGCCTCTCACCTTGAGGAGTCGTTCTGCTTTGGCCATCAACAGCTCCCTGGGATTGCCGAAATGCTCGAGAAGCTGCCGGGCTCCCCGGCTTCCAATTCCTTCCGCTGCCTGCAGAGCGAGATAGTAGAAATTCATTTGATTTTTCATCCTCCTGATTCAATGCAATTGTGCATGTCATTGTTAATAAAAATCAGGGGTCACATGTAAACTGCCTGCAAATTTTTTTAGTTTTGTTCAAGTAGAAACAAACTCCCTTAGCCTTGAACCTGGCCAACTACATCTGCGACCTGCTCTATCGGTATGAATGCGTCATAGTACCTCAATTCGGAGGGTTTGTGACCAATGAGCGATCGGCCCGCATCGACGACAGGAAGCAAAGGATCTACCCTCCATACAAGCAGATCACCTTCAACAGCCATCTTAAGAACAATGACGGTCTCCTGGCCAATTATATCTCGTCAGTGGACAAGATCTCCTATGACTGCGCCCTGAACTACATCAAGTTCGAGATCGAATCCTGGATGGAGAAGCTGCGCGACGAGGACCTATATCTGTCCGGGCTGGGCACCTTCAGTTCCAACGCCGGAAAATTGCAGTTCGAACCCCAGGAGAAAATCAATTATCTGCTTTCTTCCTTTGGGCTGTCCGAAGTGGAGGCAAAAGACCTTCATGCCACTGTCGACACAGAGCCCGAACAGGAAAGGGAGTCGGTGCCGGTGCTTCCCCTGAATGAAAGAAGGGCTCCAGCCTATCTCAAATATGCCGCAGTGTTCGTGCTGGGGCTTTCTGCCATTGGATTCGGAGCCAAGATATACCAGGACTACAGGAGCGACAAATGGGTTGCCGAGGCACAGAAACAGCAGAAGCGGGTGGAGCAGAAGATCGAAAACGCCACCTTCGTGATCACAAAGCCACTTCCGGCGCTGAACATCGAGCTGACAAGCGAGAAAAAGAGCTTCCACGTCATTGCGGGAGCCTTTCGCTTCCCGGAGAATGCAGACCGAAAGGTGAACCAGCTTCAACAGGAAGGCTACGATGCCCGTATCCTGGGTGTGAACCGCTGGAACCTCACGGTCGTGTCCTACGGAAGCTACAGCACGCGTGAAGAAGCGCTCAAGGAGCTCGACTCCATTCAGAAATACGTGGCAGAAGATTCCTGGATGCTGATCCAGGAGTTTTAATTCTAAGCTATGAAAAGCAAACATCCCGCAGAATCCCTGACGACCCTTACCGATATTGTCCTCCCCGGAGAGACCAACCCTTTGGACAACCTCTTTGGCGGAGAGCTGCTGGCCAGGATGGACCGTGCCTCAAGCATCGCCGCCAGAAGGCATTGCAACCGGATCGCGGTCACCGCATCGGTGAATCATGTCGTGTTTTCCAAGGCGGTCCCGGTGGGAAGCGTCCTGACCATAGAAGCCAAGGTCTCCAGGGCCTTTCACAGCTCCATGGAGATCTTTGTGGATGTCTGGATGGAGGATCGCGAATCGGGTGAGCGGACCAAGGTCAACGAAGGCATCTACACTTTTGTCGCAGTGGATCGCACGGGGACCCCGGTCAAGGTGCCAGAGCTTGTGCCGGAGACGGACCTTGAAAAAGAACGCTTTGCGGGCGCCTTGCGCCGCAAGCAGCTGAGCCTGGTTCTCTCCAAGAAAATGGACCCCCAGGACGCTACGGAGCTCAAAGCCCTGTTCGTCTGATCTTCAACAGAACATCGCAATATCAAGAGAACTTTCTCAGGGTTGCTTCGATCCCCCCAAGGTAGGAACGACCGAACAGGACCAGGTGGACCAGGGTGGGATACAGGTTGTGTATCTCTATGCGTCGATCCAGACCCGGTTCCAGGGGCATTGACTCCGAATAGCTGTCAAGAAAACGACGGTCGAACCCTCCGAACATCCGCGTCATGGCCAGGTCCATTTCCCTGTGCCCGAAATAGACCGCCGGATCGATAAACACCGGCTCGTCAGCGGGTCCGCACATGAGGTTGCCCGACCAGAGATCCCCGTGAATCAGGGAAGGCCTTTCCCTGGGGATCAGCTCGTTGAAGCGAGCGAACAGGCGCTCGAATCCCCTGACGTGACCGGCATTGAGCAGATTCCGGTCGAGGGCCTTCTCCATCAGCGGCCTGATCCTGCGATCGATGAAGAAGTCGCTCCACTCTTCCATGTGCCCGTTTTGCTGTTCCAGGGAGCCGATGTAATTGTCGTGGTCAAGGCCAAAAGTCTCCGAGCTGTGACCGTGCAGGGCAGCCAGCCGCCGCCCGAATCGCTCCCAGAAACCCTGCCCACCCGAATGCGTTTCAATGTATTCCAGGATCAGGAACTGATGCCCTCCTTCGGAAAAGGTTGTCAGCACCTCGGGCACCCGGCAACCGGCAGAACCGATCAGCTTCAGCCCCAGGGCTTCCTTCTCAAACATGCCCGGGAAACGATCCCTGGTGTTCAGCTTCAAAACACACGCGGTTTCAGCAAAGCTCAGCCTGTAGACCTGGTTGATGTCTCCCCCGCCGAGGGGATGGACCCCGGTCAGCTGCCGACCCATCTTTTTCTCAACGATGGTCCTGAAAAACATAGAATTTCGGAGATTAGATCTTGTACACCCACTCTTCGGGGTTCTGCCTGTGAACCTCCTTGAAGAGCACGAATGCCAGGATGGTCTTCCCTGTGGTCTTGTCGGTGTGGATCCTGCCGATCTCCTGCTTCGTCCTGACCAGGTCACCTTTTTTGACCATCACGTTGTCGAGGTTCTTGTAAACCGAGATGTAGTTTCCATGCTGCACGAGAACAGCCTTCTGATTGCCCGGAAGCACCTGTATCGCAAGGACCTTTCCGTCGAATATCACACGGGCGTTGGCGTTCTTCTCCGTCGCGTAGAACACCCCGTTGCTTTCGATGGTGATCCCCTTCAGCGTGGGGTGGGATTGCTTTCCGTACCTTCTGACGATCACGCCTCGTTCAACCGGGGAGGGCAGCTTGCCCTTGTTCGATATGAAGTCCTTTTCCAGTTCCTTGGCCTCCGGGGTCAGGGCAAAGCCGGAGCTTTTGACGTTGGCGCTCTTGTTCGAGCTGGCAATGGCCTCGGCTATGAGCTTCTCTATCTTCCGGTCGATCTCCTTCTCCTCCCGCTGCATTTTCTCGATCTGGGCCACGTAGGTCTTTTCCTTCTTCTTCACCTCCCTGACCATGGATTCCCTTGAGGTCTTTTCCCGGGCTATGCTGTCTTTCTCTCTCTGGTTGATCGCCAAAAGGCTCTCTTTCTGCTCCCGGGTCTGGACCAGGTAGTCGTTGAGGTTTTTCAGTTTGA
This sequence comes from uncultured Flavobacteriaceae bacterium, assembly GCA_964489625.1. Classification (GTDB taxonomy): domain Bacteria; phylum Bacteroidota; class Bacteroidia; order Flavobacteriales; family Flavobacteriaceae; genus Lutimonas. The sequence goes on from CAZAZM010000006.1 coordinate 66,301, forward strand.
TGGTCTCGACGCGGATCTCCTCGCCCTGGCGCGCCCTGTAATCGGCATATTGCTTAATATAGTCCAGTCGCTTGTAGGCCTGCAGAAAGTTTTCCGAGGATAGAACGAACATGAGGCGGCTGTTCTTGGCCTTGCTCTTGTAGGATTGAACCACCATATTGGCATAGTCCTTTTTAAGGGCCTCGAGGCGATCCTCCAGCATCTTGACCTGTCGCTCATTCTCTTGAATTTCCAGGGTCAGCTGCCTGGTCTCCTCGTTGATGGTGTTGATCAGCTCCGTGCGAATCCCGATCCTCTTGACCAGGTCAGACAGGTCCGACAACAGGGTCTTCTCCTTTTTCTGTGATTTGAAGAGCAGGGTGTTGATCTCCTTGATCTCCTTTTGAAGTTTCATCCTTTGCTTTTCCAGCTCCTGCCTGCTCTGGGCATGGGATGGGGCCGAAAGAAGAAGGAAAAAGGCGAAAAGAAAGAGCGCAGTTCGTGGTCCCCGCTCCACAAACGGTTTTGAGATCTTCAACGCAATTTCCCGAATTGTACTCATTCCAATTCAATGTTTCTGTAGCCTTCAGGCATTTGAAAGGGGAATTTCATTGGGGCGCCAAGCTGAACATTCTTGTAGTTCACGTCAATGACGGTTTTCGTTTGCTGACCCGCTGCAGTGATCAGGAACCCTTTGGGAAACAAAGATTCACTTATTTTATCAAAATCCTTGTACAAAATTGTTAAATTTTGATCCCTTTCCGGATGGCGCAGCTCTTCTTTGGTTATTTTGAAGTTCCCCGGATCGATCCAAAAAAATATGTCGTACATGGGGTTTCTCCTTTTCGGTTGCAACTCGTAACTGTTCTTCACGACAGTGGCAATATAGCGGTCTTTTTCCAAATCCAGCAGGGACTCCCCCAAAAACAGGTTCTGCACCTTCATAAAATCGAACTCCGTCCCAAGCCACTGGCTGATGAGCTCGAAGTCTCCCTCGAACGAGGTCTTGGTGATCTTCTCGTAGAACTCCACCTTGCGCGGGGTCATTTTGAGTTTGGCGATGGGAAAGCCGAGCTTGGAGAAATTGATCCAGATGATGGAATCCCTGACCATGCGCAGGGAGGCGCTTATGTTGGGCAATTCCTCTGAGCCCCTGTATTTTATCGCCATGCTGGCCCGGATGCGGTCGCCGGCAAATGCAGCCTGCCGGTTCTTCTTCACTATGGTCCTCGCCGGCAGATATGCCACCTCACTGTCTTTGACCCTGCTGCTCTTGCACGAGAATGCAAACAGCAACACCAACGACATTATAAAAGCCTTCTTCATGTTCTCTCCCTGATCTCCAGGGCCCGATTATAATACTCCGTTGCTTTTTTGTTGTCCCCCTTTCCCTTGTGGGCCAGGCTTATCTCATCCAGGAACTCGGCCTCCAGCTCGGGATCATCGATCAGGTAGTCCATTCCTTCTTCCAGCGCCTTGATGGCCTCGTCGTGTTTGCGAAGACTGTTCAATGCCATGCCCTTCATCAGGTATATTTTGGGTTGGGCAGGGAAAAGGGAGATTCCCTCCTCGCTGTGCTCCAGGAGGTCCAGGAATTGCCTGGTCTTGAGTTCCCGCTCAAGCAGGGGGATCAGGTTCTGATAGCTCCTGTCCCTTTCAAAGGCCTCCAACAGGGTTTCCGCCTTCGACGACGGAGCGGCCGGGAAGGGGCTTTCCCCCTCCTCCTCTTCCAGGGCAGGGCCAAAATCCTTTCCTTCCTGCAGCAGCGATTCCTTCAGGGCGACGAGCCCTTCCGGAATCTGGTTTTGGGCATCCAGCTTTTTGAGCAGGCTAACGGCCTGTTCTATCTCCCCCGACTTGATGTAGAGGATCACCAGGTCCGCTTCTTCCTCGGGGTTCAGCTCTATGATCATGTTCTGCACCGAGATCGCTCCCTTGAAGTCATTCTGCTTGGTCTTCACATCCTTGAGGTGCCGCAACAGGTAAATGTTCCTCGGATCACGCTCCAACCCTTTCTGGGCATAGTATTCGGCTTCCGTGTATTTGAACTGCAAAGCGTAGTTCTTCGACAATTCGAACAGCACGGCCAGGTTCTCGGCGTCTATGTCGTGACAGGCCTCAAGTGCGTAGATCGCCTTGTCGTAGTTACCGATGGCCTTTTGCGCCAGCGCCTCGAAGAAGAAGGTCTGGAAATTGATGTTCTCCTGCTCTATCCGCATCTCTTCGGTCGAGACCAGGTCACTCTGTCCGCGCAGCCCCTGAATTCCGAACAGGAACAGGGCAAACAACACTATGTGTCTGAGGCTTTGTTTCACGGCAACTTTTAAATCAGTTCTGAGTAGTCTCCGATGCTGATCGATTTGAATTCTCCATTGTAATGGGCGTGATTTCCGATCATCGCCCCTTCCAGGTCTGCATTCTCGATGGTCGTATGGGTCTGGATGAGGGAATTCCTGATCTTCGAATTTTCCACTTTGCTGTTGTCCCCTATGGAGACTCCCGGACCGATCGTCGAGTTGTTCAGGATCACGTTTTCCCCAATGTAACAGGGCTCTATGATCGTTGACCCATTTAAAGATACGGTTTTTGAGATTAAGTTCTGACCCGCCTCAAGCGCAAACTGAAGTATCTTGCCATTGGTCTCGACGGTGATCTCCTTGTTCCCGCAATCCATCCACTCGCTGACCTTGCCCGGAACGAATCGCAAACCCTTGCTCTTCATGTTTTCCAGGGCGTTGGTGAGTTGATACTCTCCCTTTTCCCTGATATCGTTGTCAAGCAGGTACTGTATCTCCCCTCTCAGGATCTCTCCGTTCTTGAAATAGTAGATCCCGATGATGGCAAGATCGGAAACGAACTCGACCGGCTTTTCCACAAAATCCGTGATCACGCCCTCGCGGAGCTTGACCACTCCATAGGCGCTGGGTTCCTCCACCTGCTTCACCCAGATGGCCCCGTCGGCATCTTCGTCCAATTTGAAGTCCGCCCGAAAAAGGGTATCGGCAAATGCCACCACGCAAGGTCCTTCGAGGGCCTCCTTGGCGCATTGGATCGCGTGGGCTGTTCCCAGTGCGGTCTCCTGTATGTAAACGCTTCCTTTGGCGCCCATTCCTTCGGCGATCGACATCAGCTTGCTCTCGGTGTCTGCCGGAAAGGTAGGTCCGATCACAAAGGCGATCTCCTCCACCTTCTGGTGAACCACCTCCACGATGTCCTCCACCAGTCTTTGGACGATGGGTTTTCCTGCAATCAGTGTCAACGGTTTCGGGATGGTAAGGGTATGCGGGCGCAATCGGGAACCGATCCCCGCCATGGGTACGATGATTTTCATTTTCGGGGTTTTGTTTTTTTAACGAGCAAATATACATAAAATTGCAGGAGGCCTAATTCCGAAGTGGATACCGGAAGGCCCCCTGCTCAGAAGTGGCATGGAAACTTATTCCCAGCGGCTCACAGACCTGGCGCCACCTCCTCACAAATGAAGGATAGTTCGAACCGTCTGCCACCACCTGCCCGGGCTTCATGTGGCGAAGCAGGCGTTCGAGGTTGATGCCCGGGGAGTTCACCAGGACCAGCACCTCCGGGTTGGGCAATTCCCATGAAGAAGATTGATTGGTCCGGCCGGGTGAATCATCGAGAATCATAACCAGGTCGGTCCCGACGGAAAGGAACCCTGACGACCCCTTGCCAGGCAGAGGCAGCTGCCGCACAGGCATCCTTCCCGGGAAAAGGCTTGCATAGTCGTCTAGCACTCTGCCGGGGTATTCAGAGTCCGAGGAGGACTTCATGACATAAAGCCGTCTTCCCCTTCGCCTGGCGACAAGACTCTCCTTCCACTGGTGGAAAACGACAAGTTCCTCCTTTCTCAGAAGGTCCCTCCGATCCCGAAGCCAGTCCAGCTGCATGATCAACAGTGCGAGGCCAAAAAGGTAGACGAGCAGGGGCTTGTTCTTTTGGATGCCCAGGTACAGCAGGACAAGGGAGAGGTAGGTCAACAGGCAGAATGAAATCGGGAAATAGGCGTTTCTCACAATGAGGGCCTCCATGCTCCCAATGGCCTGCACGGTGAGGTTGATCCCTTGCAGCCATCCTTCGTAGGAAAGGGCGACGATGGCCGGGGGATCCGTGAACATGGAGATCAGCAGAACCGCATAACCCGCCGACAGGGTGAAGCCAAGAACCGGCAGCAAGACAAGGCTGCTGATCAAAAAAACCCCCGAAAACTGCTTGAAGTAAAGAAGACTCAAGGGCAATACCCCGAGCTGGGCGGAGCAGGAGACTCCAATAAGCTGCAGAATGTACCTGGCGGGGCCTTTGAGATTCTCCCCTGACCTCCTCAGAAATGGGGTGAACAGGCCAATCCCGGCAAGAGCCGAGTAACTCAGCTGGAATCCTACGTCGAAAAGGTAAAGGGGGTCGATCAGCAACAGCACAAATGCAGACGTGACCAGGTTGCGCATCAGGCCTGCATCCCTGCCAAACAGTCTGCCCAGGGTCAAAAGGCTGAACATGCTAACCGCCCTCACTGCGGAGACGGCCATCCCGGTTACCAGCGCATAGGCCCAGAGCCCAAGCACCACGACCGTCATTTGCAGGCTTTTCCCCATCCGTAAATTGCCTAAAGGACGAGTTATCCTCAACAGGGCGATGAGTATGATGCCCACATGCAGGCCCGAGATGGCGAGGATGTGCATGGCTCCGGCCTCCTTGTAGCCCTCGAGCAGATCCCTGGAGAGCTCATGGCGGTACCCCAGCAAAAGCGCTTTGGCCAGGGCAATTGCCCCAGGGTCTTCCAGTGCCTTCTCTAATTCGACCTGCAGCCCTTGGTTGACTTGGTAGGAAATCCCGGAGATCCCGGGGTCCGTGCCAGTCAGGGCAAAGTACTCCCCTTCCCGCAGAGAGAGCTGATGAATGACCTTCTTTTGCGCCGCGTATCTCCTGAAATCGAAGCCTCCCGGATTGGCAGGCCCGACTATGGGTCTCAGGGGCTTCTTGGTGACCAGGGTGTCCCCGGGCTCGGGAAATTTCCCATGGGCAGTGTCCCTGAGGGTCAAAAATATTCTGCCCCGGGTGACCATTCCATCCACAGAGACCACCCGGGCCTCGAACCGGGTCATTTGCCCGCTCTCCGATATTTTCCTGCCTGTCACCAGCCCCAGCAGGTCTCCTTGACTGTAACACCGGCTGTAATGCCCCTTCTGAATTGACGGATGAGACCGCGAAACGCTCAATGCGCCCAGCAGCAAAAAGAAAAAGCCCGTGAGCAGGCAGAAAAGCGGGGAGAACCGCATGGAGCGATTCTCTGCGCCGTGATCCGCGAGCAAAGACAGCAGACTCAGCAATAGAAGGCACAGGAGCAGGCCCTGCCCCGGAACAAAAAAAAACCAAGCAGGATGCCCCCGATCAGGGAAAGCAGGAAGTGTAGCGAGAGATTGACGGGTCCGGACAACTTGGGCCTTTACGATTTAATTGTTTTATTTTCGCGATTGTCAACATCAGGAATTGAAAACCCGAACCAAAATACCGTTCCGAAAAATAAACAGCCTTGCCATCCCTGCCATTGTCTCAGGGATCGCCGAGCCCCTGCTGTCCATCACCGACACGGCCATTGTGGGCAACATCGAAGTGAACCCGACAGAGGCCCTGGCGGCAGTGGGCATTGCCGGTTCCTTCATTTCCGCCATTGTTTGGATCCTGGCCCAGACCCGCTCCGCCATCTCCGCGATCGTGGCACAGTACCTGGGTGCGCAGAGAACCGGGGAGATCCGGAACCTCCCGGCTCAGATCATCTACATCAACCTGCTGCTCAGCCTTTCCATCTATGCGGTTACCGTATTCTTTGTCCGGGAGATCTTCGAGCTGTACAACGCCTCCGGCCTGATCCTGGAGGAATCCGTTTCCTACTATAGGATCAGGGCATTGGGTCTTCCCCTGACCCTCTTCGTCTTTTCCATATTTGGCGTGTTCAGGGGCTTGCAGAACACCTTTTGGCCCATGGTCATCAGCATCCTGGGAGCCGTTCTCAACATTGGGCTCGACTTTTTGCTGGTATTCGGGGTAGACGGCCTGCTCGAGCCCATGCACGTGCGGGGAGCAGCATGGGCCAGTGTCATCGCCCAGGCCTTTATGGCGGTCATGGCCCTGCTCCTGTACCTGTGGAGAACTCCGTTCAACCTCCGCCCCGGGCTGCCCCTGAACAAGGAGATCAGCCGCCTGCTGTCCCTGAGCCTCAACCTGATCATCCGGGCCATCTCTCTCAATATCGCCCTCTACCTGGCCAATGCCTATGCCACGAGTTACGGATCGAATCATATCGCCGCCCAGACCATCGCCTTCCAGATCTGGTTGTTCTTTGCCTTCTTCATCGACGGGTATTCCAGTGTCGGAAACATCATGTCCGGGAAGTTCCTGGGAGAAAAGAACTATTCCATGATCCGGCAGCTGAGCAGGCAGCTCATCCGATACACCCTTGTGATCGCCTTGTTGCTCGGACTCTTTTGCGCCCTGTTCTATCATCCGATCGGACTCCTCTTTTCACGGGACGCTGAGGTCCTGACTCTTTTCTATGGCATCTTTTGGATCGTGCTCCTCATGCAACCCGTGAACGCCGTGGCCTTTGTGTTCGACGGGATCTTCAAGGGCATGGCAGAGGCCGCGGCTTTGAGGGACACTCTCCTCGCGGCCACCTTCCTGGGTTTTGTCCCCGCCTTGCTGATAGGAGACTACTTCGATCTCGGCCTCCATGGGATCTGGATCGCCTTTACCGTCTGGATGCTTTTGAGAGGGGGGATCCTCGTGTACCTGTTCAACTACAAGATCATGGCCGGAAAGGGGTGACATGACAATTGTTAGCTTTTATGTAGAGGTCTTGGATTAATTTTACGGACAATCCAAAAATCAATTCGTCATGAAAGCAGCTAAACATATATTGATCTCCATGCTCCTGGTCCTGTCATGGAGCCTCACCGCGCAGAAACTCTCACCCTACATCCTTGTTGGGGAATCCGATCTCAAGATCGAATCAGCGGAGGAAAAGGTGGCTTCCGCCCTGGCCGGACAGGGTTTTGAGGTGATCGGAAGTTACAACGTTGAGGGAAACCAGACGTTGAAGGTGATCGTCTACACCCGCAAGGACCTCCAGGACATCACCCTTAAGGTGAAGGACCGGGGAGCCCTGGCGGCAGCCCTCAAGGTGGGGCTCAAGTCCGACGGGCCGGGAACGAAGATCAGCTACCTGAACCCTGAATACCTTTTCCAGGCCTACCTGAGAGGAGAATACGACAAGCACAGCAGCGGGCTGAAGAAGATCGCTTCTGACGCCAAGGCTGCCCTCTCCCCGCTGGGTTCGGTCAACGAAGGGTTCGGTGGCGCGATGACCGCAGAGGAACTGCGTGACTATCATTACAAGATCATGATGCCCTATTTCACCGACCCCGTGGAGCTGGAGGAATTCAGCAGCTTTGAACAGGGAGTCGCTACGATCCAGGGAAATCTCAAGGCCAAAAAAGGCTCGACTACAGAGGTGTACAGCCTCGTTTTCGAAGATCAGCAGGTAGCAGTCTTCGGGGTCGGGCTCCTGGACGAGGAAGAAGGGGAAAGGCACTTTCTGCCCATTATCGGGGAAGACCATCTCTCGGCCATGCCCTATGAGATCATTTTACAGGGGAAGGAAGCCACCATGCTACACGGCCGTTACAGGATCGCCCTGCACTGGCCTGAGCTGACCATGGGAACCTTTACAAAGATCATGAGCACGCCCGGCGACATCAAGGGAATGTTGAAGGACCTTTGCGAATAGAACAAGCCCGGAGGCGAGCGGAGAATAGTTTGGATCATCAGCTGTACTTGATGATCAGTTTTGCCGTGTTTTCACTTGCTCCCTTGCCTCCCAGCTTTTGCTCCAGCTCATAGTAATCGTCGAAGAGCTTCTCCCTGTGCTTGTGATCAAGGATCTTGAAGAGCTCGTTCTCGAGGTTCTCCTCGTTGAATTCGTCCTGGATCAGTTCTCGAACCACCTCCCTGTCGAGGATCAGGTTGACCAGAGAGATGAACTTCACGTTGACCAGCCTCTTGCCAATCTGATAGGAGATCTCTCCTCCTTTATAGCAAACGACCTCAGGTACCTTGAACAGCGCCGTTTCCAGCGTGGCCGTTCCGGAAGTGACGAGCGCCGCGCTTGACACCGACAGCAGGTCATAGGTCCTGTTCTGCACCAGGGCCACGTTCTCCTTCTGGATGAACGGCCGGTAGAATTCCCGCTCCTGTCCCGGGGCCCCCGCGATCACGAACTGATGGTCGGGGAACCTGTCCACCATGTTGAGCATTACCGCCAGCATCTTGGTGATCTCCTGCTTTCTGCTGCCGGGAAGCAGCGCGATTATGGGCTTGTCGCTGAGTCCGTGTTCTGCAGCGAAGTCCTCCGGGCTCACCGGTGGGCGGTTGGCGATGGCATCCAGCAGCGGATGACCCACGAAATGCACGGGATAGTCGTGCTTCTCCTCGTAGAACTTCTTCTCGAAGGGCAGAATGACGTACATGTGATCCACGTCCCTCTTGATCTTCCGGATCCTGTTCTCCTTCCAGGCCCAGATCTGGGGAGAGATGTAGTAATGGACAGTGATCCCGTTCTTGTGCGCGAATTCGGCGATCCTGAGATTGAAGCCGGGATAGTCCACGAGGATGACCGCATCCGGGCCGTATTCTAGTATGTCCTTCTTGCAGAACCTGATGTTGTTGAGGATCGTGCGCAGGTTCATGATGACCTCCGTGAATCCCATAAAGGCAAGGTCCTTGTAATGCTTGACCAGGGTGCCTCCCACTTCCTGCATGAGGTCTCCTCCCCAGAACCTGAACTCGGCATGGGCCTCTTCCCGCTTCAGGGCCTTCATCAGGTTGCTGGCGTGCAGGTCGCCCGAAGCCTCTCCCGCTATGATGTAGTATTTCAAATCTTTCTAATTTTCAGATGAACTGGCTGATCAGTATGGCAAAAGCGACCGCAAAACAGGCCAACAGCACCCCCCGGGCCCTGAGGTCCTGCTTCTTGCGCAGGAAAATAAAGAACACGAACAGATTGGGGAGGGCGGCAAGGCCCAGAACCTTTCCGTACAGTCCTCCTTCGCTGAGGATCTTCAGGGTCTCCTCGAATCCATAGGGAGACACGAACTCCACGTAGATGTAAAATCCGCACAGGGTCGCGAAGAGCCCGGCGAGAAAACCAATTAGGATCTCTTTCTTGTTCAATTTTTTGTTCTGCTTTGCCATCGAAACGCGTTAAAGATTCCAGGAATTCAAGGAGTGCATCACGTGATGGGCAGTGAGGTCAAAATGGACGGGAACCACTGAAATGTAACCATTCTCAAGGGCCCAGACATCCGTGTCCTCTCCCTGGTCCAGTTTCACGAACTTCCCGGTAAGCCAATAATACTGCTTTCCCTGGGGATTGATCCTCTTGTCGAATTCCTCCACCCAGTTGGCCCTGGCCTGCCGGCAGATCCTGATCCCCTTGAACGGCTCTCCCTCCATCTTGGGAAAGTTCACGTTGAGCACCACCCCGTCCGGCAGCCCGTTCTCGAGAACGCTCAGGGCGATCTTTTTCACTTCCTTCTTCAGGGGCTCGAAATCCGCGTTCCAGGTATAGTCCAGCAAGGAAAAGCCGATGGCCGGTATTCCCTCTATTCCGGCCTCGATCGCAGCGCTCATCGTACCCGAGTAGATCACGTTGATCGAGCTGTTGGAGCCGTGATTGATCCCGGACACCACAAGGTCGGGCCTCCTGTCGAGGATCTCGCTGACAGCCATCTTCACGCAATCCGCCGGCGTCCCGGAGCACCTGTATTCCACCTGCGACCCTTCATCCAGCTCCACCAAATCACAATAAATCGTGGAATCCAAAGTTATAGCATGACCCATTCCGCTTTGCGGACTGTCAGGTGCGAGTACGACCACTTCTCCGATCTCGTTCATTACCGAGATCAGCGCTCGGATGCCCGGAGCTGTGATCCCGTCGTCATTGGTCACGAGGATAAGGGGCTTTTTTGGCATTTTTTTTGATTCTAATAACAAAAATATGACTTTTTAACGTTACTGATGAGTATAAACGTTTAACAATTAATTGTGAGAAATCCAGCGCATAAATGTCTAGTATTGTAATTCAAATTGCTGATTTTTACGGACATTTGTGTTTTATGTTGGATTTTCCAGGTCGGTTGACAATCGATTTTACTATATTGGCCGGGTATTCGTCGCAAGCAGAAGGCGTATTATGAAAAAAATTTCCCTCTTTATGAAAAGCAATTACAAGATAATTTTCCCGATCCTGATCGTCGCGGGAATGCTGTTCGGTTTCAGGATGGCGAACGAACCGGATCCGGAAAAGGACAGAATATTGGTGGGCCTGGTGAGGTATGCCCTGAAGCAGGGTCACTACGAGCCCCATGAGATCAACGACCAGTTCTCCGAGAAGGTCTTCAAGGACTTCATCGACCAGCTCGATCCCTACAAGCGGTTCTTCCTTCAAAGTGACATCGATGAGTTCGACGTTTACAGGAGAACGATCGATGACCAGATCAAGAGCGAGGACCTGACCTTCTACAACGTGGTGCTAGACAGGTTCCTGATGCGAGTGGAGGAATCCAAGGCCTACTACAAGGAGATCCTTGCCTCTCCCTTTGACTTCGGGAAGGAGGGGACCTTCGATGTGGATTACGACAAGAAGCCCTTTGCAAAGAACAGGGCGGAGCTTATCAAGTACTGGCAGGCACAATTGAAATGGAGCACCCTGTCAAGGCTGCACGAAAAGATAGAAATGCAGGAGCAGATGGCTGAGCAGCCTGATGCAACGGATGCGTCCGCGGAGGTGAAGCCCACTGAGGAGAAATCCTTTGAGGAGATGGAGCGCGAATCACGGGAAATGACCCAAAAGAACCTGGATGACATCTACACCATGATGGAGGAGCTCGACGACACCGACTGGTTCTCGATCTTCATCAATACCATGACCATGCAGTTCGATCCACATACCAATTACTTTGCGCCCAAGGACAAGAAGCGTTTCGACATCAGCATGGCGGGCAAACTTGAAGGAATCGGTGCCAGGCTGCAAAAAAGGGATGATTACACGCGGGTCGCGGAGCTCATCTCCGGAGGGCCTGCCTGGAGAGGCGGTGAGCTGGAGGTTGGAGACCTCATCCTCAAGGTCGGCCAGGGCAGTGAGCCCCCGACGGACATTGTCGGCATGCGACTCGATGACGCCATAGAGTACATCAAGGGTGAAAAGGGCACCGAAGTCAGGCTGACGGTGAAGAAAATAGACGGCTCCATCAAGGTGATCTCCATCATTCGGGACATTGTGGAGCTCGAGGAGACCTTTGTGAAATCGAGCGTCGTTGAATTGCAGGACCGAAAATTCGGGGTGATCAACCTCCCCAAATTCTATATCGACTTCAACGAGCGCAATTTCAGGAACTCGGCTACCGACATGGAGCAGGAGATCGAAAGGCTGAAGGAGGAGAACGTGGAAGGGCTTCTCATAGACCTCAGGAACAACGGGGGCGGATCACTCAAGACGGCCATTGAGATCGCCGGGCTTTTCATCAGTGACGGCCCTGTGGTGCAGGTGAAGTACCGGGGTGAGAAGCCGAACATCCGGTCCGACAAGAACAAGAAGATCCAGTGGGAAGGCCCCCTGGTGGTGCTCGTGAACGAATTGAGCGCCTCGGCCTCCGAGATCTTTGCCGCGGCCATGCAGGACTACAACAGGGCCATCATAATCGGGAGCAAGCAGTCCTTTGGAAAGGGAACCGTGCAGAACGTGCTGCCTTTGAACAACTACTTCAAGTATCCCAAGGACCTGGGCGCCCTGAAGATGACCATTCAGAAATTCTACCGGATCAACGGTGGCTCAACCCAGCTTGAGGGAGTTGTCAGCGACATCGCGATGCCTGACAAGTACACCTACTTCGAGATCGGGGAGCGCGACGAGAAGAACCCCCTGGACTGGGATTCCATAGAACCCGCGGACTACACGCCAATGGACATCTATGAGAATTTCCACAAGGTGGTCAATGACAGCAAGAAGAGGATCCAGGACAACCCGCATTTCATCATCATCGACGAGAATGCCCGATGGCTGAAAGCCGGACGCGATGACACTACCGTGGAATTGAATTACGAGAAATACAAGGCCGAGATCGACAAGAGGGAGCAGGAGAGCAAGGCCTTTGAGGACATAGGACTCTACGAGAGCAGGCTTGAATTCAAATCTCCCCGGTACGAGGTTCCCATGCTCGCCCAGGACTCGATCCTTGCCAAGAAAAGGGAGATCTGGCACAAGAACCTGAAAAAGGACATCTACATGGAGGAGGCCCTGACCGTGCTTTCGGAGCTGAAGCTGAACAACAGGCACCTCCTGGTCAAGAATTGAGAAATTCATTGAAGAATCAAGAGCCCCCGCGAAACCAGAAATTGTTTTCGGGGGCTTTTTCATTCCTATGGCAAAACCCGTAACTTTGGCAGTTGAATGACAGAAAATGGGGGATCTTAAGACTGATTTTCAGAGACATATCGATGAAAGCTTCCCCGAATTGAAGAATTCGAGGTCCGTACTCGCCGTTTCCGGTGGGATGGACAGCATGGCGCTCTGCTCTCTCCTGCTGGATTCCGGGGTGGATTTTTCCGTGGCTCACTGCAATTTTCAGCTGCGTGGCCAGGAATCCCTGGAGGACGAGCGATTCGTCATCCGAAAGGCCGACGAGCTGGGGCTGGAATGCCACACCCGGCGTTTTGAGACCTTGCAGTATGCCCAGGAGAACCGCCTCTCGGTCCAAATGGCGGCAAGGGCCCTGCGCTATGCCTGGTTTGATGAGATCCTGGACCAAACCGGCTCTTCCCTGCTGCTTACCGCCCATCATGCAGACGACAACCTGGAGACCTTTCTGATCAACCTGTCGAGAGGATCCGGGATCAGGGGCCTCACGGGGATTCCGGAACGCACGGGACGGATCATTCGACCCCTGCTCCCCTTCAGCCGGCAGGACATCGAAGAATTCGCCTCCGAAAACCATTTGGAGTGGCGAGAAGACCAGAGCAATGCCGAAGACAAGTACCTCAGGAACAGGATCCGGAACCAAGTGATCCCGGTCATCAAGCAGACCTTCCCTTCCTTCCTGGAAAGCTTCAGGCTGTCCCTGAGCCATCTCCAGGAGACCCGGCATTTGGCGGAGGACAGGCTCAGGGAAGCCTGGATGGGCGCAACCTCCTCAGAGAATGGCATAACGCGCATTGAGATCGAAAAGCTCAGGTCCTGCGGGAACCTGAAGGCCTGTTTGTTCGGGCTGCTCCGCGATTATGGCTTCACCCAGTGGAATGACATCGAGGAGCTGCTTTCGGCCCAACCGGGCAAAATGATCTTCTCAGCCTCACACCGCCTGCTCAAGGACAGGAAGCACCTGCTGCTCCAACAACTGGACTCCCTGCCAGACAACGGTGAGATCCGGTTGATCCGCCAGGGTCAGGAACAGGTCGATCTCGGGGATTCCCTGCTCCGCATTGCAGAGATCCGCACGGGGGAGAGCCCGGAGGGAACAGGCGCTCGGATGCGGGGGAAGCACCTGGCCATCCTGAACGGTGAATCGCTGACCTTTCCGCTGCTTGTAAGAAAATGGGAAAAAGGCGACTATTTCTTTCCGCAGGGAATGAAGGGCAGCAAAAAGCTCAGCAAATATTTCAAGGACGAAAAGCTATCGGTGCCCGAAAAGGAAAATATTTGGTTACTTTGCTCCCAGAACAAAGTGGCCTGGGTGATCGGGCATCGCGTGGATGAGCGCTTCGCCCTGAAGGAAGAAAATGAGAATGGCCTGCTCTTTGAACTGATCCAAAAGTGATGATAAAAAGAATCGTATTTGCTCTTCTGATGATCTCGGCCTTTGCACAGGCCCAGATCCACAATCCCGTGAAGTGGTCTACCTCGACAGAACGGGTGAATGACTCCGATTTCGAACTGGTCCTGACCGCTGACATCGAGTCCGGCTGGCATCTTTACTCCCAAAAGGTTCCTGAAGGCGGCCCAATCCCCACCACCATCTCCTTCACGGAAGTTCCTGAGTCCTTCCAGCTTCTGGGTTCCCCGGAAGAGGGAGAAGGTCACGAGGAGTATGACAACGTGTTCGAGATGGACATCAAGTACTTTGAGACCCGTGCTGTGTTCAAACAGCGGGTCAGGGTGCTGACAGACGAAAAGACATCAGTTGTGGGCGTGGTCGAGTTCATGGTCTGCGATGACGCAAACTGCCTCCCTCCCACAGAGGTTGACATCTCTTTCGAAATACAGGGCAAAAAAGGCGAGAAGAGCGTCGAGAGCACAGCCTCTCCCGTGCTGCAGAGCACCACAACCGATTTGAATTCGGGTCAGGCAGCCGTTCCCCAGGAAAGATCCCCGGCCGGAATGAGCCCTGAAAAACAGAAGTCAAAGGATCTCTGGACCTTGTTCATTCTTAGCTTTTTCGCGGGATTCGCAGCCCTGCTCACTCCCTGCGTGTTCCCCATGATCCCCATGACCGTCAGCTTCTTCACCAAGCAAAGCAAGAACAAGGCCGTCGGCATACGCAACGCCATCCTGTTCGGCGTTTCGATCGTACTCCTTTACGTCCTGCTGGGCACGGTGGTCACCTCCCTTTTCGGGGCCGACTCGCTGAACGCCCTTTCCACCAACGTATGGTTCAACCTGATCTTTTTCGCCCTGCTCGTCATTTTCGCGATCTCATTCCTCGGGGCCTTCGAGATCACCCTTCCCAGCTCCTGGGGAACCAAGGTGGATTCCCAGGCCGACCGGGGCGGGCTGCTGGGCATCTTTTTCATGGCCCTGGCCCTGGCCATCGTCTCCTTCTCGTGCACCGGACCCATCGTGGGTACCGCCCTGGTGGCGGCGGCGGCCCAGGGAGGAATCGCGCCCATGATCAGCATGCTCGGGTTCTCGCTGGCCATCGCCCTGCCCTTTTCCATCTTCGCCGCCTTTCCGGGATGGCTCAACTCTCTCCCGAAATCGGGAGGCTGGCTCAACACGGTCAAGGTCTTTCTTGGCTTCCTCGAGTTGGCGCTTGCCTTCAAGTTCCTGTCGAATGCCGACCTCGTGCTGCAGGCCCATGTGCTGGAAAGAGAGGTTTTCATCGCCATCTGGATCGCCGTTTTCGGGGCCCTGGCCCTGTACCTTTTCGGCAAGATCAGGCTTCCCCACGATTCGGCCCTGGATCACATTTCGGTGGGCAGGCTCAGCCTGGGCTTGCTCGTTGCGGCCTTCACGATCTACATGATACCCGGCCTCTGGGGCGCCCCCCTGAAGCTCATCAGCGGCTTCCCTCCCCCGATGCACTACAGCGAATCCTCCTACGGAGTCGGCTACACGAAACTGAGCGACTCGGGAGGATCCCCCGAAACCGCCCTGCCGGAAGGCGCCCATCTGGGCCCTCATGACATCATCGCCTTCCTGGATTATGAAGTCGGGATGGAATACGCAAGAAAGGTGAACAAGCCTGTGATGATAGACTTCACAGGTCACGCCTGCGTCAACTGCAGGAAGATGGAAGAGCGGGTCTGGTCCGACCCGAGGATACTGCCCGTGCTGAAGAACGAAGTGGTGCTGATCTCCCTTTATGTGGATGACAAGCGAGACCTGCCGGAAGAGGAGCAATACACCTCGAAGATCGATGGTAAGAAGGTCAGGACCATCGGAAAGAAGTGGAGCGAGTTCCAGATCGAGAAGTACCAGGCCAACGCACAGCCCTACTATGTGCTTCTTGACCACCAGGGAAACAATTTGAACGAATACTCGGCCTATAACCCGGACGTCGAAGAGTACCTGGCCTGGCTGAGGGAAGGCATTGACAATTTCAAATAGAACCTCAGCCATGAAGAGAGTTCTCCTCGTCGCATTCCTTCTTGTCTTCCTGTTCCCGGGTCATGCCCAGAACGGCTCCACCTCCTATCGCAAGGGAGAGTTTCTGATGTACAAGATCAGCTACGGGCTGCTCAATGCAGGGTTCACCAGCCTCGAGGTTAGAGAGGGCCCGGATTCCAACACCATTCACGCCATCGGTAAGGGATGGACCACGGGCGTGGTGGGAACGCTGTTCAAGGTGGAAGACAACTACGAGACCTTTTACGATCAGGATACGGGTCGGCCAAAGCATTTTATCCGAAAGGTGAGGGAAGGAGGCTATACCCAGAACAAAGAGATCTTCTTCGACTTCAAGAAGCACCTGGCCCGTGTAGTCAACCACAAGAGACAGACGGACTCGAGCTACTTCATTCAGAATGACGTGCAGGACATGCTTTCCGCTTTCTACCACGTCAGGAATATGGATTTCAGCAACCTGAAGGAAAACGACGTCATCGAGGTAAACATGTTCTTCGACGAGCGCATGGAGAGGATCCGGGTATTGATCATGGGCAGAGAACGGCTCAAGACCAAATTCGGCGAGATCGACTGCATAAAGATCCGCCCCCAGGTTCTCGAGGGCCGCGTCTTCAGTGACGAGGAAAACGTCACGCTCTGGATGTCTGACGACAAAAACAAGATCCCCGTGAAAATAAAGGCTTCCATACTGGTGGGTTCCGTCAAGGCGGAGCTGATAGAAGCCCAGGGCCTTGCTCACCCCTTTGCCCTGAAGATTTAACGTATTCTTGGCCCTGATTTTTGTCAAATTGAATAAATTTGCACTTTGAAAAAATCAACCCATCGATGGCAAAGAGCGCATTGGTCTTTTTTATCGGCATTCTCCTATTGGCTTCCTGCGGATCAGAGGAAAAGCAGGAGCAGATCGCAGAGGTCGCTGAAGAGGTCAAACCCAGGATCATTGAGGAATTCGGTTATGTGCTGAACGACTACCTGGTCGTAAAGGACACCATCCGCCAGGGAGAGAGCTTCGGAGAGATCCTCGACAGGCACCACGTCGATTATCCCACCATCTACAAGATCGCGGATGCGGCCAGGGACACCTTCGACATAAGAAGGCTCAGGGCCGGCAAACCTTATACCATACTGGCTGCACGGGATTCCACCGAAAGGGCACAGGTGTTCATCTATCAACCCAACCAGGTGGAATACCTGATCGTCGACTTCAGGGACTCCATACAGACCAAGTTTGGAAGAAAAGAGGTCAAAGTGGTGGAGAAGACGGCCTCGGGCATCATCGAGAGCTCCCTGTCTGAAGCCATCGAAGGACAGAACCTGAATTATATCCTGGCGCACGAGATGAGTGACATCTACGCCTGGACCATTGACTTCTTCCACCTCCAGAAGGGAGACAACTTCAAGCTGATCTACGAGGAGAAGTTCATCAATGACACCGTCCCGGTGGGGATCGGAAACATCAAGGCGGCCTATTTCGTCCACAAGGACAAGCCCCTGTACGCCTTCAATTTCGTGACCGACTCGAGCAAGAACGTGAATGACTATTACGACGAGAATGCAAAGACGCTTCGCAGGCAGTTTCTCAAGGCCCCGCTCAAGTTCAGCCGCATCTCATCAAGGTACAACCTCAACAGGCGGATCAAGCTCTACGGGAACAAGGTCAGGGCGCACAAGGGAACGGATTTTGCGGCCAACGTGGGCACGCCCATCATGAGCACCGCCAATGGAACCGTGATCGAGTCGAGATACCGCGGGGGGAATGGAAACTATGTCAAGATCCGGCACAATTCCATATACACCACCCAGTACCTGCACATGAAGAGCAGGGCGGTCAAGAAAGGGGACTACGTGAAGCAGGGAGACGTGATCGGTTACGTGGGAATGACCGGCAACACCTCGGGGCCTCACGTTTGCTACCGCTTCTGGAAGAACGGCAAGCAGGTGGATCCCTTCAAGCAGAAGCTTCCGGAGGCTGACCCCATCAAAGAGGAGTTGAAAGCGGATTATTTCATGCACATCGCTTCCATCAAGGAACAGCTCGACGCCATTCCCTCAAAATATTTAGAAAACGCCATAGCCAAGAACTAATCAGCTGCACGATATGCCACTCAAGAACCTGAACCCGACAAAGACGAAATCCTGGAAAGAGCTCGAATCCCATTTCAAGGAGATCTCAAAGGTCCATATGAAAAGCCTGTTCCTGAATGACAGGAACCGGGCGGAGTCTTTCAAGCTCAGCTTCGAGGAGCTCACCCTGGATTATTCCAAGAACCGGGTGAACGGAGAGACGCTCCGGCACCTGTTGGAGCTCGCAAGGGAATGCGGCCTGGCAGACGGAATAGAGAAGTATTTCAGCGGCGACAAGATCAATGCCACCGAGAACAGGGCGGTTCTGCACACGGCATTGCGAAACCCTAACACCGGGGAGAACGTCGCGGTGGATGGGGAGAACGTGCTTCCGGAGGTTCACGAGACCCTGGAAAAGATGAGATTGTTCAGCGAGGAGGTGATCTCCGGAAAATTCAGGGGATATACGGGAAAGGCCATCACCGACGTGGTGAACATCGGGATAGGCGGATCGGACCTCGGCCCCAACATGGTGGTTGAGGGGCTGCAATTCTATGCCAATCACCTCAAAACACATTTCATCTCGAACATAGACGGGGACCACGTCTTGGAGGTGATCAAGGGACTGAACCGGGAAACCACCCTGTTCGTCATCGTCTCGAAGACCTTTACGACCCAGGAGACCCTGACCAACGCGACCACGGTCAAGAACTGGTTCCTGGAAGAGGCTTCCGAGGACGACATAAAGCACAACTTCGTAGCCGTCTCGACCAACCTGGACATGGTCAGGGACTTCGGCATCGCCTCCGACAACGTCTTTACCATGTGGGACTGGGTCGGCGGAAGGTATTCTCTCTGGAGCGCGGTAGGGCTTTCCATCAGTCTTTCCATAGGCTTCGACAACTTCAGGAAGTTCCTGGACGGGGCCTATGCCATGGACCTGCATTTCAGAAAGACTCCCTTTGAAAAGAACATTCCCGTGGTGCTCGCCTTGCTGAGCATCTGGTACAATAATTTCTTCGGTTCGGAGTCTGAGGTCGTCATTCCTTACACCCAGTACCTCCAAAAACTGCCACCCTTCCTTCAGCAGCTTTCCATGGAAAGCAACGGCAAGTCCGTGGATCGTGATGGCAACCGGGTCGATTACCAGACGGGGAACATCATCTGGGGCAACACGGGCACCAACGTACAGCACGCCTTCATGCAGCTGGTTCACCAGGGGACCAAGCTCATCCCTGTGGATTTCATAGGCTTCGAGGAATCCCTGCACGGAAACCGGGAGCACCACCAGAAGCTGATGGCCAATTACCATGCACAGGCACAGGCCCTCTTCGCGGGCAAGACTGCGGATGAGGTCCACCTGGACATGAAGATCCAGGGAAAGGGTGCAGAGATCGGCAAGCTTTTGCCCTTCAAGGTCTTCGAGGGCAACAAACCTTCCAATTCAATACTTTTCAACAAGCTCGACCCGAGGAACCTCGGGATCCTGATCGCCATGTACGAGCACAAGACCTTTGTGCAGGGGCTGATCTGGAACATTTACAGCTTTGACCAGTTCGGGGTTGAGCTCGGAAAAGAGCTTGCCAACAAGATGCTGGTTAAGTAACTGTTAAATTGTGTTAAAAAAATTAGCGATTTATTAATCGCTGTACCGCCTTTTTATACTATTTTTGCCCCAGTTATTAACTCAAATTAAACTAGTTATGAATGCGTTTAAGTACGTGGTGCTGACTTTGGCCCTACTGGTCACAGCCGGCATCTATTCACAAACGACAATTACCGGAACCGTCGTTGATGAGTCGGGAGCCCTTCCCGGCGCAAGCGTTCTGGAAAAGGGAACCACTAACGGTACCACAACAAGTTTCGAAGGAACCTTCAGCCTGACGGTCCAGTCCAGCGAAGGGGAACTCGAAATTTCTTTTTTAGGCTATGACGACTACACCCTGACCTACAGCGGTGGCGGCAACGTTGGAGTCATCACGCTCACCGAGAGTGCCAATGCCCTCGAGGAAGTCGTGATCACGGGAACGATCGACATCGCCAAGGACAGGCAGACACCTGTAGCCGTTTCTACGATCAGGGCTATAGACATTCAGCAGAACCTGGGAACCCAGGAGCTCCCTGAGATCCTCAACCTCACTCCATCGGTCTACGCGACCAAGCAGGGGGGTGGATTTGGTGACTCCAGGATCAACATCCGTGGATTCGACCAGAGAAACACGGCGGTCATGATCAACGGTCAGCCGGTGAACGACATGGAGAACGGTTGGGTCTACTGGTCAAACTGGGCCGGTCTTTCGGACGTTACCACTGCCATGCAGGTTCAAAGAGGTCTGGGATCCTCAAAACTGGCCATCTCCTCGGTAGGGGGTACGATCAACGTGGTCACCAGGAGCTCAACTGCCCGTGAAGGCGGAACGATTGCAACCACCATTGGTAATGACAACTACACCAAGGTATTGGGTTCGTATAACACTGGACTACTTCAAAACGGCTTTTCTGCAAGCATCCTGATCAGCCACACCCAGGGTGACGGCTACAATGACGGTACCCGCTTCAACGGGGACAACTACTTCATTGGTCTGGGATACAAGATCAACGAAAAGCACGACCTGCAGTTCATCTTTACCGGCGCTCCCCAATGGCACCACCAGAAGAGCTTTGCTCCTTCCATCGCGAACCACCAGCTGTACCAGAAAGGCGGCGCGGATCCGGATGCCACTGAGCCCAACAGGAAGTACAACGGAGACTGGGGTTACCTGAACGGAAAGGAATACAGCTTCAGGAGAAACTTCTACCACAAACCCGTCATGTCGCTGAACTGGGAATGGGTGATCAATGAGAAATCAAGATTGTCTACCGTGCTCTACGGATCATGGGGCCGCGGAGGTGGAACCGGTGAGATCGGTAGGATCAACGGAAGACGCCAGTTTCAGTACGTGGATCAGAACGGACTCATCCCAGTGGATAATTTCTACGCCTGGAACTCAGGCCAGTCAGTGCCCGAATTTGGAGCCGACAGGACCTTGTTCGAAGGCAGCTTCTCGAACACCGGGAACAACGGACATCCTGATGGCGGTGGCCGCAACGGATCCGACAACGGTATCTCAAGGAGGTCTTCCATGAACTCCCACAACTGGTACGGAACGGTGATCAACTATCACAATGACATCGACGAGAACTGGAGCTTTGACGTGGGTGCTGACCTGAGGACCTACGAAGGTCTCCACTACCGC
The DNA here is from genome assembly GCA_964489625.1 of uncultured Flavobacteriaceae bacterium. Taxonomy (GTDB): domain Bacteria; phylum Bacteroidota; class Bacteroidia; order Flavobacteriales; family Flavobacteriaceae; genus Lutimonas. Next base: position 87,487 of record CAZAZM010000006.1, read on the forward strand.
GTTGTGAATGACGTCCTGGGTGCAGACAACTACATCGACTACGACAACATCAACAATCCGAAGAACGTGATCGAGCCCAAAGATTTCGTTGAGGCAACTCCGAGCTGGAACCCCTGGCAGAACATCAAAGACCAGGAGAAGATCGATTACTGGAACGACGGTCTGGTCAACTGGGCCGGTATCTTCGGACAGGTGGAATACACCAATGAGACCATTTCTGCCTTTGTTCAGGGAGCTTTCTCGAACCAGGGCTTCCAGCGAATTGAGTACTTCAACGAGCTGCCTGAGAACCAAAAGTCAGAGAAGAAGAACCTATCAGGTGGAAACATCAAGGGAGGTCTGAACTACAACATCAACGAGAACCACAACGTGTTCTTCAACACGGGCTATTATTCCAAGCAGCCTTTGTTTGATGCGGTTTTCATCAACTTCAGCAACACCATCAATCCTGATCTGAGAAACGAGAAGATCTTCGGACTGGAATTCGGTTACGGATACAGAAGCTCGGCCTTCTCTTTGAACGCCAACTTCTACCGCACTTCGTGGGCGGATCGTTTCCTGTCAAGGTCTGGTGACTTCAACGTTCCTGATCCGTCAAATCCGGGAGAGACCACCATCGTTAGAGGTTCGGCCAACTACTACGGAATCGAACAGGTGCACACTGGTTTTGAACTTGATTTCATCTGGAAACTCACCGATAACCTCAGCATCAACGGATTCGGTTCCTGGGGAGACTGGAAATACCAGGGAGACGTAGAGGCGGATATCTTCAACGAAGACCAGCAACTGGTAGGTTCTTCAACACTTTACCTGGATGGGGTGAAAGTTGGAGACGCCGCTCAGGTCACAGGTGGTCTGGGACTTTCCTACAAGTTCCTCCGCGGGTTCAACGTAGGTGTGAACTGGAGGTATGCAGGCGATCTCTATGCTGACTTCGATCCGATCTCCTTCAGCGATGAGGACAACCTGGGCGCTGTAGAGCTTCCTTCGTACAACCTGGTTGACGCAAGGGCCTCTTACACCTGGAGAATGGAAAGCGGAATCTCGCTTGAATTCGCAGTGAACGTGAACAACGTCTTTGACGAGTTGTACATCTCTGAATCTGAGACCAACATCCACGCCGCTCCGGGTGATAACACCTGGAACGGAGTCCACACGAGCAACAGGGTATTCTTCGGTTGGGGAACCACCTGGAACAGCTCTGTGCGTTTGAGATTCTAAAAAAAGCAGATTCATCTGCGCAGAATAAACCTGCACGCTGAGTTCTCAGCAGTGCAGGTTTATTTTTTTGACTATTTTTGTCCATCAAACACAGATACACATGATCAAAATGATTCACTCCGGATGGGCCTACGTCACACTGCTGATACTCATCTTCGCCGTTTACAACGTAGTTTCAGGCCTGGTCTCCAAAAGGGACTTCAAGGACCGTGACCTGAGAATCTCCCTGTTCACCCTGATCATCGCTCACTTTCAGCTGATCATAGGCATCCTTGCCTACTTTTTCTCTGCCCAGTTCCAATTCCTGCGTGACAAGGGCATGGGAGAGGCTATGCAGCAGAGCGAGATCCGCTATTTCATCATAGAGCATCCCCTGATGATGATCCTGGCCATCGTGCTGATCACCATGGGATTCTCGAAACACAAACGAAAGACGACCAGTCCCGAGAAGTTCAAGGTTCTGGCCATCTATTATGGCGTGGCACTGCTCTTTGTCCTGAGCCGGATCCCCTGGAGCCGCTGGTTTACCTTTCTTTAAAATCCTATGAATGCGTTAAGGGACATCCTCGCCTATCCGCTAACGGTAATTCATTACATCTTCTTCGGGCTTCTCCTGCTTGTTTTTCATCCCGTGCAGGTGATCGCCTATAACTTGTTTGGCAAAAAGGCCCATCGCGAAACGGTGATCATCCTGAACATGTGTCTCACCTACAGCCTGTATTTCCTCTTTTCTCGGGTGAAATTCATCAACAGGCAGCAGATTCCCGAGAACGTTCCTTTGATCATCGTGGCCAATCACCAGAGCACCTATGACATTCCGCCCATTTTCTGGTACCTGCGAAAAACCTATCCGAATTTCGTTTCCAAGATCGAGCTCGGCAAAGGAATTCCAAGCGTTTCCTATAACCTGAGGAAGGGAGAATCCGTGCTGATCAACAGGAAGGATTCCCGCCAGGCCCTGCAGACCCTGAAGGAATTCGGTGAGCGCGTGGAAGAAAAGAAGCTGACGGCAGTGATCTTTCCCGAAGGGACCCGGAGCCGGACAGGTGTCCCCAAGCCCTTTCGCGAGAATGGCTTGAAGATGATGGTGAAGGAAACTCCATCCTCCTACGTCATCCCCCTTTCCATCAACAACTCCTGGAAGCTGGTTCGAAAAGGAGCCTTTCCCCTCGGGGTCGGGATCAAGGTGATCATGGAGGTGCACGAGCCGATCAAGTCGGATTCCATGCCCTTCGAGGAGCTTCTGAAGAAGACCGAGGAGACCATCCGAACGGCAGTCCTGTCAAAGCGAGAAGACGTCCCTGTCCTCTAAGAACCGGAAGGTGCGGCGGACCTTTTCGATATGGGTCCTGTTGATGGTGATCATCTTGATGCCCTCTGCGGCCTCTTCAAAGCTGAGCACCACTTCTCCCATGGGATCCACGACGGCTGAATGCCCCACGTAATTGAGATTGTTCTTGTCCTTTCCCACGCGGTTCACTGCGGCAACATAGCACAGGTTCTCTATCGCGCGCGCCTTCAGAAGGGTGTCCCAGGCGATCATGCGCGCATCGGGCCAGTTGGCCACATAGATCAGCAGGTCGAAATTCTCGGTGTTCCTGGACCAGACCGGGAACCTCAGGTCGTAACAGATCAACGGGCAGATCCTGAAGCCCCGGAACTCGAATACGATCCGTTCCTTCCCCTGCTCGAAGACCTCGTGCTCACCAGCGAAGGAGAATAGGTGCCTCTTGTCGTACTGCCTGACCGTGCCATCGGGAAAGGCCGCGATGAACCGGTTGTACAGCTTGCCGTTCTCCTTGATCAGAACACTGCCGGCCACCAGGCAGTCCTTTCTCTTTGCCCAGTCTTTCATCCAGCCCACGGTCTTCCCGTGCATGGGCTCGCCCAGGTTCTCCCCGGTCATGGTGAAACCCGTGGTGAAAAGCTCCGGCAGGAGCAAAACGTCAATGTCCTCCCCTATTCCATAGATCTTGTTGGTCAGCATGCTCAGGTTGTCCTCCACGTTCTCCCAGTGGTTGTCCGTCTGGACCAGGGCTAAAGTCAATTCATTCTTCATAGGGTATCTGTTTTGATGTTTTTCAAAGCCTGTTCAGGATCTCTGCGCCCCTGAGGAGCGTCTCCTCGCTCTTGGCGAAACAGAACCTCAGCACCTTGTGATCCGTGCCCTTCGCATAGAAGGCCGAAACGGGGATCGAGGCCACCTTGTGATCGACGGTAAGCCGCCTGGCAAGCTCCATGTCCGGCTCCTCGCTTATGGCCTCGTAGCCCAGCAGCTGGAAATAGGTCCCGCGCGAAGGGATCACGCTGAACCTGGAGCCTCGGATGGCCTGCAAAAAGGTGTTTCTCTTGGCCTCGAAGAAGCCCGACAGGTACTCGTAGTTTTCCGGGTTCCTGAGAAAGGTCGAGATCGCCGCCTGTATCGGGTGGTTTACGCTGAACACATTGAACTGGTGGATCTTCCTGAACTCTGACATCAGCTCCGCGGGTGCAGCACAATATCCCATCTTCCATCCCGTGTTGTGAAAGGTCTTGCCGAAAGAGGCCACAATGAAGCTCCTCTCGGCCAACGCGGGGTACTTTGCCACGCTATTATGCGTCTCCCCGTCGTAGACCATGTGCTCATAGACCTCGTCGCTCAAAACAAGGACAGAGGT
>CAZAZM010000007.1:0-21308 GCA_964489625.1 uncultured Flavobacteriaceae bacterium
GGGGTACGCAAAGGTCCTATATCAAAGGAGGTGACAATGAAATGCCGCACGCCGATTATGTCGAGTCCGACTGGGTAAGAGCGGAGCTTCTGTCCTTTGTGGACAACGCGAATCCTGCAACGAACATTGCCCTGGGTACCCAGGTGACGGGTCCAACCGTATTCAATGGAACGGATTGGTCGAACCTGATTCCTGACCAAACGCGATCAGCGATTTTTACGACCTCGTTCAGCGGAGCCGGCCCGACATTCAGAGCTCAGAACATTACCATTGAGCCCGGAGTGGACATTGAATTCAATTCGAATGGTGCTTCGGCGAATTCCATCGTGGTCTATGGAGACCTGACTGTGAACGGAACATTGACCATAGGGGATACCGAATCTCTCATTACAAAGGATCCGTTGGCAAGTTTGGGCGTTGTCACGAAAATTGAGAATTCACAGCCTCATGCCGACCAGTTTGACATAACCTATTGGTCTTCACCAGTAGTGGCAGCTCAGATCAGCACGGTTTTCGCCGGGGTAGATCCGACACGTATCTACGAGTTGAGACCCGATCAGAGCAATCCCGATTTTGAAGGCGAGTACATTCACTGGTTCGTAGCCTCCGGTTCCATGGAGCCGGCGAAGGGTTATGCCGCTCAGGGAATCGGAACCGGGGTGCAGGTGCTGAACTTCACGGGGATTCCACACAACGGTAATTTCAATGAAGAATTGTTCTTTGTATCCGGAGGGACTTCTTTTGACAACTTCAACCTGATCGGTAACCCTTATCCGTCTGCGATCGATATCAATACCTTCTTCCAGGCCAACGGCAACATAGGACAGATACAGCTTTGGACGCATGCGAATGCGGCCGTCGGCGGTGAATATGACTTCGCCGACTATGTGACCTACAATGCCTCCGGTGGGAGCGAAGACGGAGTCTTGCCGAACATAGGTTCGGGACAGGGCTTTATGGCGGAAGCCATAGCTCCGGGCCAGGCAAACTTCACCAATGACCAGCGACTGGTCGACCAGAACACCCAGTTCTTCAAGTCGGCTGACCGCAAGAAGGGCGAGGTTTTGGCCAAAGGGGAAGGCGCGGAAGATGAAGCAGATCGCTTCTGGATCAAAGTGACCGACCAGTACGGTCTCCAGGATCAGATCCTGATTGGTTTCTTCGGCCTGGCAACGGATGACTTTGACCCGAGATACGACGCTCGTTACATCAACTATCACAAGGGAGTCAACCTGTATTCGCGTGTCAATGATGAGAAGCTCGTCATCCAGGGCCTTGGTAGCTACAGTTCAGGCAAGACCGTTCCGGTTGGATTCGATGCCCAGTATCCTGCAGACATCAACTTCAGCATTGCGAATGCGGAAGGAGCCATGCGAGATGCACAGATCTTCCTGGTCGACAACTACCTGAACATCAGGCATGATCTCAAGGCTTCTGATTACGTTATCAATGGTGTCGAGGTTGGACAGTACCCGGACAGGTTCACGATCGAATTCGTTTCTAAAGGTGAGGATGCCCTGGCCCAGATCGAAGAGGGAGACTTCTTCAAGGTCGGTACAGAGCTTGAGGTGCTCAAGGTGAACTCGAGCAAGAATGTCCGTGACATCAAGGTTTACGACATGCTGGGTAGGATGATCATCCACAAGGCCCCGATGCAAAGCTCTTTCCAACTGAGCACTGAAGGCGTGAAGCAAGGCTCGATCCTGTTCATCGAGGCCCGACTTGAGGATGGCAGCCTGATTAACAAGAAATCCATCAAGTATTAGAATAATTTTGCCAAAATAAACTAACCTGAAAGACCGCCACATGGCGGTCTTTCTTTTTTGCGTCTTTTGCTATCTACTAGCCGTTGCGACACCCCGGCTATCCCATCCCGAAAACCATTTGGAAAAAAATCGCTATCTTATAGAAAATCAGCCTATTTAAAATCTATCAAATCAATAACTAAAACCTTAATCATGAAAACTTTTCACTTTTACAAGAAAACGGGTCTCGCCACCTTGACCCTGTTATTCTTAATTCTCGGAACGGCACTGGCTCAGAACGGAGATTCCGATGAGATGGAAAACTCGGTACTGAGATCGATCAACGACCCTGCTCTACAATGGGGACCCTGTCCGCCCTTCATGCCTGAAGGATGCAACATTGCCGTGCTCCACGGGGATCCATCCAAGGAAAAGGCTGATGTGCTCTTCAAGGTGAACGGAGATTCCTTCATCCCCAATCATTGGCACAGCTCAGCCGAACGAATGGTCCTGCTTTCCGGGGAGATGGAGGTCACCTACAAAGGGGAGGAGTCCGTGACCATGAAGCTCGGAAACTATGCCTTTGGTCCCGCTAAAAAGCCTCATGTTGCAAAATGCGTCAGCAAGGATCCCTGCGTGCTCTATATTGGATTCAATGAGCCCGTTGACGCCTTTGCGATCGAAGAATAAAGGCCGAGCCACATATATTTGCTGGTCGGATTGGACGAGATCGCCGTATGGGTTGAAGTTAAAAAATCCGGGACATACAGCTTGAATGGTACTTCCTAAGGCACCACAAACTCCCACCGCAGGCGGCTCAGGAGCTCGATCACCCGATCCCTTTCGTCCAGCCTGCAGACCAGGTAGTCGAAGTGTAGGTTGCGGATCAGGATGACCAGGTTCTTCTTGGCCAGCAGCGAATTGTTTCGATGCAGGTAGTCGTAGGCGTATTCGTCGGGGAGGGGAGAGAAGAAGTTCAGGTGATTGATCACCACCAGCTCGTCGATGGCCTTTTGGGCGGCCTTGGCCTTTTCGCTGTAGGCCATCAGCCCTTCGTGAGTCAGGATCTGGATCACGGCCCACTGGAAATACAGGAACTCGTCGCCGGTGACGGTCCATTTGGCCAGGTAGGGGTTGGGTTCGAAATCGGGGTCCTCGAATTTGATCTTCACGCCCCAGTTCTTTATCGTGCTCAGGGAATAGTCCTTGTAGACGAAATCGAATTTGGCGGGGTCTGAAATGGCAAGCCACAATTTATTGGCAAGGATCTTCTTTTCCTTTTCGTCGTATACATCCATGGTCAGCTTGTCGGCCAGCTCGTCGAACAGGGCCTTGTCTATGCCCAGCGCCTTGGTTTTGGGCTTGACCTTGGTGTACTGACGGAGCTTGCTTTTGAACTTGATCTCGGTATAGTCCTTTTGTTGAGAAAAGGCGCCAAGTCCGCAGAGCAGGAAGAAAATCAAGAAAGCGACCTTTTTCACCTGTAGTAGTTTAACGTTCAAATCGTCTGGTTTTTTAACGATATGAACCCCCTTTTATTGGATAAATTTATAAAAAAAATCTGCTTTTATTTCTAAAAGCAGATATCAATGAGGGGAACTTTAGCGGAAATCAGGGTTGAACCAATTCCCACTGAAATTTTTCGAACAATCCGGTAAGCTTTTCCTTGTTCTCCACTTCGCATACCACGATGTTGTAATAGCCCTTGGTCACAAGGGCAACGAGACCCTTCTGGGCCAACTGGCTGTTGACGCTCTCCAGGTAGGAGTAGGCCCAGTCATCGTCCTTTGGGGCCGACAACTCCACTTCCCGGTTCCGGGTGATCAACAGGTCGTCAAAGGAGTTGGCTACGCTTTCGGCGTCGTCTCCGTAGGTCATCAACTGGAAGTATTCCAGGATCTTGTTCAGGGCTAGCTGGAAGTAAGGGAATTCATCATCGCTTACAGTCCAGTCCGTGAGGTAGGGGTTGGGCTCCAGGACGATCTCGCCGTTCTCGTTCTCGCTGCCCCAGTTCTTGTTCGAAGACACCGCAAAATCCTTGTATACGTAGTCGAACACCTTGGGGTTGTCCATGGCGAGCCAGGCCTTGTAAACGATTTCTTCCTGTTCGGCCTTGGTGTAGATGCCCTTACCCAACAGGGATACGATCTCTGTGAGGATCTCCTTGTCGATTCCGAGCTCAGAGGTTCTTGGCTTCTGCTCTTTATACTGGTATATAAAGCTTCTGAACTCTACTTCAGAATAGTCCATTTGCCCATAGGACATGGTGGATACAGCCAATAAATAAATTAGGAGGAGTAAACTTCTTTTCATAGGCATTTATTTTCGTTCCACTTCCGTTCTGTCAAAACGTAACAGACTGTAAACCAAGCCATAAGGCTGGAACAAGTCTTAAAGTTTCACTAAAAAATAAATTGAATACTAGGGGGATTCAACTATTTTCTTGCGGGAAAGATACGGATATTCAGCGAGATAACCAAATTTGTATCAGTTGCTGAGCATCACGGGCATCACCAGCATTGTGATCTCCTCACCCTCCTCGAGGCCGTCAACAGGGGTCAGGATCCCGGCCCGGTTGGGCAGAGACATCTCCAAAAGGATCTCGTTTGAGCCCAGGTGATTCAGCATTTCCATGAGGAATCGCGAGTTGAACCCGATCTGCATGTCGTCTCCCTCATAGCTGCACTGCAGGCGCTCATCCGCCTTGTTTGAGAAATCCAGGTCCTCGGCAGAGATCTTCAGCTCCGTGCCCGCCATCTTGAGGCGGATCTGGTGCGTGGTCTTGCTCGAGAAGATAGACACCCGTCGCACCGAGTTGTAAAAGGAGCTGCGGTCCAGGGTGAGCTTGTTGGGGTTTTCACGGGGAATGACCGCCTCGTAGTTTGGATATTTTCCGTCTATCAGTCTGCAGATCAGCACGCTGTTCCCAAAGCTGAACCGGGCGTTGGTGTCGTTGTAGTCTATTCTCACCTCCTCCTCGCTGCCGGCAAGGATGTTCTTCAGCAGGTTCAAAGGCTTCTTGGGCATGATGAACTCAGCCACCTCGTTGGCGTGGACGTCCGTTCGCACGTACTTTACGAGCTTGTGGGCGTCGGTGGCCACAAAGATGAGGTTCTCGGGGCTCAACTGGAAGAACACCCCGCTCATCACAGGCCTGAGGTCGTCATTTCCCGAGGCGAAGATGGTCTTGGAGATCCCGTTGGCCAGGATCCCGCCCTTGAGCGATGCGCTGCTCGGCGAATCCAGTTCCACGGCCTTGGGGAACTCTTCCCCATCGGCATAGGCCAGGGCGTACTTACCACTGTCCGAGCTGATCTCTATGGTATGGTTGTCTTCCACCTTGAAGGTCAGCGGCTGTTCGGCAAAGGTCTTCAATATGTCCAAAAGCAGGCGGGCAGGCACGGCAATGGCGCCCGATTCGTCGGCTTCGACCTCCAGGGAGGTGCTCATGGTAGTCTCCAGGTCAGAGGCAGAGATTCTTAACTCGTTGTTAGAGAGTTCGAAAAGAAAATTGTCGAGAATGGGCAGGGTGTTGTTGGAGTTGATCACGCCACCCAGTATTTGCAGTTGCTTCAAAAGCTGTGAACTGGAAACTATGAATTTCATTTGGTACAATTGAATGTTTGTAATTTACTGTGAAGGCTTCAGGTCTGGCGACCGGATCACAGGGATACAAATATATTATTTTATACCCGAATCCTGAAAATTTATTTCCCAAGGATATCAACAGCGGGATGTGTTAAGATTTTCTTAATTGACCGTGCTGAACGCTATTATTTTATAGCTTTGCTCGGGTTCTCCCCGGATTTAAAATTCAGCGCATGAACAAAAAACTCCTTTCCTTATTTCTCTTTTTATTCATCTCTTTCACCCTTGTGGCCCAGGCACCGAGGAACCTGAGCTCAAGCCAGATCTATCACGAGATGGAGAAGCTCAACTTTTTGGGTACGGTGCTCTACGTTGCGGCGCACCCGGATGATGAGAACACCCGCATGATCTCTTATTTCTCGAACGAGGTGCACGCGCGCACGGCCTACCTCTCGATCACGAGGGGAGATGGTGGGCAGAACCTGATCGGCCCCGAGATCCGCGAGCTGCTGGGTGTCATCCGCACCAACGAGCTGCTCAGGGCACGCGAGACGGATGGAGGGGAGCAGTTCTTCACCCGGGCCAATGACTTCGGCTATTCCAAGCACCCGGATGAGACCCTGGAGATCTGGCAGAAGGAGAAGGTGCTGAACGACGTGGTTCGCGTGATCAGGGATTTCCAGCCCGACCTGATCATCAATCGATTTGATGCCGGCTCGCCCGGAAGGACCCACGGGCATCACACCTCGTCGGCCATGCTCAGCCTCGAGGCCTTTGACCTGGCCCCGGATGAGCGTTTCCAGACACCGGGGTTCACCACCTGGGAACCCAGGCGCATATTCTTCAATACCCACTGGTGGTTCTACGGCAGCCGCGAAAAATTTGAGGAGGTGGACAAATCCGACCTGCTCTGGGTGGACACCGGGGTTTACTACCCCGACCTGGGCCTGTCGAACTCCGAGATCGCCTCCCTGAGCAGGAGCATGCACAAATCCCAGGGATTCGGAAGCACCGGGACCCGGGGGACCGAAAAGGAATACCTGCAGCTGCTCAAGGGCGACATGCCCTCCGATCAAGCAAATGTCTTCGAGGGCATCAACACCAGCTGGACCCGGGTGAAAGGAGGAGAGGAGATCCAGAAGGTGCTCGAGGAAGTCTTGAAGAACTTCGATTTCAATGATCCATCCGGCAGCGTTCCGGGACTGATGAAAGCCCATGGCCTGATCTCCAGGCTGGAGGACCGGCACTGGAGGGAATTCAAATTGAAGCAGATCAGCGAGGTCATCGCGGCCTGCATGGGCCTGTACCTGGAAGGTGTGGCAGGACTACCCTTTGCCGTTGCCGGGGAAGAGCTTGAGCTTCAGCTGGAAGCGATCAACCGAAGCCCTGCGGATGTCAAACTGAAATCCGTAACCCTGATCCCGGAACAGAGGACAAGCTCCTTTGATAAGGTATTGGGCAACAATGAGTCCATGATGGAAAAAATGTCGATCCGGCTGCCGAAGGACCTCAAGTACACCTTTCCCTACTGGCTGGACCGGAAGTGGTCCCTGGGCATGTACGAGGTAGAAGACGAAAGCCTGATCAGCGCCCCGGCAACTCCCCGCCAGATGCGGCTGAGATTTGACCTGGAGGTCGCGGGCAGTCCCATCTCTTTTGAGCGGGACATCGTCTACAAGTTCAACGATCCCGTCAGGGGAGAGGTTTATCAGCCCTTTGAGGTGGTTCCGGAGGTCTCTGCCGCGATAAGGTCCAATGTGGTGCTGTTCGACCAGGCTGGAGAAAAGGAGATCCCGGTGGTCGTCAAAGCCCACAAGGACAGTCTCAAGGGAAAGGTGAGGCTCCAGGCCCCGGCCGGTTGGTCCGTTCAGCCCGAATCGGTTGACTTTAAGGCGAACCGGGGGGAAGAAGTGGTCATTCCGTTTATTGTCTCACCGCCTGGCGAGCAGAGCGAGGGCTTGCTTCAGCCGGTGGTTCAGACAGAGGGAGGGACCTTTGACAAATCCCTCGTCGAGATCGATTACGAACACATTCCCAGGCAGATGGTCTTTTTGCCCGCCCAGTCGAAAGTGGTGCGTCTCGACCTGAAGAAGAAGATGGGAAGGATCGCCTACATCAATGGGGCCGGTGACGAGATCCCCGGTTACCTGAGGCAGATCGGCTACGAGGTCAGGGAGATCGACCCGGCGACCATCTCCGAACGGTCCCTGTCCGCTTATGACGCCGTGATACTGGGCATTAGGGCCTACAACACGGTGGAGGAACTGGCCGTCAAGCAAACGGCCCTGTTGAATTACGTGCGAAAAGGAGGCACCATGATCGTCCAGTACAATACGAGCCACCGGCTGTTGGTCGAGGGCAACCTGGCTCCCTATGAGCTAAAGCTGTCTCGAAACAGGATCACCGACGAGAACGCGGAGGTGACCTTCCTGGCTCCTGGCCATGAGCTGATGAATTACCCCAACAAGATCAACAAGTCTGATTTTGATGGCTGGGTGCAGGAGCGCGGGCTGTATTTCCCGGATCAGTGGGCGGAAGAGTTCACTCCCCTGTTTTCCTTTACCGAGAACGGTGAAGAGCCCATGGAAGGGAGCCTCCTGGTTGCAAAGTACGGCAAAGGTCACTATATTTATACGGGACTGTCGTTTTTCAGGGAGTTGCCCGCCGGGGTTCCGGGAGCCTACAAGCTCTTCACGAACATGATCTCCATAGGGAGGAATGACCTGGAAACCGAAGTAAAGAGATAGATTTTGAACAAAGACAAAGATCCGGTATCCGGCAAATGGGAGGCTTCTTACACCTTTCTGCTTGTGGCCAATGCGCTCTACATCCTCCTGTTCTACATCATTATGAACTATTTTTCCTGATCCATGGCCGCACTTGACTGGTTTGTTCTCTTAGCCACCCTGCTTTTCATCGTCATTTACGGTTCCTGGAAGACCCGGGGCAGCAAGGACGTCAAAGACTTCATCAAGGGAGGAAGCGAGGCGAAGTGGTGGACCATCGGGCTATCGGTCATGGCGACCCAGGCCAGTGCCATCACCTTTTTGTCCACCCCGGGACAGGCCTTCCACAGCGGCATGGGCTTCGTGCAGTTCTATTTTGGCCTTCCCATCGCCATGATCATCATCTGCATGGTGTTCATCCCGATCTATCACCGATTGAACGTGTATACGGCCTATGAGTACCTGGAGAGCCGATTCGACCGACCGACCCGAACCTTAACGGCCATTCTGTTCCTCGTGCAACGGGGGCTGGCCGCCGGGATCACCATCTTTGCCCCGGCCATCATCCTGTCCGCCGTCTTGGGCTGGGACCTGCTTACCCTAAACATCCTGATCGGAGTCCTGGTGATCATCTATACGGTGAGCGGAGGGACCAGGGCGGTGAGCGTCACGCAGAAGCAGCAGATGGCCATCATCTTCATCGGCATGTTTGCGGCCTTCTTCATCATCATCAGCTATCTTCCAAAGGAGATCAACTTCACCAATGCCCTTCAGATCGCCGGGGCCAGCGACAAGATGAAGGTGCTCGATTTCTCCTTTGACCTGAACAACCGGTACACGGTCTGGACGGGATTCCTGGGGGGCACCTTCCTGATGCTGTCCTACTTCGGGACCGACCAGTCCCAGGTACAGCGATACCTCTCGGGCAAATCGGTGCGGGAGAGCCAGCTCGGGCTGCTGTTCAACGGCTTCCTCAAGGTACCCATGCAGTTCTTCATCCTCCTGGTGGGCGTGATGGTCTTTGTCTTCTACCAGTTCAATTCCTCACCCGTGAATTTCAATCCTGCGGCGACCCAGGCTGTCCTGGAGTCTTCCTATGCGGACCAGTACAAATCTGTGCAGGAGAGGCACCGGGAGATCGAGACGGAGAAGAAGGGCTTGCAGATGCAGTGGGGCACCGGTCAGGGCACGGCCGAGACCAGGAGCAGGATCTCCGAGCTCAATGAATTGGAGCGGGAGAACCGGGAAAGGGCAAAGGAGCTGATCCACCAGGCAGACGCCACGCTGGAGACCAACGACAAGGACTACGTTTTCATCCATTTCATACTCAACAACCTGCCCCGAGGGCTCATCGGGCTTCTCCTGGCAGTGATCCTGTCAGCGGCCATGTCCTCCACCGCCTCTGAGCTGAACGCCCTGGCGGCGACGACCATGATCGACCTCTACCAGCGCAATGAGAAGACGCAGAAGGATCCCGGGCATTACGTCAAGGCGACCAAGTGGTTCACCCTGGCCTGGGGATTCCTGGCCATCCTGGTTGCGAGCGTCGCCAATCTCTTCGACAACCTGATCCAGCTGGTCAACATCATCGGGTCGATCTTCTACGGGAACATACTGGGAATCTTCCTCCTGGCCTTCTTCTTCAGGCAGGTCAGGGGAAAGGCGGTGTTCAGGGCGGCCATCATCACCCAGATCATCATCATAGGGGTCTGGTTCGCAGACGTGCTCCCTTACCTGTGGCTGAACCTTCTGGGCTGCGTGATCGTCATGGTATTGGCCCTCTTGTTCCAGAGCCTGTTGCCCACCGGGAGGCAAGGGGAAAGCGCATAAAAAAAGCCCCGGAAAATCCGGGGCTCACTTTTTCGTCAACTTGATGTATCAAACGGGTGAAGCGATCATTCAACGGGAATGTTGAGTCTAACCTTCTCCCAGCCGAACAGGATCCCATCGCTGCCTACTGCATACATGAGCTCCTCCTGGTTCTCTTCAACCATCTCAGGTGTCAGTTCCACGCGCAGGGCATCCTCTTCCTCGGAATAGGAATAGGCTCCCCAGGCGTCGTTCTTCTTGCTGAAGATAACGACCCAATCGCCGCTTTCCTTTGGTATGATGAAGAAACCGTATTTTCCCGCCGGAAGTGATTCTCCGGCTACTTTTACGTCGCTGTCGAAGGCCACGGTGGTGTTCTCATTGGCACCTGCGCGCCAGACCACGTCGTATTTCTCAAGGCCTCCCCAAATCTTCCTGCCCTTTACGCTGGGCGCTCCGTAATCGATGGAAACGCTGACGTCTCCAATGGATCCTTCCACCTGCTTTCTGGGGCTTTTCTGGGCACAGCTGATCGAGGCTGTCATGACCAGGACCAGTACTAAGCTAAAAATTCTCATGATCCGGCTTTTATTTGCTCCACTCAGCTATGGACTCTTTGTTCATCTTGACATAGTCCATGTTTCCTGCCTTCTCGGCTGCCGCCAGGGATACCTTTGCAGTCTCAATGGCCCCTTTCTTGTCTCCCATATCGGCCTGGATCAGTGACTTCTGTCTTGACATCCAGAAGGCATCAGGATTCATCTCAACAGCCTTGCTGGCCCATTCCAGTGCCTTGTCCAGGTCCTTCCCTGATTTGTGATAGAAGCCGGCAGCCTGGAAGTAGTCGCCTGCGGATGGGCCGGCCATCACTCTTTCGATGCTCTTCATGGCCATTTCATTGGAAGGAGTTCCGATCTTGAGACCTACGCGGGTCTGTTCCCACATGATGTACATCATGCCGGTGGAACCGTCGGCCAGGTCGCCAAAGGCGATGGTGAAGTTCTCCATGTCATATCCCGTGGGCTGAGGTTTGGCTTTCACCCTGAGGGCGACCTTGCTCTCGTCGAGCTCAGCAGGTGCTCCTCCACCGGCAGCTTCCGTGTAGAAGATTACATCCCATGAATCTGCATTGGGTACTGAAAGAATGCCATAGGTTCCTTTCTTGAGTTCTCCACCCTGCACGGTGATGTCCGTGCTGGTCGTGAATTTGGTTCTCAGGTTCGCTCCTGTTCTCCATACTTTTCCGTAAGGCACGAGGTCCCCGAAAATGGTCCTGCCGCGCATTGCGGGTCTGGAGTACTCCACAGACACCTCGGTCAGGCCGATCGTTTGGTCAACCCTTGAAGAAGGGCTGGGCTGTGGCGTCTGGATTTGGGCCTGCACAGCGATTGCTGCAAAAGCCAGGAAAAGGGTAATGATTTTGGTTCGCATAGATTATAGTTTTAGTTAAAGATTGTCTAAAATTAAGTCAATTCTGACGAGTGTTAAAAATCCTGCATTTTTTTAACAAAACTTTAAGAGGAAGCAGGAAAATCAGGCTATCTCGCGTATTTCCTCAGTCGGACAAACCTGAACAGCAGTCCCAGTGCCAGCAGGATGAGCAGGGGGAGGGCCAGGTTGACGATCTGCCAGTATCCCCTTTCTTCAAAGGCTTTCTCCTTGTCCAGGAACTGAAGCTGCAGGTTTTTGGCGCGGAGCCTGATGATCCCGTCGTCATCCAGCATGTAATGCGCGGAATTGAGCAGGAAATCGAGGTTTCCGTAGGGCTGATTTGTCCACATGTCCTTGTCCAGGGGCAGGGGCTCCCCCCGGTAGACTTCGTTCGAGGGCAGGTCACCGTCACTCACCACCAGCATCTTGCTCGCCAGCCCTTTTTCCCGGGCATCCGCGTACTGGAAGGGTTTGATCCTGGAGGCATAGGCCGATAAGAACTCTCCCTCCACGAGCACCCCGAAGGGGATCATGGCGTCGTTGAACATTTCCCTGTCGACCTCTTCGGCGATCTCATCCAGGGAGATCGGGGTTGGGGTTCCGATGACTCTCCCATTGGGCGAGGAGCTGAGCAGGACCTTCTTGCGCAGCCCGTTGGCCAGGGTATCCATGCTGCTCGGGAATTGCAGGCGCACGGGGTCGATGTTCCGGGTTATGGGATGCAGGTCGTCGGTGAAGACCAGCGGGAAATAATGCCAGATGAAATCCTGGTACTGCACCTGGTTTCCCGTGTTTCCGGAGGCCAGGCGTATCGTTGAGCTGTAGAGGTCCTTGCTGACATTGTAGTTGATCCGGATCCCGTACTGGAAGAACAGGTCGGTGAGTCCCAGGTCCCGGTTGTAGGCCAGGGATCTTCCGCTGCTCATCAGGCTGTCCATCTCGGCATGCACGTTGTCGACAAACCACATCGTGCGCCCGCCGTGGGTCAGGTACTGGTCGAGCAGGTACTTCTCCTCCTCGCTGAAAGGAACCGTCGGCTTGGCGATCAGCGCCAGGTCGTACTGCCTCAGCTGTTCCAGGGTGCGCACCGGGTCGCTTTGCGCCGAGTCCAGGGTGAAGGCGGCCAGGTGGTAGTATTCTCCGAGCTTCTTCAGAAAACTGTACAGATGCAGGTCATCGAGCTCTCCGTTACCCTTCAGCACCGCGATCTTCTTGCTCTTCTCCTCGCGGATCTTGGCAAAGGCATGGGCGAATTCATATTCCAGGTTCTCAATGGAGTTCTGTAGCTGCTTCTCCTGGCTCGGTGCCACGGAGTTCACCAGGAGGGACACTTTCTCCTCTTTTCCCTTGTGCGACACCAGGGCCCAGGGGAAAATGACCGCCTCAGACACCTTTCCGCCTTCCTGGACGGTAAGCCTGCTGGGCTGCATCCCCTTGGCCACCAGCTCCTTTGCATTGCTCAGTGGGTCAACGAATCGAAAGATGACCTTGTCGCTGATGGCGTTCAGCTCTTCGAGCAGCTGGGCCGTTTCGGACTGCAGCCTCTTGAATTCCGCGGGAAAATCCCCCTGCAGGTACACTTTGACCATCATGGGGTCCTCGAGGTCCTCGACCAGGGCGACGGTCTCTTCCGAGAGCGTGTACCTTTTGTCCTGGGTCAGGTCGAAGCGCTTGTAGACATAACGGCCCGCGAAGTTCACGGCGAGGATCAGGACCAGTGCGAATATCAGTTTCAGGATGTCTTTTCTCATGTTGGAGTTCACGGTCTGTTCCTTTTTTATTTTTGGTCGAATTTCATGTGGGTCAGGTAGAGAAAGAGCAGGGTGAGGCTCAGGAAATAAATGACGTCCCGCGTGTCGATCACTCCTCTTCCCATCCCGCGATAGCGTGACAGCATCCCCAGGTTCTCAATGGAATAGGAGGGGATCAGGTTCAGCTCCCCAACCGCCTGAAACCCATAGTACATCAGAAAGGAAAGAGAAACCGCAATGATGAAGGAGACGATCTGGTTGCTCGAAAGAACCGATGCCAGGAGTCCGATCGCCGTGAAGGCTCCGGCGAGGAAGAGCAAGCCGGCGTAGGAGCCCACAATGCTTCCCAGGTCGATTCCCGCCGGGTCGGCCGAAAGCCGGATGATGGTGTAGACATAGGTCAGGGTCGGGATAAGTGCCAGCACGATGAGCAGCAGGGAACCCAGGTATTTTCCGGCAATGATCTCCCAGTTTGACACCGGGCTCGTCTTCAGGATCTCGATGGTTCCCGACCGGACCTCCTCGGAGAAGCTTCTCATGGTGATCGCAGGGATCAGGAAGAGAAAGAACCAGGGCGTGAGGGAAAAGAAATGGTTCAGGTCGGCAAAGCCCGAGTTGAGCACGTTGTAATCCCCGTTGAACACCCATAGGAAGAGTCCGTTGACCAGAAGGAACACGGCTATGACCAGGTACCCGATGGGCGTTGAGAAAAAAACGTCGATTTCCTTTTTCAGTATGGCGATCATGGAAGCTGTTCTTTATCCTGTTTATTTTTTCTATCGAAGACTTGCCACTTTGTCCAGGCTCCAGGCCTGCGCTCGTTCTGCGAACATCACTTTGGTCCTGTTCCAGACCTCGTCGAACATGGGGGATCCCCTGTAGGCATCGAGATCCCTTTCCGAATCCCAGTAGCTGTAGGTGAAAAACCGGGTCGGGTCATTCTGGTCCCTGTAGAGCTCCAGCAGCCGACATCCCGGGAAAGACCTTATTTTTTCCTTGATGGAATCGAAATTCTCCAAAAACTCCTCGACCTTCTCCTCCCTGAACTTCATATGTACTATCCGTACGAGCATATTCTTTCCTTTGATAACTTAGCTGAACTTCACCGTGATGGGGTCCCTGTAATTCAATCCCAGGAGGGCCGAAGCTCCCCCCACCGTCTTCAAATTGCTTCGATACAGCGCGACCTCCAAAAAACCGGCAGAATTGAAAAGAGCCAGGCGCTTGCCGTCATCCTGTCTATTTTCCACGGGGATGCTGTAGTCCACCACTTCGTTGTAACGCTTGTATACCTTGGAAAACCTGTAGTTCCTGGCGATGATCTCGAACTCCCTTCCCTTTCCCACGCTGGAGAACAGGCTCCTGGAGATGTTGCTCACCACATTGCCGAAATTGTCTATGTAGATCACGCTTCCCAGGATCTGATTCTGATCGGAGTTGACAAAGGGCTGTATCTCGAAGATCTGCTTGATCTCGTCGATCTGCTTGCCGATCACTTCGAGCATGCCCCCTCGGGCGATGTGACAGGCCACCTTGATGAATCTGCCCAGGATGGCGAACCGGTATTCCTCGGGTTCCGGGATGGTGATCTCCACCATTTTTTCCGGCTTGATCTCATTGGTGATCAGGGAGAGGATGCCATTGTCGCAGCCTATGAAGTACTGCTCGTCCAGCAAAATGGCCACCGGCCGGTTCTCCACGCTGATCTCCGAGTCCACGCCGATGATGTGTATGGTGCCTTTCGGAAAGTTCTTGTAGGCGTTCTTCAGGACGTAGGCGGTCTGGGTCACGCTGAAGGGAGTTATGTGGTGGGAAATGTCAACCACCCGGGCATCTGCCAACTCGTTGTAGATCGATCCTTTTACGGCACCCACAAAGTGATCTTTAGTCCCAAAATCAGTAGTAAGCGTTATGATTGACATAGGTTGAACTCAGATTCCCGTGGCTGGTTTACAATATTTGCAAGTATTGGTGAATTGCTCTTAAAATGTGCTATTTTTGTAGTACAAATCTAAGCAAATTAAAATACTATAAAAGCCCTCTAAGCTTTATTTTTACACTAAATATTCGAGATTGAACGAGAGGATAATCGAACTTGAGGACATCGCCGTGAACGACTTTTACGGTCCGCACCACAGGAACATGGACCAGGTCAAAAAGCACTTTCCCAAGGTGAAGGTCGTGGCCCGGGGAAACAAGGTCAGGATCTTCGGAGAGCCGGCCCTGCTGGACGACTTCGAGGCAGGTTTTGAGAAGCTGGTCAACTATTTCCACAGATACAACAAACTGGATGACAACAGCATCGAAAGGGTGCTCACCAGTGCTCACCGACAATCTCATGGAAGCGATTCCGATGAGGTGCTCGTGCACGGGGTTTCCGGAAGGCTGATCAAGGCCCTTTCGGTCAACCAGCGCAGGATGGTGGAGCAGATCAGGGAGAACGACATGATCTTCGCCGTGGGGCCTGCCGGTACGGGAAAGACCTATACGGCCGTGGCACTTGCGGTACGCGCGCTGAAGGACAAGCAGGTCAGGCGCATCATCCTGACGCGTCCTGCGGTCGAGTCGGGGGAGAACCTGGGCTTTTTGCCGGGAGACCTCAAGGAGAAGCTCGATCCCTACATGCAGCCGCTCTATGATGCGCTGCAGGACATGATCCCTTACGAGAAGCTGCAGTCCTTCCTTGAAAAAGGGGTCATACAGATCGCTCCGCTGGCCTTCATGCGGGGCAGGACCCTCGACAGTGCCTTTGTCATCCTGGACGAGGCGCAGAATACCACGCACAACCAGATGAAGATGTTCCTGACCCGGATGGGGAAGCAGGCCAAGTTCATCATCACCGGGGACCCCGGACAGATCGACCTCCCGAAAAGGCAGGTCTCGGGCCTGAAGGAGGCCCTCTTGGCCCTCAAGGGGATAGAAGGGATCGGCGTCGTACACCTGGATGACCAGGACGTGATCCGGCACCGTCTGGTCAAGAAGATCATCGATGCCTATACCAGTATAGAGACTGAATAATTGCGATCAAAAACCGTAAAATGAACACCATCAACAACACCAGTTTCAATTTTCCCGGGCAGAAGAGCGTCTACAAGGGCAAGGTCAGGGAAGTCTACAACATTGCCGACAAATACCTGGTGATGATCGCCAGCGATCGCCTTTCGGCCTTCGACGTGATCATGCCGAGGCAGATCCCGTACAAAGGGCAGATCCTGAACCAGATCGCCTCCTACATGCTGGAGGCCACCAAGGACCTTGTTCCCAACTGGCTGATCGCCTGCCCGGACCCCAACGTGGCCATCGGTCACCTGGCAAAGCCCTTCAAGGTCGAGATGGTCATTCGGGGCTATCTGGCCGGTCACGCCTGGAGGGAGTATCGGGACGGGAAAAGGACGCTTTGCGGGGTGCCTCTGCCTGAGGGAATGAAGGAGAACGACAAGTTCCCCGAGCCCATCATCACCCCTTCGACCAAGGCGGCAGACGGGCAGCACGACGAGGACATTTCCCGCGAGCAGATCCTGGCCCAGGGGATCGTCAGCCCGGAGGATTACGCCGTGCTAGAGGACTACACGCGAAAGCTTTTTCAACGTGGAACCGAACTGGCAGCGAGCAGGGACCTGATCCTGGTGGACACCAAATACGAGTTCGGCAAGACCGCCGAAGGAAAGATCGTCCTGATCGACGAAATACACACGCCCGACTCCTCGCGCTATTTCTATGCCGAGGGTTACCAGGAGCGGCAGGATCGTGGTGAGCCCCAAAAGCAGCTTTCCAAGGAGTTTGTGCGGCGCTGGCTGATCGAGAACGGATTCCAGGGAAAGGAAGGCCAGGTGATCCCCCACATGAGCGACGAGAAGATCAACGAGATCTCCGAGCGCTACATAGAGCTCTACGAGAACATCACGGGCAAAGGCTTCGAAAAGGCCGACACCGACCGGATCATGGAGCGCATCGAGCGCAACGTGACAGGCTTTCTGAAAGGCCTTTGAGGTTTATTGGATCCTCACTCTCTTACCTGGCTTTGACGACCTGCATGACCTCCAGTTCCCGGAGGCATTTGCTCATCTCCTGGTAGGTGCGTTCGATGTTGTTGTCAAGTCCTATGGAAAAACGTATCAGGCCGTCTGTAAGTCCCATTTGAGCCTGCTCTTCCGGGGGAATCTCCGAAGAGGTTGCCGTGCCCGGGGCGTTGAACAGGGTCTTGTAGAACCCGAGGCTGACCGCCAGGTAACCCAGGTTCCTCTTTTGCATGAGTTCCATCAGATCGTCCGCCTTTTCAAGGGATCCGGCGTCCAGGGTCATCATGCCCCCGAACCCGTATTCCGGATTGCTGATGGATTTGTACAGTTCATGCTGGGGATGCTCCTCCAGTCCCGGGTAGATCACCTTGTAGCCGTCCTCGCGGAATTTCCTGGCCAGGTACAGGGCGTTTTCGCTGTGCTTCTTCATTCGGATGTGCAGGGTCCTCAGATTCTTCAGTATGCTTGCGGCCCTCAGGCTGTCCATGACCGGCCCGAGCAGCATGGCGGCCCCGTCATTCACGTTTCTCATCGAATCGATGAACTCGTTCGAGCCGCATATTACCCCACCCACCGTGTCGCTGGTTCCGTTGATGAACTTGGTGAGGCTGTGGATCACCAGGTCCGCGCCCAGCAGGGCGGGAGAGACCTGAAGGGGAGAGAAGGTATTGTCAACGATCAGCTTCAGATCGTGTTTCCTGGCCATTTCGGCAAGTGCCCTTATGTCTGCGATCTCGAGCAGGGGATTGCTTATGCTCTCGCAATAGAGGACTTTGGTGTTCTCCCGGATCCCCGCTTCGACCTTCTCCAGGTCCGTGATGTCGACAAAGGTGGTTTCGACGCCAAATTTGGGCATGAAGTTCTTGAGCAGGGCATAGGTTCCGCCATAGATCGTTCTGGATGAGACGATATGATCCCCCTGGTTGCAGATCTGCAGCAGAGCCGTAGAGATGGATCCCATGCCGGAGGAGGAGACATTGGCGGTCTCGGTTCCTTCCATGGCCGCAAGGGCCTGGCTAAGATAGAGGTTGGAGGGGCTCATGTGCCTCGAATACAGGTAGCATCCGGCCAGGTTGCCCTCAAAGGTGTCGATCATCGATTTTGCTGCGAGAAAGGTATAGGTCGAGGAGTCTGAGATGGACGGGTTTACGCCACCGAATTCTCCAAAATACTGTAGGTCCTGAATGTGATCTGCGGGATTGAAAGCCATGACGATTCTATTTTCGGTTATAAAGCAAAAATAAAGCGAAATAGAATAAAAAACAATGGTATCGGTTCAATGTAGAATATAAATCTATATATTTGACTTATCATAGAATAAATTACTGAAATTATTGTCAAATCCCGGGGCAACAGGAAATATTTTCACCTGAACGGGCCTCCAACCTGAGTAAATGGCTATGGAACTCGACAAAACCGACCGCCGCATCCTGCATTTTCTGCAAAAGGACAGCAAGATCACCACCAAGGAGCTTTCCCTGCACCTGGACCTGTCTCCAACGGCCATCTACGAACGGATCAAAAAAATGGAGAAGGAGAAGGTGATCAGGGGCTACACCGCCCTCGTGGATATGGAAAGCACCGGTCGGGGATTCATGGTGTTCTGCAATATCAAGCTGCTGCAGCACCGGCACGAATACGTGGTCAAATTCGAGCGCGAGGTCATCAAGTTCGAGGAGGTGCTCGAATGCTACAACGTCAGCGGGGACTATGACTACCTGTTGAAGGTAAGGGTAAGGGACATGTCAGCCTATCATGACTTCATCAATGACAAGCTCACCTTCCTGGATCACATAGGCAGTGCTCACAGCACCTTCATCATCAATGAGGTGAAGAACAGTCACGTCATTCCGATATGAAACAAAAGCAGTCACCTATCGGGTCGGGTTCTTTTTCTTGAAGGCTTCAAAGCGATTCTCCTGCTGCTTCCTGGGCCAGCTGTTGTTTTCCGTGTTGACGTCGGCGGTCAGGCCCTTCGGATCGATCACGATCGAGGAGATCGGCTTGTCCGAGGCAAAGATCTTCTTGATCTCCTTGTCGTTGAACCTCCAGATCTCGGCAGGATAGTACTTGCTTTCCTTGCTTCCGTCCTCATAGGTGATCTCTGCCAGGATGGGCATGACCAGCCCTCCGGGCTTCTCGAATACGATCTCGTAGAAGTATTTTGTATTCTTCAGGGCTGCCCGCTCCTCAGCCGAGAAATTGTCGGCAAGGTACTCGTTCAGCAGGCTTACCTCACTCAGGGACTGGGGTGCGGGACCTTCATCATCGGTCATTGGAACCAGGTAGAGGTTCTTGCCAAAGTAGTCCAGGTCCCTCTCATAGCGGGCTGCAAAGTCCTTCATGTCCTGCGTGGGCTCGTCCGTGACCTTATAGCGGTTGATCCCCTTGATCCCGATGTCGTTGTAGTCCGTGGTGAAGAACCAGCCTCTCCAGAACCAGTCCAGGTCGGTGCCCGAGGCGTCTTCCATGGTCCTGAAAAAGTCTGCCGGGGTCGGGTGCTTGAACCTCCATCGTTCGGCATAGGTCCTGAAGGCCTTGTCGAAGAGCTCGCGACCGAGGATGACCTCCCGAAGCATGTAGAGGCCGGCAGCCGGCTTGGAGTAGGCATTCGGGCCGCTTTGGAACACGTTGTCGTGCTGGGTCATGATCGGTGCGATCTGGCTTTGGTCTCCTCCCATGTACTCAACCACGTTCTTCGGAAAGGCCCTGGAAGGGAATCCCGGCTCGAAATCCTGCTCGGCCAGCAGTTGGGCAAAGGTGTTCAGTCCTTCGTCCATCCAGCCCCACTGGCGTTCGTCCGAGTTGATGATCATGGGGAACCAGTTGTGCCCCACCTCGTGGATGATCACGCCGATCATCCCGGTGCGCGTGCGCTCCGAATAGGTCCCGTCCGGATCGGGCCGGCCGAAATTGAAGCAGATCATCGGGTATTCCATGCCCTGTTGCTTGGCATGCACCGAGATGGCCTTGTGGTAGGGGTAGTCGAACATCTGGGCAGAATAGGATTTCAGGGTGCTGGCCACCACCCGCGTCGAGTACTCTTCCCACAGGGGGTTTCCTTCTTTGGGGTACAGCGAGATCGCCATGACCGTGCTGTCCCCGATCCTGACGGCCTGTGCGTCGAGGATGTATTTCCTGGAGGTGGCGAAGGCGAAATCACGAACGTTCTCCGCCCTGAGCTTCCAGGTCTTGGTCTTTTTCGAGACTTTCTTCTCGTTTTCCACGGCCTCTTCCTGGGTCACGATCACCACCGGTTTGTCATAGGAGCTGAGTGCCTCCTGGTATCGGTTCCACTGCTCTGGGGTCAGCATCTCCTTCCTGTTCAGGATTCGGCCTGTGCCCTCCAGGATGTGGTCTGCCGGGGTCGTGATGTTCACCTCGTAGTCACCGAAGACCAGGGCGAATTCCCCCCGTCCAAGGAACTGCAGGTTCTGCCAGCCTTCGACGTCGTTGTAGACCGCCATCCGCGGAAAGAACTGGGCGATGACATAGGTGTTGTTCCCGTCTTGCTCGAAGTGCTCAAAGCCGGATCGCGCCCGGTCGATCACGTGATTCGGTATGTTGTACCACCACTTGATCTTGAAGGAGGTCTTTTCCCCGGATTGCAGCACCGAGTTCAGGTCGATCCGCATCATGGTTCCGTTGATGGTATGCCTCAGGTCGGAACCCTTCAGATCGCGCACGAACTCGATCTTGAAACCGCCGTCAAAGGGCTGGCCCAGGAATTCCTCGGTGAACTTCTTCGGGTTGTAATAGGTCGACGGACCGCCTGCC
The DNA here is from genome assembly GCA_964489625.1 of uncultured Flavobacteriaceae bacterium. Taxonomy (GTDB): domain Bacteria; phylum Bacteroidota; class Bacteroidia; order Flavobacteriales; family Flavobacteriaceae; genus Lutimonas. Next base: position 20,847 of record CAZAZM010000007.1, read on the forward strand.
TTTACGTCGTTTGTTTTGGCATCCGCGGCGCGTATGTTCTGGTCCAGTTGCACCCACAGGTATTCCAGGGCGTCGGGTGAGTTGTTGTAATAGGTGATGGTCTCCTCCCCATAGATCCTCTGCCGCTCGTCATCCAGGACGATGTCCATCTTGTAGTCGGCTTTCTGCTGGTAGTATTCATGACCCGGGGCACCGGAGGCCGTGCGATAGCCGTTGGGCGTCGCCAGCTCCTGCTTGAGCTGCCTGAATTTGCTGATATTGTAGTGTCCTTGCTCAGGTTTTTTAACGGTTTCCGGGGATTCCTGCGCATATCCTGCCACTGCGAAGAGAACAGCGCATATCCATAGGGCCTTTCTTTTCATGAATGCTTGGATTAAATTTTCAAAGGGCCGAAAATATCGAATTTTGATCAATTCATCGGTCCGTATTCAGTTTTAACAATTCTTTATCATTTGCCTTTAC
>CAZAZM010000007.1:21408-89200 GCA_964489625.1 uncultured Flavobacteriaceae bacterium
GATCAATTCATCGGTCCGTATTCAGTTTTAACAATTCTTTATCATTTGCCTTTACCAGTATGAAGGTCTTCCTGGTCTCGCCCACGCTGATCTTGACATAGTTCTGCTGTTCCTCGAACACCTCGAAGAGCATGCCGTTCTCCACAGCGATGGTCTCGATCCCTTCTATCCCCTCTATCTCCAGGAAGAAGAAGACCTCGTCGTTCTCGTATTGTTTCCCAAGGAAGGCATGGGCTTTGGGCTCCTCGTTCACGGTTACTTTGAACTTCTGCTCTATGTACCTTTCAATGAGCAGGTCGGACTGTTCTATCTCCTCATCGGTCGCCAGCTTGAGCTCTGTGCCATAACGGGTTCCCACAGCCTTTTCCAGGTCGTCGATGAAGAAGCGCATGGTGATCTGCAGTGCCTTGTCTTCCGGGGCGTAGTCGATCCGGGTCAGGCTGATGTAGTGCTTGTGCAGGGAGAACGACAGGCTGATCCCAACCAGGCAGACAAGCAGGAGTTTGGAAAGTAGGGTCTTCATGAAATGTCTTATTTTTGATGGTTCGGGATGAAGGCCTTTACGGCCTCGACCCTGGGGAGGAGGCAAAGGTAAGAATCCCCGCTCCAAATCAAAAATGAATGCCACTAATGATACCCTACGAGGAGATCATCGAACACTACAGAAAGGACCCGATCCTGTACCGGGCGATCCGTGGCCTGGAACTTGAGATCAAACCCGAGCTGAACATAGACATCTATGTCTCCCTGCTCAATTCGATCGTGTCGCAACAGCTCTCAATCAAGGTGGTCCGCATCATATGGCAGCGGTTCACCGACCTGTTCCCCATGGGATATCCCGATGCCAATCAGCTTTTGGCCACGGATCACAGGACGCTGCGAATGGTGGGACTGTCCAACAGCAAGGCCAATTACCTCAAGAACGTGGCGGAGTTCAGCCTGAGTCACGACATGAGCTTCGAGTACCTGCACGAGATGTCGGACGAGGAGGTCATCTCCTACCTCAGCCAGATCAAGGGAGTGGGGCGCTGGACCGTGCAGATGATCCTCATGTTCCCCATGGACCGCCCCAACGTGTTCCCGGTCGACGACCTGGGAATCCAGAACGTGATGAGGGAGCTTTATGGTTTGGAGCTGGAAAGGAAGGAGCTGCGCAAAAGGCTGATCGAGATCGCGGACCATTGGCATCCGTACAGGTCCCTGGCCTCAAAGTACATCTGGGAGATCGGGGGGATTTGACCCGTCAAGTTGGCAAAGCTATCCCTATTCCGGGCTTTCTTCCCGGTTCCAGGCCATGAATTCCTCGCGGCTTTTCAGAAAGATGTCGATCACCTCTATGAACCTCCCCTCCCCGTATAGCCGGGCCAGTCCCTTGGGCATGCAGAACAGGATGTAGGAATCGATCAGCTCCTCGGGGACCTTCACCTCCTCAAGGAAGAAATCATCTTTGAGATACTCCCGGATCTGCGCCGCGATCGACTGGTCCTTCTCCTTTCGTATGTCCTCGTCCATAAGGGCCTTCAGCTTGCGGTCGCGCTTCCTGTTACCGGAAATGATGTTGTAGATGTCGTCGATCCCACCGGGCTTGAAGAGCAGGGCCTGAAGAATGACCATGGGCGTGCTCTGCTGGCTGTAGGCGTTGAGGTTGCGCTCGACCTTGCTCAGCGGCTTCTTGCCGGCATTGGGCAAACCCAGTTCCTCGGCCATGTTCCCGTATTGACGCAATACCACCTCTTCCAGCTCGTTGCTGAGCTCTTCGAGCTCTATGTCCAGGTGCGGCAGGCCCATCTGTTCCCGGTCCAGCACAAGGATCTTTCCATGGTACTGCAGGTTGGAGACGATCAGGGTGTCGCCGGCACGGGCAGAGATCTGGAAAAACCCCGAGCCGTTGGTGACACTTCCCTTTTGAGAGGTCTTGTTGATGACATGGGCATTTTCGATGAGGAGCGTATCGCTGCGAACCGTTCCTGAGATCAGGGAACGATCTTCCTGGGAGAAGGCCCAGAAGGGCAGGCTGATGATCATGCAGAAGCAGAGCGCTCTCATGTTCCAAAGAAACAACAGAAAGATCAATTTCCTCCCCGGGCGGCTTATAAACTTTTGTTAAAGAGATAATTGTTTACTTTTAGGGATCCGTAAGAAAACATCCCCGAGATGAAAAGAATGATCATTGCAAGCACGTCGACCCTCTATGGCGAATCCTACCTCGCCTATCTGCTCCCGGAGTTGAGGAAGCACTTCGAGAAGGCCTCCCAGCTCGTCTTCGTTCCCTATGCCAGGCCCGGGGGGATCAGCCATGAACAGTATACGGACCTGGTGCGACAGGCATTTGCCGATTTTCCCCTGGAGGTCAAGGGACTGCACGAGTTCGATTCTCCCCGCGAGGGAATCGAAGGGGCCGATGCCCTGTTCATAGGAGGGGGAAATACCTTCGTCCTGTTGAACAAGCTGTACGAGGAATCCCTGCTGCCAACGATCCGCGAAGCGGTGCTGTCGGGCACTCCTTATCTGGGAACCAGCGCCGGCAGCAACGTCACAGGCCCCAGCATCATGACCACCAACGACATGCCCATCATCCATCCGCCGAGCCTCAGGGCCCTTGACCTGATCCCCTTCAACATCAATCCCCATTACCTGGACCCGGATCCGGATTCAAGGCACCAGGGGGAGAGCAGGGCCACCCGCATAAAAGAATTCCACGCTTTCAATCCCCAGACCGTGATCGGGTTGAGAGAAGGGAGTTGGATCGAGGTTCACGGAGCTGAGCTTCGTCTTCGGGGACCTTTGACTGCGCGCGTGTTCCGGCCAGGGGAACATGCCTTTGAGATCGAACCCGGAGCCGAGTTGAGCCCTTATGCTTGAATGTCAGCTCGACATGAGCATGCCGAAAGCCCCGAGCAGGATCAGCAGGAAGTAGAACACTACGGCGATGATGAACAGTATGCCGATGAATTTGTAGTGGGAGCGAAGCTTTTTCAGGGCGAAGGTCAGGGTGCCGATGTCGTCCCGTTCGAAGGCCTGCTTGGTCTTTACTCCGAACTGGAACAGGAAATAGACCGGGATGAAATAGACTCCGGCCACAAGCAGGTAGAAGAAACTGAAGAACCTCGGGGAAATGCCTCCCAGGTATCCTTCGGGCAGGCTCTCGAGAATGCTGCCCACCGAGAAGGAAAGGACCACGAGCAGCCCGATCATGATGAATCCCGCGACGCCCAGAAAGGTCGCCCATCGGGCGGCTTCCAGTATGTATTTTTTGCCTTGATCGCTGATGTGCATGAGTAAATGGTTTTAGACTAAGGTAAGTTTTTCAAAGCAGGGTATTGTCGAACATGTAGGGCAAAAGGTCCCGGACCGAGCTGGCCTTCAGGATCGACCCCGAGTTTCCGGTGAAATAGATCTCAATGGGCTGGTCCTGCCGGATCTCGTACTCTGCCAGCGCCTGCCTGCAGGAGCCGCAGGGGGATACAGGTCGGTTGACCTCCCTGTTCTCGGAGCGGGCCGTGATGAACACCTTCAGGATCTTTTCTCCCGGATAGTTCGACAGGGCGCTCCAGGTCGCAACGCGCTCCGCGCACATTCCCGACGGGTAGGCCGCATTCTCCTGGTTGTTACCGGTCACGACGACCCCGTTCTCCAAAAGCACCGCTGCCCCAACGCTGAAATTGGAGTAGGGGGCATAGGCCTTTTCCCGGGCCTCCCGGGCTGCATCCAAAAGCTCACGGTCCTTTGGATCCAGCTGCGCTGCTGATTCAAACTGGGTGAATTTGGAACAAACATCGATTTTTTTCACATGAACAAGATTGAGCTGTTGCAGCTTGGTGACCTCCTTAAAGATAGTCAAATTTAAAGATAGTCAAAATTCCGTTCAGGCAAGCCTGCTCCTAGAAATAAGCGTAGCTGTCACCCAGGTTAATGGTCAGTGAGAACCTCAGGGTGCTCTCCAGCGGGTTGTTCACGTCCGAGGAGTTGATCAGGTAGGATACGTCCAGGCTGGTGCTCCTGAACCTGAAACCCGCCCCCAGTGTGAAGTACTGTCGGTTCCCCTTGTTCTCGCTCTCATGGAAATAACCTGCCCGGAGCGCGAATACGTCATTGTAGAGGTATTCGGCGCTGGCGGCCCAGATGAATTCCTCCATCTCTTCCTCAAAGCCCCTCGGCGCGTCATACCAGGACTGGAACATGCCCTGCAAAAACCCGACATTGTCGTCCTTGCCCTCAAGGATCGGTCCGTCCGGCTGGCTTTCCCGGATGGGCGGAGTCGGAACGAGCAGCTTGTTCAGCTCCAGGCCGGCCGTGATCGTATTGGAGTTGTCGAGTATGAAGTCAAAGCCTCCCCCGAGCTTCAGGTTGGTCGGGATGAAGCTCTCCTGGCCTCCCAGGACCAGCTCGACCTTGGGTCCCATGTTCGAGATGTTCACGCCGGCTCTCCACCTTCCGTTGAAATCCCCGTAGTTCTTCTCCAGGCTCTGGTAGTACATGGAAACGTCCACGGCGAAGGTGTTGATGGTCTGGATCGGCGAGTTGTCCACCCTCACCGCGAGGTTGGAGTGTATGTATCTCAGCCCTACGGCCATGGAGATCACTTCACTCAGTTTGAGCGAGTAGGAACCGTCTATGGCGAACTCATTCGGGTTCTCGGATCCCAGGCTGATCCCTGAGCCGTCGGTGAGCTCGATGGATCCCAGGGAGAAATAGGTAAGGCTTCCCGCCCAGGCGCTGCGCTCATTGATCTTGTTCGATACGAAGAGACTGGTAAGGCTTACGTCATTGGTCAGGTTTCTCAACCAGGGGGTGTAGTTCAGCCCGATCTGCCACTGGGATTCAGAAAAGGCGTATTTGGCCGCGTTGTAGTGCAGGGAGCTCACATCAGGAGAAGTGGCGACTCCCATGTCGGCGAGCCCGCCGGCCCTGGCGTCCGGAGCGATGAGCAGAAAGGGTGCGGCAGTTGTGATCGGGTTGACTTCACTCTGGGCGGTTGCTTTTGAGATTCCGATGATCAGGAGGAGGACAACGACACTTAATTTTTTCATGTAATGAACCATTTTAGGGGTTGAGAACTTATTGTTATTGCTAATTCTTACTGCAGTATGACAAGTTTCTCAAATTTTTCCGCCGAAGCATTTGATAATAGCGATCTAACATGAAGCCTGTATACATAAACGCCCTTACCAATTTTGTTCCCAAAATCATCAAGTCCGTCCCAGGTGATCTCCCTGGAGAGCAAACCGTCTGACTGAACGGATCGGTTAAGGGTTTTTATGAGTTTACCCGAAATCGTGAAAATCTGCACCTGCACTTCCAGCGTCTCATTCGGTTTGTTGTGATTGAACCAGAATTCGGTGAAGTTCACGAAGGGATTCGGGTAATTCAATACATTACTTAATATTAAGTCGTTGTCATTGACTACAATAAAAGTTAACGTGGATTCGGAGGGATTATTGTACGTGTCCCAACATTTAAATCGCAGCGTGTGCAGACCGGGCTCAAGATCCCTGAAAGGGAACTTGACCTTGCCCTTTTTAAAGTCGTCAAGCTCAGTCTCATAGTAGTCGTTCAGGACGTAGGGATTGGCATTGTCATCGTCCAGGATCGCGATGATGTCATGGTCGACCGAGGTGATGGAGGTGTTGATGCCGGATTCGTCTTCCAGCAGGGCATAGAGCACGGGAGAGGCATTGGTGTTCCCCCCGTCCACGAAGCTCTCGTCGTTCATGAAGAGTTTGATGGTCGGCCCCTGCTCATCCTCCGGGGCATTGGGGTCCAGGCCCCCGATGACCACCGTTCGGTCCGCCCCGGACTTGTCGGTCTGACCGTTCTGGGCGTAGAGACTGATCTTGGAGGGGCCATAGGCGATGCGGATGTCCTTGGGCACGATGAAATCGAAGGCAAAGGTCCCGTTGCTCACAGAGGCCCTTCCCCTGAAGATCTTGCTTTCTATGGAGCTGAATTCCATCTTTCGGCCGAAATTGTCATTGTCCAGGGTGGTCTTGTCCAGGGCCTTGTCGAAGATGGTGGCGCTCAGGGTTCCATTGAAGGAGCTGACAGGATTTCCTTCGGGATCGGTGATGATCCCCTCCAGTCGTACCCTTGAAAGGGCCTTCAGCGTGTCGGGCGACTGCCCTATGTCCTTGCCGTTCATCCGGGTCAGGCGGATTCCCGGGCTTCCCTGGGCCAGCCTCATGGCCGGATCCCCGAAATGATAGACGAAGAAGCGCTGGGGAGAGCTGAACTCATGCTTGGAGTACATCAGGTTTTCCGCGATGCTCCTCGATTCTCCTTCCGGTCCGAAGAGCTTGTCGAACAGGGTTCGGTTGAACACCTGCCCAACGCTGATGAAGATCTCCCGGGTGGTGGAGATCAGGTTGACCGGTCCTCCCTTGTTGTTCAGGAGGGCGAATTCGCCTGCCGTCGGCCGCAGGGGGTTGTCGAAACGAGCGAATTCGCAGGTTACGGTGATGAACAGGGGCAGGGTGTTGAAATTCGACCATCTCTGGACCTGGGGAACCTCCAGGATCCGCTCATTTGCCCAGCCGTTGACTCCCCCGTGGCCGAAATAGTCGAGCACCAGGGTGCCCGCTTCCACGGCATTGTCAATGGCCTCATTCACCTGGGGGTAGCGTTCGCCTCCCGCTGTCGACTCCTGGCGGTAGGCGTCGGCATAGATCTTCTTGAGGTTGAACTCGGGCTTGCTCGCTTCCGTCTCTCGGGCAATGAGGTCCACGGTCTCCTGCAGCACGAACTCGTTGGGCTCGTCGGGGTCATCGGCCACGAAGGTCACCGAGTTCCTCCAGTCCCCCAGGGAGGCCCTGGAATAGTATTGAAGGGTCTTGTCCACGGCCTCGCGCGCCTCCACCAGGTTGGAAACCACATACCTACCCGTAGCCACGTCCTGTTTGTCAGAGCCGCTGAGCCCCCCTTCGCCATCATCCATCATCCCGAAATAGTCATCGGTCACATAGGAGGTGGCCAGGTTGAAGCTCTCATAGCTCTGGAAGGCCGGGACCACGTTGTTGTTGCCGGTGATCCGATCCTTGAAGTCAAAGGAGGAATCGCCGAACAGGCAGAGGTACCGGATCCTGCGATCGGGCGAGGAGCCCAGGTAGAGGTGTCGCACAAAGTCCCGTATGGCAGTCAGGTCGGGCGATCCCGAGGAAAACTCGTTGTACACCTGCTGCAGGTCGACGACGGCCGTTCTGAGGCCGGAGCTCTCCCGGTGGTGCAAGGCCAGTCTTTCGGCCTCGCTCATCAGCTCCTTTCGGGTGATGACCACATAATCCAGGTCTTTCAGGGCATGCAGGTTCTGGTTTTCAACCCGTGGATCGTCCAGGGCCTGGGGCACCCGAAAGTCCTCTCCCGCCAGGAGCACGTACTCGCGGATAACACCCCCACGGAACCTGAATCGATATTCACCGTCCTCTGCCAGGTCAGACACCGATCCCGGATTCAGGGGGTCTGTGACGTCCCAAAGCTGCTGGATGCGTGAGCCGTTCTCGATGGCATATTCGTATACGAGCCCGGGATCAAGAGTTCCCGTGTTCCTGAAATTGAATTGCCGGTCACCGGCTACCAGGCGCTTGGTGCCGAACAGCTCTATGTAATCAAGGTAGGCACGAGAAGAGGGATTGCCCGCATTGTTGTAGCTCAGTTGCACCCGGATGCTCTCCGAATCCGGGCGAATGGTGCTTTGGCCTTCGGCAGTCGATGCCAGGGTGAGAGAATTCGGGCTTTGGGCGCGAAAGCTCAGGTTGACGGCATTGCTCCCGTTGACCGTTGCGCTCATCGAGGTGTTGGTAAAGGAGATCGCGGCGCCCCTGATCCTTATGCTCATCGGTTGCCCGGGATCCAGGTTGCTGAAATTGAAATTGAAGTCCTGGGTTTCCCGGAAGCTGAAGTCCTCGCCCATCCACTGCTGCCCGTTCGAGAACAGGTTGGTCGTTTCCAGCTCGTGCAGGGCATAGTCCTGAAAGGAGCTGAGGATGACATTCGCACCTTGCTCCAGGGGGGCAAGCGGTCGGATCCTTCGACCCGGACCCTGGTCTGCGGTGATGAAGTAATAGGCATGGTCAGTGTAGAGGTTGGTCCGGTGCTCCGAGTCGAAGAAATTCCCTGGGTCGATCTTCCAGGACTCGGGCCCCTGCCCGTAGAAGAGTATATAGTCGGATTCATCGAAGCTTCCGTCCTCCTCTCCGCTGATGAAGATTGAGTTCTCTTCGAGGTCATCGTACCTGAAGGCGTCGTTTTCCTGGGGAAGCATTCTTCCCCCGTTTCCGTAGATCCGAATGTTCCTGGGATCCAGGCCTGCAGTGCTCAGGCCTATTTCCTGGAGCAGGGCACGGTCGATCCTGAAGATCCCGGTTGTGTCTATCCTGAATTTGAACCAGGTACCCTGAGCGAGCACGGAGTTCTCCCGTGTCGCCTTGTTCGCCAGGTTTTGGGATCGTTCTGCAACCGGGCCACCCGGACTGCTGCCCAGGCGGTAGTTCAAAGTAAAGGAGAGGACCTTTTTGATCTGTCCGTTCTCTCTGAAGATCGGGTTGATGCGGATCACCCCCAGCGAATTGTCCCTGGCCCGCGTAAGGGAGAAAGCAGGCTCTAGGCCGCCAGGCAGGTCTTCCGTCCTCACGTGGGGAAGCTCCGAGGATGAAATTGTGGAAAATTTAACATTATTAATTTGGTAGTCGAGCACTATTGAGTTGTTTTGCACGTTGAAATAGGAAGAGAACAGGGGAAGGGCAAGCCCGTCGAAGGCCTGGCCTTTGACCAGGGGCACCTGAAGGCTTAGCTCCCTGTCCGCGGATACGAGTTGAACCTGTTCCCATTCCAGTTGAAAGGACCTGGAAAGCTCGGCCTGGGAGAACAAAATCGCCGACTGCAGGAACAAATACAGAATGAAAAGCTGTTTGAGGCGCATTGTGGAAATTAAAGTCTGAAAAATTGAGAATTTACAGCAAGATACATAATAAAGGCAAAAAACAATCGTTATACAAGCATTGAAAGCGGGATCAAACCGGACATTCTCTGGAGGTCAGGGCTTTTAATGGTTTTAGTTTGTATCTAAAAAAAGTCAACAATAATTATGAAAAAGTTTAACAGTAACAGATTACTTCTCCTCGGGCTCCTGGCCGTGCTAATGGCAAGCTGCGGCAAGAGCAACAAGAGTGTGTCAACCCTTACGGGGTGGGAGTATAACAATCCGAAATACGGCGGATTTCAGGCGAATGCCAATTACAAGGAGACCGGACCCCCACCTGGGATGGTGCTCATTGAAGGAGGTACCTTTACCATGGGTAGCGTGCAGGACGACGTGATGTTTGACTGGAACACTACTCCTGCGAAGCAACAGGTTCGCTCTTTCTATATGGACGAGGCCGAGGTGACCAATATCGAGTACCTGCTCTACCTGCAGTACCTCGAGAAGGTATTTCCTCCGTCTGATGACACCTACAGGAAGATCTACCAGGCTGCATTGCCGGACACCCTTGTGTGGAGGAACACCCTGGGATACAATGAATTGTTGACTGAGAATTACCTGAGGCACCCGGCCTATGCCGAGTACCCGGTGGTTGGAGTGTCCTGGAGGCAGGCAACCGAATACTGCAAATGGAGGACCGACAGGGTAAACGAGAAGATCCTCATCGAGAAAGGTGTGCTTCACACCCTGTTTGACATGGATTCTCTCAAGGTGGAAGGTGCGCACAGGTTCGACACCGAGACCTACCTGACCAATCCGAACCTTTTGTTCGATGGTGATTCGACCATCTACTACAAGGGTATCAAAGACTTCTCAAAAAAGGAAAAGAAGGAGGGAACCTTTACGGGACGACACGTGAAGACCTCTGACGGAATATTGGCCCAGAGATTCAGGCTCCCAACCGAGGCAGAATGGGAATATGCTGCAAAGGCTGAGGTCGAGAACAGGGAATACAACTCTGTACGAGGAAGAAAGAAATACGCTTGGAACGGAAATTCAACCCGCGAGACCTCAAGGAGGTACCGTGGAGACCAGATGGCCAACTTCAAGCAGGGCAAGGGAGACTACAGCGGTCTGGCTGGATGGAGCAACGACGGTGCGGACATCACCATGAAGATCAAGTCCTACAAGCCGAATGCCTTCGGACTCTATGACATGAGCGGCAACGTGGCCGAATGGGTAGCCGACGTGTACAGGCCCATCATCGACAACGACGCCAACGATTTCAGCTACTTCCGAGGCAACGTCTTCACCAAGAAGAAGATCGACAAGGAGGGCAACGTGGTCATCGTGGACTACAACAATGTTGAGTTCGACACCCTTGACAACGGGAAGATCGTTCCCAGGGACCTGCCGGGTAGCGTGAAGTACGTGCCGGTGACCAAGAGGGACGCCTTCATGAGAAGAAACTACGAGAAGGCCTACAACATCGACAGCAGGGACGGAGACCTGGCCTCTACCAAGCAGTTCTTCAGGGACGAGGACGAGGTGGACAGCAAGCCAAGGATGTACAACTCGCCCCAGATCCCAAGGCAGATCGGAGAGAGCGGCCTGATCATACAGCAGTATGACACCAAGACCCGCAATACCCTGATCAGTGACCAGACTAGGGTCTTCAAAGGAGGATCCTGGAAGGACAGGGCCTACTGGCTGGATCCTGCACAGAGAAGATACCTGCCCGAGTACATGGCGACGAACTACATCGGATTCCGATGCGCCACCGACAAGCTGGGACAGATGTCCTACTCGAGGCGAAGAAAGGAAATGAGAAAGTGATCATAGGGATATGATCCTCTCGACAGACTGGAATTGAAGATTAATCAGCTCCGTATCCGAAAAGATACGGAGCTTTTTTTTACTTTTAGGGCCATGAGAACAGAAGACATCTACGAGCTGTTCCTGAAATATCCCAGGGTGGTCAAGGACACGCGCCTGGACGTCAGGGACTCCATATATTTCTCCCTGAAGGGAGGTAATTTCAACGGAAATGCCTATGCCCGGGAGGCCCTTGATAAAGGCGCCGCCTATGCCGTGGTGGATGAGGAGGAGTACAGATCCGATGAGCGCATGATCCTGGTGGAGGATGCGCTTGCCTGCCTGCAGGACCTCGCCCGTTTTCACCGCAAGACCCTGGGGCTGCCCATACTGGCACTCACGGGAAGCAATGGCAAGACAACGACTAAGGAGCTGATCCACTCCGTGCTGAGCAAAAAATACAATTGCCTGGCCACTGCGGGCAACCTGAACAATCACATCGGGGTGCCCCTGACCTTGCTTTCGCTCACCCCGGAAACCGAGATGGCCGTGATCGAGATGGGGGCCAACCATCCGGGGGAGATACAGTCCTATTGTGACGTCGTCCTGCCCGATTATGGCTATATAACGAATTTCGGCCGGGTGCACCTGGAAGGCTTCGGAAGCCTTCAGGGAGTCATTCAGTCCAAGACCGAGCTCTACCGGCATCTGGAGTCCCGCGGCAAGATGGTGTTCATCAACGCCTCCGACCCTGTGCAGATGGAGCGTTCCAAGTCGATGCAGCGCGTGCTTATCGGCGGGGAAGGCGGAGACTGCAGGGTGGAGTTCATCGATGCGGATCCCTATGTGCGGATGTCCTTTGAGGGCCTGGAGATCCGGAGTCAGCTCATCGGGGCCTACAACTATGGGAACATGGCCGCCGCAGCCTGCATAGGCAGGTACTTTGATGTGGATGCAGACTCGATCCGGGAAGGAATAGAGTCCTATGTGCCGTCCAACAACAGGTCACAGGTCATCCGTAGGGATGGCAACATGATCATCATGGACGCCTACAACGCCAACCCCAACAGCATGGAGGCGGCCATAGAAAACCTGAATGGCCTCAAAGCCGGGAAAAAGGTCGCGATCCTGGGGGACATGTTCGAGATCGGCAAGGACAGCGATGCGGAACACCAGAGAGTCGCTGAGCGGATCAGTTCGTCTCCGGTGAACGAAGCTTTCCTGATCGGTGAAAATTTTGCGAAAGTGAGGATAAATGATGAGAAGGTCAGGATATTCCCGAAGTTCGAGGATTTCAGTCTCTTCTTCTCAAAACGCAGCTACCAAGATACCACTTTTCTGATCAAGGCCTCAAGGGGCATGGCCCTGGAACGGGTCCTGGATCTGCTGTGAGTTGATTTGCCCGTAACCCTTGCGTCCTACCAATCCTCTGCGGACACCTCCATCTGCCCGTTGGCTATGAAGTACTTGAGGCTGTTGATGGCATTGACCATCTCGTTGTCCACAGGCTCTTCTATGCTGATCTGGTAGGCCTCCGGAAACCGGTTGATATAGGTCTTCAGTGCCATGCTCTGCAGTTCGCCGCGCACCATCTTGCCCTCCCTGAAGTTGGAGAAGTCATATTTGTACCTTCCGTCCTTGGCCTTGATGCTGACGTCGAAGAAGGTCTCGATATGGATGTTCTTCTTGATAAGCTTCCACTGGATCTTGCTGGAGCAGAGCCTGCTGACGCCTGTGGAATCCAGGTGCAGTGAATCTTCCGAAACGTAATAGGTGGATAGCCATTTTTCTGCGCGCTCCCTGATCTGACCTGCTGAAAGACCCGGTGCTTCTACGACTTCTTCGTACCTGTACTCGCCTGTTTCTCCGTCGATCATGATCAGTTGGGCCTGACCAAGATAAAAAGATAAAAATAAGCAGAGGGGGATGATTATTTTTCTTTTTCTCATAAGTTGGAACACTAAAAAAATACACTTTGGAGTTGTGTATTTCAGAACGTCACGAACTACGAAGGTATCGAATTATTTGCATTTGGCAAAAAATATCACACGCCCCGTCATCCTTTTCCGATTGCCTACATTCTCTCCGGAACCTCTATGCCGAGCAGGGAACAGCCTGATTTGATGGCAAAGCCCACCGCTTCGGACAGCTGCACCCTGAACTTCTTCTCCTTCTTGTCCAGGGTTCCCAGGATCGGAACGGTCTGGTAGAAGGAATTGTAGTTCTTGACCAGGTCGTAGGTGTAGTTCGCAATCAGGGCGGGGCTCAGGCTCTGGGCCGCGGTCTGCAAAAGCTCAGGGAACTGCTCGAGCTGCTTGACCAGCTCTTTCTCCTTGGGGTCCATATTGATCTCCTTCACCGGCTCGCTGTAGTCGAAATCGGCCTTTCTGAGAATGGACTGGATCCGTGCATAGGTATACTGGATGAAGGGTCCCGTGTTCCCATTGAAGTCGATCGACTCCTTGGGGTCGAACAGGATCCTTTTCTTCGGATCCACCTTCAGAATGTAGTATTTGAGTGCGCCGAGCCCGATGATCCTGTACAGCTCCTCCTTTTCCTCTTCCGAATAACCGTCCAGCTTGCCCAGCTCCCGTGAGATCTCACGGGCCGTATCGGTCATCTCTTCCATGAGGTCGTCGGCGTCCACCACGGTCCCTTCCCTGGATTTCATTTTCCCTTCCGGCAGGTCCACCATTCCATAGGAAAGATGGTGGAGGTTCTGCGCCCATTCAAAGCCCATCTTCTTGAGAATTAGGAACAGGACCTTGAAGTGATAGTCCTGTTCGTTGCCCACCGTATAGACCAGGCCGTTGATGTCGGGGAAGTCGCTGATCCGCTGTATGGCCGTCCCGATGTCCTGGGTCATGTACACGGCGGTGCCGTCTGCCCTGAGGACGATCTTCTCGTCCAGGCCGTCTTCTGTCAGGTCGATCCAGACCGAGCCATCCTCTTTCTTGTAGAATATTCCCTTTTCAAGGCCTTCGGCCACGAATTCCTTGCCCAGCAGGTAGGTGTCGCTCTCGTAGTACTTGGTGTCAAAATCCACCCCGAGCGCTTCGTAGGTACGGTCAAATCCCTCGTAGACCCAGTGGTTCATCTTCTTCCACAGGTCCACGGTCTCCGGGTCCCCGGCCTCCCATTTTCTTAGCATTTCCTGGGCTTCCAGGAGAATGGGAGCGTTCTTTTTGGCCTCTTCCTCGGCACTCCCCCCGGCGATCAGCTCCTCCACCTGCCTCTTGTATTCCCTGTCATAGCTCACATAGTAGTTCCCGACGAGCTTGTCCCCTTTCAGGCCCGTGCTTTCGGGGGTCTCTCCGTTCCCGAAGTGCAGCCAGGCCACCATGCTCTTGCAGATGTGTATCCCTCGGTCGTTGATGATCTGGGTCTTGTACACCTTTTTTCCCGAGGCTGCCAGGATCTCCGATACCGAATAGCCCAGCAGGTTGTTGCGGATGTGGCCCAGGTGAAGGGGTTTGTTGGTGTTGGGCGAAGAGTATTCAACCATGATGGCTCCCCCGTCCTTCGAAGGGCTGATCCGTCCGAAATTCTCGTTCCTCTCCAGACCGTTGAAGTACTCCAGGTAGTATTTGTCTGAGATCACCAGGTTCAGGAACCCTTTGATGACGTTGAAGGACTCGACATGCTCACAGTGCTCCACGAGATATTCGCCTATGCCCTGGGCGATTGCCGCAGGATTTCCCTTGATCTGGCGGAGGAGGGGAAAGACCACCAGGGTGACGTCCCCTTCAAAATCCTTTCGCGTTTCCTGGAATTCCAGTTGCTCGACCTCTGCCTGGTAGAGATTTTTTATGCCTTCCTTTACAATGGGATCTAAAATGCCTTGGATCACTTGCCTGTAGTTTTTATGAGCGGCAAAATTAATTATTTTCCCTCGATTTATCCCAAGATCGCTTACTTTTGATCCGATGATGAGCAAGATGGAAACAAAGCTCCGGCAGCTGCCCGATCTCGCCAGGGAGAAAATGCAGGAGAACGAGAAATATTTCAGGCGATTGAAAAGCAAGCCGCGAAAGAGGCTGGACCTGCTGGTCCAGGAGCTTCACAATGAGGAATTCAGCCGCACCGACTGCCTGGAATGCGCGAACTGCTGCAAGACGACCAGCCCGATCTTCACCGACAAGGACATCAGCCGGATCTCCCGCTTCCTGAAAATGAAGGAGTACGATTTCACGAGGCAGTACCTCAGGCGCGACGAAGATGACTTCATGGTGCTTCAGGAGGCTCCCTGCGCCTTCCTGGGCGATGACAACGCCTGTTTCATCTACGAGGTCCGGCCCCGGGCCTGCAGCGAGTATCCCCATACCGACAGGAGGAAATTCCATCAGATCACCAGGCTCACGCTCAGGAACACCGAGATCTGCCCTGCCGTCTTCAACATCGTGGAGAACCTGAAAAAGAGACTGCCTCTATGAAGCCGCCAAAGAACCTGGGATCACTTGAATTTAAGTTGTATTTTTGGATCGGTCTGCCCGGTATCACGCATGCGCAGATCAATTCACCAAAAGCGCAGACAAGAGCTTGAACTACGAACTATTCATAGCCCGGAGGATCATCGCTTCCAAGCAATACAGGAAAAGCGTTTCCTCGCCCATCATCAGCATCTCCATTCTGGCCATCGCCATAGGCATCATCGTCATGCTATTCTCGGTGGCAACGGGGGTGGGGCTTCAGAAAAAGATCAAGGAGAAGATCTCGGGATTCAACGGGGACATACAGATCAGTCATTACGACGCGAACAATTCCAGGGTCACGGTGACCCCCGTGTCGCGCAACCAGGACTTCTACCCGGATTTCAAGGAGGTGCCCAACGTTCGGAAAGTCCAGGTGTTCGCCACCAAGGCGGGCATCATCAGGACGCCGGATGAATTCGAGGGCATAGTGCTCAAAGGGGTGGGCAGCGACCATGACTGGAGCTTCTTCGAATCCTACCTGAAGGAGGGCAGGATACCGGAGTTCACAGGGCAGCTCAGCGACGAGGTGCTTGTTTCCAGGAAGACGGCCAATCGGCTTCGCCTGGAGACCGGGGACGGCTTTCACATGTTCTTCGTCAAGGACGACCCCAACAAGGCCCCAAACTCCAGGAAGTTCGTCGTGGCCGGCATCTTCGACTCGGGCTTTGAGGAATTCGACGAGACCTTCATCATCGGGGACATCAGGCACATACAGCGGATCAACCGCTGGGAGGAGGACCAGGTAGGCGGCTTCGAGGTCTTCATCCACGATTTTGACCAACTCAGGACCACGGGGGCAGAGGTCTACCAGGCCATCGACCCTACGCTGAACGCCCTGACGACGGCGGAGAAATACCCGGCCATCTTCGAATGGCTGAGTCTCTTTGATACCAATATCGCGGTGATCATCGGGGTGATGATCCTAATCGCCGGCATCAACATGATAACGGCCCTGCTGGTGCTCATCCTGGAGCGCACCCAGATGATCGGGGTCCTGAAGGCCCTGGGAAGCCAAAACTGGAGCATTCGCAAGGTCTTCCTCTACAATGCCTCCTACCTGATCGGCAAGGGGCTTTTCTACGGGAACCTGATCGGGCTTGGCCTGCTTTTGGCCCAGAAGTACTTCGGCCTCATCCGGCTGAACCCGGAGACCTATTACGTCAGCGAGGCGCCGGTGCACCTGAGCCTGACCATGCTGCTGCTGATCAACGCCGGAACCCTGTTCCTCTGCTTGCTGATGCTGCTTGTTCCCTCGTACATCGTCAGCAAAATAAGTCCTGTGAAAGCAATAAAATTTGATTAAATTTGCAATCCGAATCCAAGACGGGCGTTGACCGAAATCAGGTTGCGCCGGCAAAACAATAAATAAGAAATGAAATACGACATCATCATCATCGGAAGCGGCCCCGGGGGGTACGTGACCGCCATCAGGGCTTCTCAACTCGGATTTAAAGTGGCCGTGGTCGAACGCGAAGAACTGGGAGGGATCTGCCTGAACTGGGGATGCATCCCCACCAAGGCCCTGCTTAAGAGCGCCCAGGTCTACGAGTACATGAAGCACGTCGACAGCTACGGGCTCAAGGCCAAGGAGATCGACAAGGACTTCAGCGCAGTGATCAAACGCAGCCGCGGGGTGGCTGAATCCATGAGCAAGGGAGTTCAGTTCCTCATGAAGAAGAACAAGATCGACATCCTGGAAGGCTTTGGCAAGATCAGGAACGGCAAGAAGGTCGAGGTAACCGCAGCGGATGGGGATGTCAAGGAGTACAGCGCAGATCACGTGATCATCGCGACGGGGGCTCGTTCCCGGGAGCTGCCCTTCCTTCCCATCGACGGGAAGAAGGTCATCGGCTACCGGCAGGCCATGGTGCTGCCCGAGCAGCCCAAGAAGATGATCGTTGTCGGATCGGGTGCGATCGGGGTGGAATTCGCCTATTTCTACAATTCCATGGGCACCGAGGTGACCATCATTGAATTCATGCCCAACGTCGTGCCTTTGGAAGACGAGGAGATCTCCAAGCAGTTCGAGCGCTCACTGAAGAAGTCCGGCATCAAGGTGATGACCTCTTCAAGCGTCACCAAGGTGGACACTTCCGGCAAGGGAGTGGTGGCCACCGTGGAAACCAAAAAAGGGGAAACCAAGATCGAGGCAGACATCGTCCTGTCTGCGGTCGGGATCAAATCGAACATCGAGAACATTGGACTCGAGGATGTAGGCATAGTCACGGACAAGGACAAGATCCTGGTGAACGACTACTACCAGACCAACCTTCCGGGCTATTACGCCATCGGGGACGTGGTCCCGGGACCGGCGCTGGCCCACGTGGCCTCGGCCGAAGGGATCACCTGCGTGGAGAAGATCGCAGGACTCGACCCGGAACCCATAGACTACGGCAACATTCCCGGATGCACCTATGCCAGCCCCGAGATCGCAAGCGTGGGACTCACGGAGGCACAGGCCAAGGAAAAGGGATACGAGCTGAAGGTCGGCAAATTCCCCTTCTCGGCTTCGGGCAAGGCGAAGGCGGCCGGAGCCTCAGATGGTTTCGTCAAAGTGATCTTCGACGCGAAATACGGGGAATGGCTGGGCTGCCACATGATCGGCGCCGGCGTGACCGACATGATCGCCGAGGCGGTGCTGGGAAGAAAGCTGGAGACCACCGGGCATGAAGTGCTCAAGGCCGTGCACCCGCACCCCACCATGAGCGAGGCGGTGATGGAAGCCGTTGCCGACGCCTACGACGAGGTGATCCACCTGTAAAGGGCTGGCGATCCAGAAAAGTTTTTTCGACAAATTATCAATGCATAAACCGGGCTCCTTGGAGCCCGGTTCTTTTTTTAGTCCGGTTGGCGACAGGTGCTAACTCACATTTCTCAGATCTCTAAGCTCAATCTTTATTTGAGAGTCCCCTGTGAGAAGGGCTTTTGTAGTTTGGCATCATTCCGTCAGGAACATTTCCTGTGTTGACAACCTGCACGACAGCCAAATTCGGCCACATGTATGCCAATCCAACCTCTTCACCATCGACCGAATACCATTTGCCGTTTAGCTGTACATCGGAAGACTTGACCGCGATGAACTTCTGGAACTGAGACCACCTGTCCTCACCTTCACCCATTGAATAGTTGAATATGATCCATGCGCCTGTGTCTATCCAGGGATACTGGGGAACACCGAAGTCGTCATAGATTCCTTCATTCTTGCTTTTCAGGTTCATGTTCCTGTATTGCCAGAAGGGTAGCATGTCAGGGTTTTCCCAGAATGGTTCTCCGCCAACGCGGTAGTCCTTCAGCTCCGCCAGCTCGAGGTAGGCCACATCATCGCCCCAATAAGGGTCCCAGCCATAGAAATCCGCGCCATAGTTCAAAGGATCTCCGATCATGCCATTGAAAACACTTCCCTGAAAGGTATGTGCCTTCCAGTTATAGCCGTATTTGTCGGCTGCCATGTTTGATTTCACAAAGCTTTTTTGAGATTCGAAGGCCTTGTTGAGTTCCATGTCGCTGTCTGCATTATCCTGATTACAGGAGCTGCAGATCATCAGTGTCAGCGAGAGCATCACTGTGAAAAAAGGAAATTTGTTCATATCAGATCAATTTAATGTTACTACTAATCTTACTGAATCAAAGCTAGAAAAGTATGTGTTGCAGCATATAGCAACCGGGAAGCGGTTTATTGCAATTTTGAAGCTTGAATTACAGTCAGGGCGCAATCGGGATGGGGATGTTCACCCCGGTCCTGGTTGCGAGGTCCAAAAACCTGGGTTCGTCATACAAAGATTCGAACATGGGTCCGTACAGCATGGTGGGCAAGTCCACGTCACGCTGTGCGTATGCCGCTTCGAGGTAGACAAGAGCCTGTTCTTCCTCTCCCATGAACTGCGAGACCATGGCGATCTGTGCAGGGTTGGAACAGAATAGGGGAGCCTTGCTCTTCGCCCTGTCGAGGAAAAAATGCATGCTTTCTTCAATTGTGGATGAAATGAGCTTGTCTTCCATGGTGCGGTTTTGCATCAGCTGCTGGAACCTTATAAAGTTCTGCCGGGCCTCCTCCTTCCGCCCGGTTACAAAGTTCAAAACGCCCAGGCCATTGTAGGTCAGTGCGTCTTCGGGATGCAGCTCCAGCACTTGCTCGAACTGTTGGAGAGACTTGTCGAACTGGCGCGTGTGAAAGTACCTCTCGGCTACGATCCGTCCGGCACGGGCATTCATGGGGTCTATTCTTTGGGCGATGAGCGCTTCCTCCAGGGATTTGGACATGTTGTTGCGATAGAGGTAATACTTGGACAGCTGCGTATGGGCATAGGAATTGTTGGGGTCCAGTTCAAGCCCCTTTTCCGTCATTTCACGCAGGCCTTCCCAGTCCCAGTCGAATTTGCCAAGTATGTTGCCTTTGGCGATATACGCCTCCGCCAGGTAGGGGCCCTTTTGCAAGGCCTTGTCGACGGCTATTTTCCCGGCAATGACATTCTCCCTTTTTTCGTCTTCGTTCTGATTGAACTTGTTCATTAGCACATAGGACTCGGCCAGGGTAGCATAGGCAGGGGCAAAATTGGAATCGATCTCGATGGAACTCTGGAGGTATTCGATTCCCGTTATCAAGGCTTCGGGGGTGGCCCGATTGTAGAGGTGCCTCCCTTTGAGATAAAGGGTGTAGGCCTCCGGGTGGACCTTGTAGCTGTGCGGATCGAAGCCCCGGGGGAGCACAGTCAGGTTGATCTCCCTGGCAATGGATGTTGAAATGCGTTCTACCAGCCCCAGGATGTTCTCTTTCTTATGTTCGAAGTTTCCCGCCCAAAGGTGACTCTCCTGAGGCAAGGGTTCGATCAGTTGGGCCACAACCCTAAGGCTGTCATCCGAAAAAAGGACCGACCCTTCAAGCAGGAGATTTACTTTTAGTTTCTTCGCTATTTCCTCATAGGACAACTCAGAACCCTTGAAAGCCATCGAGGATCCCCTGGAGATCACCCGGATCGATTTGTTCCTCGATAGTTCAAGGATTATGGCTTCTGTGATTCCTTCGGTCAGGTAATCGGAATCCTCGCTCTCGGAGAGATCCAGAAAGGGCAGGACAGCTATTGCATATTCTTTGTCTGAAGGGCCCTGTCTGTCGAAATAATTGCGGGCCAGGAAGATGGCTGATATAATAATGAGAACGGATACAGTGATTGTCATGTATCGCATCCGCCGATTCGATGCCGCCGGAGCAATGGCCTTAATTGAAACTGGGTCCCTGTCATTGTGCTTGAATTCGCCGGGAGTAACCCCGAATCTCTCATGAAAGCACTTGTTGAAATAGGACGGGCTGCTGAAGCCCACCCGGTAGGATATTTCCGAGGCAGTCAGGTCTGTCTCGCAAATTAGTTTGGCAGCCTCCTTCAGCCGGGTTTCCCTGATGAACTCATTCGCGGTCTGCCCTGTGGCAGCTTTTATTTTTCGAAGCAACTGCGATCTGCTCACGCCTGCCTTGAAAGCGAGCTCAATGACTCCGAACTTTTCATCCTCAAGATGTTCCCGAATGATCGATTCGACTTTGTCCAGAAAAACCTCATCCATGATGGAAGCAAAATAGACCGGACAAAAAAGATACGAATAAAATCGAAATTTCGCAAGAATTTCAAGGGGGCCACGATCGGCAGGAAGAAGGGGTGGAGAAGGTATTGATTTCATCTTCAGCTGTTTCAAATTCTGCTCTCGCATTGCAATAGTCTTAATCTATGGGAGCATAGGATTATGAGATGGAAACAAAGGGCCCCGAAAGCCTGTGCAATACTAATTTTGCGCCCTGAAAACTTTAAAAATTAACTCTAAAAAGAAATCAATTATGGCACTAGTAGGAAAAAAGTTTCCAAACCTTGAAGTAGATGCGATCACCGATATGGGAGACACGTTCAGGCTGAATGTATTCGAGGAAGCCGTGAACAAGGGCAAAAAGGTCCTTTTGTTCTGGTATCCCAAGGATTTCACCTTTGTATGCCCCACTGAGATCAGGGCCTTCCAGGAAGCCCTGGGGGAGTTTGAAAGGAGGAACACGATCGTGATCGGCGCCTCGGTAGACACGGCGGAGGTACACTTTGCCTGGCTGAACACCTCAAAGGACAATGGAGGGATCGAAGGCGTGACCTTCCCGCTGCTGGCGGACACCAACAGGAACCTTTCCTCACGACTTGGAATCCTGGACGTGGTTTCGGAGTCCTACGACGAGGAGACCGGTCACGTGCTGATAGAAGGATCCTATGTCACCTATCGCGCGACCTACCTGATCGACGAGGAAGGCAAGATCTTCCACGAGAGCGTCAATGACATGCCCCTGGGAAGAAACGTCAATGAATACCTGAGGCTCATCGATGCCTACACTCACGTTCAGGAAAAAGGCGAAGTATGCCCGGCGAACTGGGAAGAAGGCAAAGATGCCATGAAGGCCACCCGTGAAGGAGTTGCCGACTACATGAGCAGCCACGCCGGCGAGCTGGAAATGAATGTTTAACTGGGATCCCGAATCCTCCCAAATCAACATAAGAGATGCTGAAAGAATTGCAAGCAGACAATCTGGAGTCGATCGTTTCCGAACATCCGAAGGTCGTGATACAATACATGGCCGGCTGGTGTGGAAACTGCAGGATCATGAAGCCCAAGTTCAAGAAGCTCGCGGCAGAGAACGAAGGCATGGAGTTCATTCTCGTGGACGCTGAAAAGTATCCCGAGTCGAGAAAGCTGGCTCAGGTGGACAATCTGCCGACCTTCGCCACCTTCGCGAATGGTCGCAGGATCAACCAGACCCAGACCAACCGGTTTGAAGTGCTCAAGGACCTGGTCGATGAGATCGCAAATTTGAACTAAACGTATGCACAGATCATGAAAGTACCAGTGATAAAGCACCTGACCTCCTTCATAGAGAGGAACGACGAGGATTACCTGGTCGAGGCCATTGAGGTTCTCGAGGACCTCACGGAGCTGCCTTCTCTCAAAGATGAGGAGCTGGATGTGATCGGCGAGCTTATCTCCAACCTGTACGGAGCCCTGGAAGTGAATGCCGAAATGAAGAAGGGCGTTCCCAGGAAGGAGGCTTTGAATGGTTTTATGAAGCGGGTCCTGAATTCAATCGATCAGTAGACTCGGGTCCAAAATAAAAACTCCGCAGATTTCTGCGGAGTTTTTATTTTGTTTAAATTTGAGGGTAATTAAATCCATTAACCAGCATAGCATCATGGCAAAAATAACACTCAAAGGAAACACCATCAAAACCATCGGAAAACTTCCCAAAATAGGGAAAAAGGCACCCAAGTTCAAGCTCGTCAAGACCGATCTGTCGACTGTTCGGCTCAAGGACTTCAAGGGACAAAAGGTGCTGCTCAACATCACGCCCAGCATCGACACGGGAATATGCGCGAACTCCATGCGCAAATTCAATGAAGAGGCTGCAGGGCTGGAAAATACGGTGGTGCTTCACGTCTCTAAGGATCTGCCCTTTGCCCATTCGAGGTTTTGTTCTGCAGAAGGCATAGAGAGGGTGATTCCTCTTTCCGATTTCGTGAATGGCAAGTTCGGCAAGCGCTACGGCGTTACCATCAAGAACGGGCCCATGAAAGGACTGCACTCCAGGGCGGTTGTGGTTATCGATGAAGAAGGAAAGGTGACCTACACCGAACAGGTACCTGAGATCGCCCAGGAACCGAATTACGAGGCAGCGCTCGAAGCATTGAAATAGAATTGGCAAACCAAGGCGGCTTCATCAAGGGCAGGCTAAGGAGCTTCCGCTATGCGTTCCGCGGGATGTGGTGGCTCATCAAAACGGAGGACAGCATCATGGTGCAGCTCTTCGTTGCGGCCCTGGCATGTCTTGCGGGATTGCTTGTGGGGCTCACGGTTACGGAGTGGATCCTCCAGATCCTTGCGATCGGGCTGGTCCTGGTGGCGGAAGGCTTGAACACGGCCATAGAGAAGTTGTGTGATTTTGTCCACCCCGGTCGGGACGATAGGATCGGCAGGATCAAGGACATCTCCGCGGGGGCGGTGACCTTTGCGGCCCTGGCTGCTGTTTTTGTGGGCTTTCTCATCTATTTTCCTAAGTTGTCCCAGCTGTTCTGATTTCAGTTTATTTTAGTAACTTTTCCGGTCTTGCAGCCATGTTGTAAGCTAAATTATTTGTGTATTTTTGTGGCCTATGGCGAAACGGAAAAAACCCAGTACCAAAGTAAAGAAGGCTGGATTCAGGACGAGGTTGGCGAACTTTTTCAAGAGCCAGCAGACCCATTTGGTTTTCGGCGTATTGATCTTCAGTTCCTCGATCTTCCTGCTCATTTCCTTTTATTCTTTCTTTCAGCACTGGAAAAAGGACCAGAGCATACTGGAGGATCTCGGGGACAGGACGGCGAATGCCTCCAATGTTCTGGGAAAGCTCGGGGCCAGCATCGCCCATTTCTTTGTGTATGACGGCTTTGGCGCGGCGACTTTTCTCTTCCCCATACTCCTTTTCTTTACGGGTCTTTACATCATCTTGAACATACCCGTCAGGCAGTTGCGCAAGCCCTGGATGAACGGGCTGCTCATCATGGTCTGGCTCTCCCTCGCACTGGCTCATTTCAGGCCTGACCAGGAGCTATTGGGAGGCAGGGTAGGATTCGAGATCAATGAGTTCATGCAGATCTACATGGGAAGGGTCGGTGTTTTCCTTCTGCTTCTTCTCACGATGCTCGTGTTCCTTATCGTACGGTTCAAGATCACCCCGCAGCGGATCAAGAGTTGGATGCCCAAACCGCGTGAGAAGAAGGACCTGCCCGTTCCGGTGGACGAAGACGTCACCGAGGATGGATTCATAACGGGAACCGCCTATGAGAATACCGAAGATGAGATCGAGCTGGAGTTCGATTCCTTTGAAACCGTGACCGGGCAAAAGGTCGCGCAGGAGGCCCCCAACACGGATGATGAAGTGGACCTCGATGCCCGATCGGAGACCCGTGCGAAGCCATCATCCGCGGATCATGAGGAAGAGGAAATAGAGATCGAGGTGGAGAAGCCGGTGTTTGAAGAGCACACGGTTGAAAACCTGAGCAATGCCCTGGTCAAGGATTTTGGGGAGTTCGACCCCAAATTGGAGCTGTCCAATTACCGATTCCCCGAGTTGAACCTGCTCAAGGACTACTCGAACGAGAACATCAACATCAACAAGGCCGAACTCGAAAGCAACAAGGACAGGATCGTCGAGACCCTGAGCAACTACAAGATCGGCATCGCAAGCATCAAGGCGACCATAGGTCCGACGGTGACCCTATATGAGATCGTTCCCGATGCAGGGGTAAGGATATCCAAGATCAAGAACCTGGAGGACGACATTGCGCTGTCCCTTTCCGCCCTGGGAATCCGGATCATTGCTCCCATACCCGGCAGGGGAACCATCGGGATCGAAGTGCCCAACAAGAAACCCTCGGTGGTTTCCATGAAATCGGTGCTCTCCTCCCAGAAGTTCCAGAATACGAAAATGGATCTCCCCATCGCATTGGGCAAGACCATCTCCAACGAGACCTTCACCATCGACCTGGCAAAAATGCCCCACCTGCTGATGGCGGGTGCGACGGGACAGGGAAAATCCGTGGGACTCAATGCCGTACTGGCCTCTTTGCTTTACAAGAAGCATCCTGCTGAGGTCAAGTTCGTCCTGGTGGACCCGAAGAAGGTGGAGCTGACCCTCTACAACAAGATCGAGAGGCATTACCTGGCCAAGCTGCCGGATACGGAGGAGGCGATCATCACCGACACTACCATGGTGATCAACACGCTCAACTCCCTTTGCATAGAAATGGACAACCGCTACGACCTGCTGAAGAATGCCTATGTGAGGAACATCAAGGAATACAACCAGAAGTTCATTGGCAGGAAGCTCAATCCGGAGAACGGGCACCGCTATCTTCCCTACATCGTCCTGGTGATCGATGAATTTGCGGATCTGATCATGACCGCCGGAAAGGAAATTGAAGCTCCCATAGCCAGGCTGGCCCAGCTGGCCCGGGCGATCGGTATCCACCTGATCGTGGCGACCCAAAGACCCTCGGTGAACGTCATTACCGGCATCATCAAGGCGAATTTCCCGGTGAGGGTGGCCTTCAGGGTGACCTCCAAGATCGACTCAAGGACCATTTTGGACTTTCAGGGCGCCGACCAGCTGATCGGAAAGGGGGACATGCTCATCTCCAACGGGAATGAGCTGACCCGTCTCCAGTGCGCCTTCATAGACACCCCTGAGGTCGAGCATCTGACCGATTTCATCGGGTCCCAGCGCGCCTATCCGCATGCACATTACCTTCCCGAATACGAGGCTGATGAAAATGGCATGGGAATTGACATCGATATAGAAGGGCGTGACAAGCTCTTCGAGGAGGCGGCCATGCTCGTTGTCACGGCTCAGCAGGGTTCCGCCTCGCTGCTGCAGAGAAAATTGAAACTAGGATATAACCGGGCAGGAAGGATCATTGACCAGCTGGAGGCGGCGAACATTGTCGGGCCGTTCGAAGGCAGCAAGGCGCGACAGGTGCTGATTTCGGATGTGACTGCCCTGCAACAACTTTTAGATGATGAGAAAATTTGATATGACGCGAATGAGGCTCGGGATGCTGTTCATCCTTTTCACAATGGGTACAAGCCTGGGCATGAGAGCCCAGGATGACTCAGAAGCGGGCAAATGGCTGGATGAGGCCTCAGCGAAGATGAGCGGCTACAGAGACATGGCTGTGGATTTTGACTATGTTCTCGACAATCAGGCGGAGGACGTGAGCCAGGAGCTTTCCGGGGATCTGTTGCTCAAAGGTGACAAATACGTGGTCAACCTGTTCGGATCCACGCAGATCTTTGACGGATCGAGAACCTACACCATCATTCCCGAGAACGAGGAGGTGAATATCTCCGAGGCGGACATCGACGGGGAAAACACCTTTACCCCCTCGAAGTTCTACACCTTTTACAAGGCGGGATATACCTATGCCATGGATCAGCAGAAGACCGTGGGTGGGAAGAAGATCCAGTTTGTGAGACTGACCCCCATCGATTCGGATTCGGAGGTTCAGTCGATCCTCGTGGGGATCGAGGTGGCCACCAGGCATATCTACCAGGTGATCGAGATCGGGAACAACGATACGACCACCACGCTTACGGCAAAGAAGATAGTCACGGATCAGAACCTGGGAGACAATGCCTTTTCCTTTGATGAGCAGAAGTACCTTGACATGAACTACCTTATCAACAGGTAAGGACATCTCGGGATACATGAAGATCTTAGACCGGTATATACTCAAGAGCTTTCTCGGCCCCTTTCTGGCAACTTTCTTTGTCATTCTGTTCGTGCTGATCATGCAGGCGTTGTGGCTGCAGTTCGACAAGATAGCCGGCAAGGGCATCGGATTGGTGATCATTATGAAGTTCCTGGGATACATGGCGCTGATGATGGTTCCCACCGCTCTCCCGGTGGCCATTCTGCTTTCCTCGATCATGACCCTGGGCACACTGGCCGAGAACTACGAGTTTGCATCGGTAAAATCCGCAGGGATCTCCCTTCAGCGATTCATACGGCCCCTGATGCTGCTGATGTTCGTGATGAGCATCGGCAACTTCCTGTTCCTGAACTATGTGTTCCCCTATGCGTCACTGCGGTCGAAGAACCTGATCTACAACATGCGCATGAAGGAGCCGGGCCTTGCGCTGGTCCCCGGCACCTTCAACACGGAGATACCGAATTACAGCATCAAATTCGACGAGAAATACGGAAAGGATGAGAACTTCCTGAAAAACGTCCTGATCTACGAGCTCAGGTCCAACGCAGTGAACAACAAGGTGATCACTGCGAGGAAAGGTGAGATCATCTCGGAGGAGGGAAGCCGTTACCTCACCCTGGTCCTGGAGGATGGCTTTTACTATGAGGACATCATCGGCAACAAGTCCACCCAGCTTGTCAGAAAGAAGATGGCCTTCACCAAGGCCCATTTCGACAAGTACGAGGTGAACATCGACGTTTCCAACATTGGTGATTTTGACCCCGACGACGTCAAGTACAAGACAGGAAAGGAGATGCTCAGCCTGAAGCAGCTGGAGTTCTATACCGATTCCCTGCAGAATCCCTATCACGAGTTCATCAACAACAGGGCCGAGCGCCTTTACCTCTCATTGAGGGCTGGAGACCTCACCAGGGACACGGTCACAGGCAGCCCCCTGGAGCCTGAGATCCTCGACAACTTCGACGAAAAAACAAGAAAGGCGGTGGTGGACAATGCCTATATCACAGCCCAGGGCAATGTGGACAATGTGGCCAATTTCAAGGAAACCCTGAAGGATCGTCAAAAGGTCATCAACGGATACAATACGGAATTCCACAAGCGGATCGCCTTTTCGGTGGCCTGCCTGGTGCTCTTTTTTGTCGGCACCCCGCTGGGTTCGATCATAAGAAAAGGAGGATTCGGACTTCCCATGATCATTGCGATCATTATCTTTGTGATCTATTTCTTCATCTCCACCCTGGGTAAGAACATGGCGGAATCGAACACGGTATCTCCTTTCGTAGGGGGATGGATGGCAACTTTCGTCCTGCTGCCGTTCGGCATACTGCTGATGATCCGGGCGACGAATGACAAAGGAATATTCAATATAGACGCCTTTCTGCAGCCCCTTACCAATCTGCTGAACAAGGTGTTCAAACTAGACAAGAAACAAGCATAGCTCATGGAGAAGACCCGAAGAAAGGAAATAAGACTGGACTCGATAGAGGCAGCCATCCAGGACATAAAGATGGGCAAGCTGGTCATCGTGGTGGATGACGAGCGCAGGGAAAACGAGGGAGACTTCATAGCGGCAGCCGAGATGGTGACCCCTGAAATGATCAATTTCATGGCAACGCACGGCCGCGGTCTGATCTGTGCTCCCCTTACCGAGTCCAGGTGCGAGGAGCTCGAGCTGGACCTCATGGTGGGCAAGAACACCGTATTGCACAACACCCAGTTCACCGTGTCGGTGGACCTGATCGGGCAGGGCTGCACCACGGGGATCTCGGCCCATGACAGGGCCAAGACGGTCAAGGCCCTCACCGATCGTTCGACGCGGCCCGAAGACCTCGGGAGGCCCGGGCATATTTTTCCCCTCCGAGCCAAGGCAGGAGGCGTGCTGAGAAGAACGGGTCACACGGAAGCGGCGATCGACCTGGCCAAGCTGGCGGGACTGAAGCCGGCAGGGCTTTTGGTGGAGATCCTCAACGAGGACGGAAGCATGGCACGACTGCCCCAGTTGGTGAAGGTGGCCAAGAAATACGACCTGAAGATCATTTCGATCGAGGACCTGGTGGCCTACCGGATGAACCACGATTCCCTGATACAGAAAGTCGAGGACTTCAGCCTGGAAACGCGATTCGGCCGATATTGCGTCAGGGCCTACCGGCAGACCACGAACAACCAGGTGCACCTGGCCCTGACCCGTGGGGAATGGAAGCTGGGTGACGAGGTGCTGGTTCGGATCAACTCCACCCTGATCAACAATGACATCCTGGGTACGCTTTTGAGCAACCCCGATGACAGGCTGGGCAAGATGTTCGAGATCATCAACAAGGAGAACAAGGGAGCCATAGTCTTCATCAACCAGGAGCACCAGTCCTTTGATCTCCTGCGCAGACTCGGCACTTTGAAGAAGATGCAGAAAGGAGAGACCATCGACCCGCTCGTGAAAATGGACGAGAAGGACTTTGGAATAGGGGCCCAGATATTGCATGACCTCAAGATCAACAAGATCAGGCTCATCTCGAACAGCAAATACGCGGGCAAGCGCGTGGGTATGATCGGCTACGGACTGGAGGTGGTCGACTACGTGCCCTTCTGACCCCATGGGTGAAGAGTTCAGAACCCCAAACAAGTTTTAACGCCAGACGTGAATTCAATCCGGAAAATACTCTATCCCTTCTCACTGCTCTACGCAGCGGTGATGCGGGTTAGAAACTTCATGTACGACAGGTCCTGGCTGAGATCAACCGAATTCGGCCTTCCGGTCATCGCAGTGGGGAATCTCAGCGTTGGCGGGACCGGTAAATCCCCGATGATCGAATACCTGATCCGCCTGCTGCAACCCTATCATCGCCTTGCCGTGCTAAGCCGGGGATATGGTAGAAAGACCCGGGGTTATGTCTTTGCGGAAGCAGGGACCAGCGCGGAGGAGATCGGAGACGAGCCTTACCAGTTCTTCAGGAAATTCAGGGAAGTCCAGGTCGCCGTTGACGAGGATCGCGTCAGCGGGGTGTCCATGCTGCTCATGGAATCTCCGGCCCCGGACCTGATCCTGCTGGACGACGCCTATCAGCACAGGAAGATCAGGGCTGGCATCTACATCCTGCTCACGAGCTATGACAACCTTTATGTGGATGACCTGGTCCTTCCCGCCGGGGATCTGAGGGAGCCTCGCTCCGGGGCGAAAAGGGCGGACCTGGTCATAGTGAGCAAATGTCCCGCGGATATCTCCGAGGAGGAAAGACTTGAGATCCGCAGGAAATTGAAGCTAAGTTCAGGGCAGGAGCTGTATTTTACCGGGATAGAGTACATGGGGCAGGTGGTCAACGACAGGGAGAGCATCTCAATGCAGGACCTGGCAAGGGAAGAAGTGCTGCTCGTCACCGGTATCGCCAACCCGGGACCCATGATCGAATACCTCCGGGAGATGCAATGCAGCTTCCGGCATCTCGAATTCGGCGATCACCACCGGCTCACCGACAAGGAGCACGAAAAGATCCGGGACGCCAGGGAGCAGTTGAAAGGAAAGAACAAAATCGTCCTGACCACGGAAAAGGATTTCGTTCGAAATTTTGAGCGGGTCGATTACCCGGTATATTATCTTCCCATCCGGACCCTATTCCTGGAAGGGGAGGAAGGTTTTAAAAAGAGAATTCATGATTATGTACGAAGAAATAAAAGAAACGGCTAGATTCTTAAAGGAAATTGGGGTGGTCGAACCTGAATTCGGCATCATCCTGGGCACCGGCCTGGGAGGGGTTGCCGACCTGATCGAGGTGGACAAGAAGATCCCCTACCACGACATACCCAATTTCCCGGTATCCACCGTCAGCGGTCACTCGGGAACACTGATCTACGGGCAGCTTTCAGGAAAGAAGGTGGTGGCCATGCAGGGCAGGTTCCATTACTATGAAGGCTGGGGAATGGACGAGGTGACCTTCCCGGTTCGGGTGATGAAGCTCCTGGGCGTAAACAAGCTGCTGGTTTCGAATGCGAGCGGAGGCGTCAATCCGGAATACGGGGTTGGCGACATCATGATCATCAAAGACCACATCAATTTCATGCCGGAACACCCTTTGCGAGGCGAGAATGACCCCAGGTTCGGCCCCAGGTTCGTGGACATGCACGAACCCTACAGTCTCGAGATGATCAATACAATGAAGGAAGTGGCGGCGGAAAAAGGAATAGAGGTAAGGGAAGGCGTCTACCTGGCCTTGCAGGGCCCCACCTTCGAAACCCCGTCCGAATACCGGATGGTGAGACTGGTCGGTGCTGACACGGTGGGAATGAGCACCGTGCCCGAAGTTATAGTGGCCAAGCACATGGGAATGTCCTGCTTCGGTCTTTCCGTGATCACCGATCTGGGGATAGAGGGAAAGATAGAAGAGGTTTCGCACGAAGCCGTGCAGGAGGCGGCGAGAGGTTCTGAGAAGAAGATCAATTCCCTGATCCAGGAGTTCATTCGACGAAGCTGAACCAGGGCCTGGTCTCATGCTGGATTCTGCTCTCCAAATGAAAAAAAGCACTTCAGAAATGAAGTGCTTTTTAGCTTACTAACTCAAAATTAATCATAATGAAAACAAAATCTGTGGGGAACTTTGCTTCATATTATTATTCGCAAATCCTGTGCCAAAGAATTTTTTAAATGTTACAATATTGTTAATCTTTTCGGACAGGTTCGCCCCTCCTGCTGCGATTCTCAGGGATGGTCATACAGAATACTCTGAGCCTTTTAAAAATGCCAAAAAAATAAAAAGCACTTCGGGGATGAAGTGCTTTTTAGCTTACTAACTCAAAATTAATCATAATGAAGTCAAAACTAATGGGGAATTTTGCTTCACAACAAATAGATCAAAATCCGTTCCATTTTTGAAATTCAGATGTTAATCATATGTTAATTTACACCAAGTGCTTTTCCGCACGGTAGGAGGAACGCACCAGGGCGCCGCTCTCGACATATTTGAATCCGAGGTCCAGGCCGATCTGCCTGTATTTATCGAATTGCTCCGGCGTGATGAACTCGTGCACCGGGAGGTGCTTCTTGCTCGGCTGAAGATACTGCCCGATCGTCACGATGTCCACTTTTGCCTTTTTGAGGTCGTGGAGGGTCTCGATCACCTCTTCCTCCTTTTCCCCCAGTCCGAGCATGATGCCCGACTTGGTCCTGCGCTGACCGGAATCCTTGATGTATTCCAGCACCTCAAGGCTTCGGTCGTACTTGGCCTGTATGCGCACCTCCCGCGTAAGTCTCCTGACAGTTTCCAGGTTGTGGGAGATCACTTCCGGCGCGACCTCGACGATGCGGTCAATGTTTCTCCTTATTCCCCTGAAATCGGGGATCAGGGTCTCCAAAGTCGTTTCCGGGTTGCTTCGCCTGATGGCTTCCACGGTCTCTGCCCAGATTATGGAGCCTCCGTCCCTGAGATCGTCGCGGTCCACGGAAGTGATGACGGCGTGTTTGATCTTCATCAGGTGAATGGACCTGGCCACTTTTTCCGGCTCATCCCATTCCACGCTTTCGGGCTTGCCGGTCTTCACCCCGCAGAAGCCGCAGGAGCGCGTACAGATGTTTCCCAGGATCATGAAGGTCGCCGTTCCTTCACCCCAGCATTCGCCCATGTTCGGGCAGCTTCCGCTGGTGCAGATGGTATTGAGTTTGTACTTGTCGACCAGCCCACGCAGGTCCTTGTACTTTTTCCCGACCGGGAGCTTTACCCTCAGCCATTCGGGCTTCTTCTGTCTTGGGGGTGCGAGATTCTCAGACATAGTTAATTTCTTTAGCCTGCAAATTTACGAAGATTTCAACTATTCGCCGAGCGGGATGAGAGCTCTCTTCCCATTGCGATCACCCCGGCAACGATTTCTTCCATGTCTCTTCGGGTGGTCCTGAAATTCACCACGCAGGCCCTCAGGCAGTAATAACCGTCCACGATCGCATTGGAAATGAACATTTCTCCTCCTTCCTGAAGCCGGTTCACCAGCTCCTCATTGAGTTGGTTGAGTGACTCCCTGTCACGAGCGATCGGGTTCTTCTCTCCCGGGGGGTCGGGTTTGGGGACATAGCGGAAGGTGGCTATGCTCAGGTTGCAGGTCATGGCGATCAGCTCTTCCTGCGCTTCGGCCAGCCCAAAAAGGTAGGCTGCCAGGTCGATGTCCTCACGGATCATCTCCTCATAGCCTTTGCGTCCGGCCTGCTGCAGGGCCATCCAGACCTTCAGGGCCCTGAAACCCCTGGAATTCTGCATGCCGTACTCATAATAGTTGACGGAGGTCTCTGAATCCAGTCCAAAATTGTAGTATTCGGGGTGAGAGCTGAAGGTCTTCACCAGGTTCGACGGGTCCTTCACCAGGGTGCAGCCCGCTTCCAGGGGGCTGTAAAGCCATTTGTGCGGGTCCAGGGCAATGGAGTCCGCTTCGGACAGGCCGTCGAAGAGCGAACCCAACTCGGGGAGGGCGGCAGCCGGTGCCCCATAGGCCCCGTCCACATGAAACCAAAGCCCGTGACGCTTGCAAATCTCTGATATCGACCTCAGGTCATCCACGGCTCCCGTGCTGACGTCTCCTGCCGTTGCGACGATCATCATGGGGGCGCGGCCCGCATCGATGTCCTCCAGGATCTGTGCCTGAAGGGCTTCAAGATCCATTTTGTTGGATCCGTCGGTTTCGATCCACCTGAGGCTGTTCTTGCCCTGGCCGAAAAGGGTGGTGGCCTTTTCGATCCAGGTGTGGGTGCTCCTGGCGCAGTAGGTGAGGTATTCTGTGTTCAGCCCCTGGATCCCGTCCTCGTGGAAATTGGCCGGGACCATGGCTTTTCTTCCTGCCAGGAAGGCCGTGAGGTTGGCCATGTTTCCCCCGCTCACCAGGATTCCGCCCCAACCCCTGCCAACGCCTATCAATTCCCCGAGCCATTCAATGGTCTGCTTCTCGATCTCCGTGGAAACCGGGCTCAGTATTTGGGCGCCCATGTTCTGGTTCAGGGCGGAGGCCAGAAAATCTCCGAGTATGCCCAGGGGAGCCGGTGAGGAGGTGATGTATCCCAAAAACCTGGGGTGGCTGTTGAAAAGGGAATCCCGGAACAGCATGCCCGTGGCATTTCTTAGGATCTCTCCGGGGTCCTGTCCTTCTTCGGGCAGACCTTGGGTTCCGATCATCTTCCTGGCCTCGGCAGGACTTTTGCCCGTGGTCACGGGCCTGTCCCGGATTTGCTCCAGAAACTCGGCTATGGAATCCACCAGTTCATGGCCCATTTCCCGGAAGGAAGAAGGATCAAGTTCTATCAAGGCGTTTCTTTCTGATTTCATTTGGCTTTGGAGTTTGGTTGAATCAATTCTTTCGTTGGATGAGACAGGCCCCGGCGTCAGATGAACTGTCCATTGATCATTACCTTGTCGATCAGGTTGCTGCCAAAGGCATAGGGCAGAAACCCATAGGAAGGTATGGGCTTTGTCATGATCAGGCTCGCTGATTTTCCTCGCGTGATGCTCCCGTGGCTGTGGCTCAGGTCCATGGCATAGGCCCCGTTGAGGGTTGCCGCGTTGATCGCCTCTTCGGGGGTCATTCGCATTTTGATGCATGCCGTGGAGATCACGAAGTTCATGTTTCCGCTCGGGGTGGAGCCCGGATTGAAATCCGTGGCCAGGGCCAGGGGGAGGCCCCGATCGATCAGCTCCCTGGCAGGGGTGTAGGGAATGCTCAGGAAATAGGAGCAGGAGGGTAGCGCCACGGGCATGGTATCCGTGCCCTGCAGGGCTTCAAAATCGATCTTTTCCATCACCTCGAGGTGGTCCACCGACAAGGCGTTTTGAGCCACGCCCGCCTGGATCCCCCCGATGCTGTTGAACTGATTGACGTGAATCTTGGGCCGCAGGCCGAAGGCACGCCCCTTTTCCAATATCCTGTGGGTCTGCTCCACGGAGAAATAGCCTTTCTCGCAAAAGACGTCTATGAAGTCGGCAAGCTGCCCGGATGCCACGGCAGGGATCATCTCCTCGCAGATCAGGTCCACGTAGGCCTCCCTGTCCCGGGCATATTCCCTGGGGAAGGCATGGGCTCCCAGGAAGGTGGGTTTGACCGTGATCGGGAAATCTTGCGACAGGCGTTTGACTACCCTGAGCATCTTCAGCTCCGATTCAGTGGTGAGACCGTAGCCCGATTTGATCTCGATGGCCCCCGTCCCGAGCTTCATCACCTCCACCAATCGCTCTGAAGATTGCTTGAAAAGCTCATCTTCCGTCATCATTTGTAGCTTTTGGGCCGAATTGAGTATACCTCCGCCCCGGGCAGCGATCTCCTCATAGCTCAAGCCCCTGATCCGGTCGACGAATTCCTCTTCGCGGTTCCCGGCATAGACCAGGTGTGTGTGAGAGTCGCACCAGGTCGGCAGGACCATTCTTCCACTGGCGTCCACCTCGATCTCCGCTTCCGTCCCGGGGAGCTCGTCCATGCGCCCGTAGTCGAGGATGCTGTCATTCTCGGTGATCAGGTAGGCGTCCTCAAGCAAGGGCAATTCACCCATTTCACGTCCCGACACCTTATGCACGTTTGATTCTCTGACCTGCAGAAGCTGTTTTATGTTTTTGAATAATACTCTCATGTCCAATGATTGTCTTTCTCCTTCAAACCGCACCGAAAATGGCGATTCTCACAAATCTATGCCAAATATTCTGAATTGAGGAAACAGGCATGCAGAATCGTTACAAATGTTGCCAATTCTTGAGCCAATTAAAGCATCATATGAGTATCTTTGTGGAAAATTTCGAAAATGGACAAAGCGATCTACATAGCCACAGGAGAGCCGGAAAGCGGCAAGTCGCTGGTTTCCCTGGGCCTTATGCGAATCATCCTCGGCAGGACCAAGAGAGTGGGCTACTTCAGGCCCATCATAGAGGATCAGTCGGGAGGGAAGAAGGACAATCACATCGAAACGGTACTCAGCCACTTCAAGCTTGACATGACCTATGAAGAGTGCTACGGACTCACGGTTCAGGAGGTCATCCAGAAGAAGATCGACAACAAGGAGGAAGAGATCGTCGACATCATCTTCAAGAAATACAAGGAGCTCGAAGAGCGCTTTGACTTCATCCTGCTGGAGGGAACGGATTTCTCGGGCGAGGCCGCTTTCGTCGAGCTGGACATCAA
This sequence comes from uncultured Flavobacteriaceae bacterium, assembly GCA_964489625.1. Classification (GTDB taxonomy): domain Bacteria; phylum Bacteroidota; class Bacteroidia; order Flavobacteriales; family Flavobacteriaceae; genus Lutimonas. The sequence continues at coordinate 56,991 of CAZAZM010000007.1, forward strand.
TGCCATCATCGCCAAGAACCTGGGGGTCCCCGTGATCCTGGTGGGCAACGGGAAGGGGAAGAGCGAGGAAGAGCTGATCTCCAACCTGCATCTCGCCTATGATTCCTTCGTTGAGAAGGAGGTCCGCGTGCTCGGGGTGATCGCGAACAAGGTGGAGTCTCCCGATCTGAAGGATGTGGAAAGGCGGATCTCGGAGAAGCTGACCGAAGACATTTTCGTCGCGGCCATTCCCCTGATCGGTACCCTGTACAACCCCACCATCAAAGAGATCATCGATGAGATTGGTGCCACCATCCTGTTCGGGGAGGACCTGGTGTACAACCAGGTGGAAAGCTTTGCCGTGGGAGCCATGCAGCTCAGGAACTTTTTGGATCACCTCAAGGAGAATTGCCTGGTGATCACCCCGGGAGACCGGGCGGACATCATCATGAGCACGCTGCAGGCCAGCATCTCGGACAACTACCCCAAGATTTCGGGGATCGTGCTCACGGGAGGGCTGGTTCCGGAAAAATCCATACTCAGGCTGATCGAGGGTCTTCGCGAGATCATGCCCATCATGACGGTCGAAAAGGGCACCTTCGAGGTCGCCAACCAGATCGGGGCCATCCGATCGCACATCTATCCCAGCAACGCCCAGAGGATACATAACTCGCAGATCACCTTTGACCGTTATGTCAACATGGGATCGCTGACCAAAAAATACCTGAAATTCAAAAAACGAGGGCTCACGCCGAGAATGTTCCAGTACAACTTGCTCAAGAAGGCCAAGAAGGCCAAGAAGCACATCGTATTGCCCGAGGGAACCGACGAAAGGATCCTGATGGCGGTTTCCAGGCTGCAGGCCCTTGATGTGGTGGACATCACGCTGCTGGGCTCCCCGGAGGAGATCAGGCAGAAGATCGCCCAGCTCGGCATTCCGATGTCGCTGGAGAAGCTCAACATCATAGACCCTGTGAAGTCGGAGCATTTCGAGGACTACTCTGAGACCCTCTACGAGCTCAGGAAGCACAAGAACCTGAACCGCGTGATGGCCTATGACCTGATGGGAGACGTTTCCTTCTATGGAACCATGATGGTGTACAAGGGTCACGCCGACGGCATGGTCTCGGGGGCCGTCCACACGACCCAGCACACCATACGGCCGGCTCTGCAGTTCATCAAGACCAAGCCGGGGGTATCGGTGGTGTCATCCGTATTTTTCATGCTCCTGGACGACCGGGTGTCGGTGTTCGGCGACTGCGCCATCAACCCGAACCCAACGGCGGAGCAGCTGGCAGAGATTGCCATCTCGTCGGCGGATTCCAGCGCCGCCTTCGGCATTGAGCCCAAGGTGGCCATGCTGTCCTACTCCTCGGGATCCTCTGGTTCCGGTGCGGACGTGGACAAGGTTCGAAGAGCCACTGAGATCGTCAAGGAGAAACGACCGAACCTGAAGATAGAAGGCCCCATCCAGTATGACGCGGCCGTCGACATGAGCGTGGGGCAGAAGAAGCTTCCCAACTCCCAGGTTGCCGGACAGGCCAGCGTGCTGATCTTTCCTGACCTGAATACGGGGAACAACACCTACAAGGCGGTCCAGAGGGAAACAGGGGCCATCGCCATCGGACCCATGCTACAGGGGCTCAACAAGCCCGTGAATGACCTGAGTCGTGGTTGCACGGTGGATGACATCTTCAACACGGTGATCATAACAGCCATACAGGCACAGCAGGACAGCCATGAGAAGAAGGGCGGGAAGAAGAGCCTGAGTAAATTGAATGCGGACAAATGAAAGTACTGGTAATCAATTCGGGGAGCTCCTCCATAAAGTTTCAACTGATCGGAATGCCGGGAGAGGAGGTTATCGCTTCCGGGATGGTGGAACGGATAGGCCTGGAGGGATCCAGGATCAAATTCAGCGCAGGTGGAAGGGCAGGCGAGGAAGAAGGAAACATAGAAAGCCATGAAGAGGGATTGAGAAAGGTGGCCCAGCTGCTGCTCGATCCCCGATCGGAGGTCGTCACGGAGGAGGAAGGCATCGATGCGGTGGGTCACCGGGTGGTCCACGGGGGAAGCAGCTTTTCGGAAACCGTGCGGATCGACGAGAAGGTCAAGGCCAAGATCAGGGAGCTGTTCAGCCTGGCTCCCCTACACAATCCTCACAATTACAAGGGGATAGAGGTTGCAGAGCAGATCTTTCCCTCGGCGGTTCAGATCGCGGTGTTCGACACGGCCTTTCATCAGACCATTCCAGAAGTCGCGCATCGCTATGCCATACCCGAATCCTTTTACACCGAACACCAGATCAGGATGTACGGATTTCACGGTACGAGCCACAAATACGTTTCCGAGGAGGCCGCCAGGTACCTGGGAACGGACAAGAGCAAAATGATAACGGTTCACCTGGGCAACGGATGCAGCATCACGGCGGTGCGCGACGGGCGCAGCGTGGAGCATTCCCTGGGTTTCGGGCCCATGAACGGGCTCATAATGGGAACGCGAAGCGGAGACATAGATCAGTCGGTCATCTTCCACCTCATCGAAGAGCTCGGCTACACTCCTGGCGAGGTCAAAAGCCTGCTGCAGGGACAGAGCGGAATGCTGGGACTTACGGGATTCAGTGACCTGCGCGAGATCGAGGAGGCTGCAGAGCAGGGAGACCGAAAATGCCTCCTGGCCCTGCAGATGAATGCCTACCGGGTCAAGAAGTACATCGGGGCCTATGCGGCTTCCATGAACGGATTGGACGCACTCGTGTTCACTGCCGGGATAGGCGAGAATTCCTCGGTGCTGCGAAACATGATCTGTGATGAGATGGACTACCTGGGCATTTCCCTGGACAAGGAGAAGAATGAGCTCAGGGGAAAATCCATCCGGGAGATCCAAAAAAGGGGAGGTAAAGTCAAAATACTCATTGTTCCGACCAACGAGGAAGTAGAGATCGCCAGGCAGTCTTTCGGGCTCTTATCCCCGAGATAATGGCTGGGCATGTTTTTGAAATTCCTTAAATTAGCGGGTTTTAAATCCGAATTGAATCCATTCGAATATGTCAAGACCCGCAAAGTCTGAGTACGCCGAATTCTACAGTCCCTATATGGAAATCCTGCCCGGAGACGGTTCCGGGCTCCTCGAGCTGCTCGAATCAAGCCTTGTAGCTTGCAAATCCTTGTTGGACGGCCTGCCCCGGGAAAAGGAGAATTTTCGCTATGCCGAGGGCAAATGGAGCATCCGCGAGCTGGTGCAGCACCTGATCGACTCTGAGAGGGTGTTCGCCTACAGGGCTCTGAGATTCGCGCGAGGAGACCAAAAGACCTTGCCTGGATTTGACGAGAACCTCTATGTTGAGAACTGCCGGGCCGGGGACAGGGAGCTCTCCGACCTGCTACTGGAGTTCGAGCTCATGAGAAGATCGAACATCATGATGTTCGGATCTCTGAACGAGGCGGCCTTGCAGCGGCAGGGTTCGGTGGACGGGAATCAACTGAGCGTTAGAGCTTTGGGTTATATCTGCTGCGGCCACTTGCTGCATCATCTCAAGGTGATCCAGGAACGATATATGTAAAAATGATATGCAAGAAGAAAGAACAGAAGAACTGCCGGAGGAGTTTGACGCCATAGTCATCGGGACCGGGATCTCCGGGGGCTGGGCGGCCAAGGAGCTATGTGAAAAGGGACTGAAGACCCTGGTCCTGGAGCGGGGAAGAATGGTCAGGCACGTGATAGACTACCCTACGATGAACATGGAGGACTGGGACTTCGAGCATCGGGGCCGAACCCCTGTGGAGGAAGAGAAGAGGCAGTACAAACAGGCCAGGACGGGATACACCACGAAGAAGGAATGGAGCCACTGGTTCGTCGATGACCTTGAGCATCCCTATACCGAGACCAAGAGATTCGACTGGATGCGGGGCTACCATGTAGGGGGAAGGTCCCTCACATGGGGACGCCATTCCTACAGGCTCGGCGAACACGACTTTGAGGCCAACAAGAGGGACGGGCATGGCGTGGACTGGCCGATCCGGTACAGCGATCTGGCCCCCTGGTATGATAAAGTTGAAGAATACATCGGGGTCTGCGGGAACAATATCGGGAGCGACCAGGTGCCAGACGGGAAGCTGACCGAGCCCATGCCCTTCAATTGCGTGGAAGAGGATTTTGCGCAGCGGGTACAGGAGAACATGGACGGCAGGGTGGTGACCCATGCACGGGTGGCCCATATCACCGGGGACAAGACCTACCTGGGAAGGGGGAAATGCCAGTACAGGAACAGGTGCATGCGCGGATGTCCCTTCGGGGGATACTTCAGCAGCAACGCCTCCACGCTTCCGGCTGCGGAGCGAACGGGCAACATGACGCTTCGGCCCAATTCCATAGCCTACGAGATCGTCTATGACGACAAGCTGAAAAAGGCGACCGGGGTGCGGATCATCGACACCCTGACCAAGGAGAAGCACTTCTTCAGGGCCTCGATCATTTTCTGCTGTGCCTCGGCGATCGCCTCGGCAGCCATTCTAATGCAATCCAAATCAGAGCGATTTCCCAATGGCCTCGGCAACGACTCCGGGGAGCTGGGACACAATATCATGGATCACCAGCTGGGCGTAGGTGCCTATGCCGTGGTTCACGAGCACGAGGACAAGTACTACAAGGGCAGAAAGCCTGCCGGTTTCTACATACCCCGGTTCAGAAACGTCGGGGGAGACAGCGATTCGCCTGACTTCCTGAGGGGTTACGGATACCAGGGAAGTGCGAGCCGCACCAACTGGAAACGGGCGATCAGGGAAATGAGCTACGGGGAGGATCTCAAGGAGGAGCTGATCAAGCCGGGACCCTGGGTGATCGGAATGGGAGGATTCGGAGAATGCCTTCCTTACCACGAGAACAAGATGAGCCTGAACTACGACAAGCTTGACCAGTGGGGGCTTCCCACGGTCGACTTTGACGTCGAGTACAAGGAGAACGAAAAAAGGATGAGGAAGGACATGATGGAGCAGGCCGTGGCGATGATGAAGGCCGCGGGCTACGAGGAGGTCTTTCCCTACGACAACAAAGAGGAGTTCTACCCGGGACTCGGCATACACGAAATGGGAACGGCCCGGATGGGAAGGGACCCGAAAACCTCTGTGCTGGGGAAATTCAACCAGGTCCACACCGTGCCCAACGTATATGTGACGGATGGTGCCTGCATGACCTCTGCCGGCTGCCAGAACCCTTCGCTTACCTATATGGCCATCACGGCAAGGGCTGCGAATTACGCGGCTGATCTTTTGTTGAAACAGAAAAAGGAAGGGAAGGCATGAGAAGAAGAGAAGCAATAAAGAACCTGAGCCTGGGCATAGGCTATGTCGTTAGCGCCCCCGCGGTACTGGGGATCCTGGAATCCTGTTCCGGGGGAGAGTCCGCGCCTGCCTGGGAAGCCGTATTTTTCAACGAGGAGCAGCGACATCTTTCGAGTCACCTGGTGGACATCATTCTGCCCACCACGGAGATTCCCGGGGGATTGGACCTCAACCTTCCTCAGTTCGTCGACCGCATGTGTGCGGACCTGTTGACGGAATCCGACAAGAAATGGTTCCAAAGGGGCAGTCAGCTGTTCGCCTCGGATCTGTTGGAAAGCAGCGGCAGGGAAGTGGGCCGCTCGGGAAGGAAGGACGTCCTGGAGGTCTTTGAGAAACACTTCAAGGTCTCGCAGGAAAGCAAGAGGGCCATCCTGCAGAGACAGGCACTGGGGACCGAAGGCCTGTCGCAGGAGGAAGAAGACGGTTACGCGCTGTACAGGTTCTTGTTCATCGTGAGGGAATTCGCCCTGTTGGGATATTTCTCGTCTGAAGAGATCGGCAAGGAAGTGCTGGTGTTCGACCCCATCCCAGGAGGATTCAAGCCCTGCATCCCGGTGAGCGAGGTTGGCAATGCCTGGACCATTGAGCCCTAGTGATCAAAATCGGTTTAGTTTGAATATGGAAAAGGCGAACTACGGGAACCGGGTCTTCGTGATCCTCGGAGTGAGCGGTTGCGGAAAGACGACTGTCGGCAAACTGCTTTCGGAGGGCATGGGTCTGCCGTTCTACGATGCCGATGATTTTCACCCAAAAGCGAACATAGACAAGATGTCCAGGGGCTTGCCTCTCGACGATCGGGACCGGGAGCCCTGGCTGGAGATCCTCTCCAACCGCCTGCTGGACTGGTCTGAGAACGAAGGGGCAATCCTGGCCTGTTCGGCCCTGCGCGAAAAGTATCGTGAAAAGCTGGCCGAAAAGACAGGGAAGATCAATTGGGTCTACCTGAAGGGGAGCTATGAGCTCATCCTGGACCGCATGAAAAAAAGGGCCGGACACTACATGGGCCCGGGAATGCTGCGTTCCCAGTTCGATGCCCTGGAAGAACCTGCCTATGGGCTGGTGATGAACATCGAACAGGGGCCGGAACAGATAACAGAACAAATCATAAGCCAGTTCGGCATGAAGAAAAAAAGTGTTTTTGGAGTATATGGCCTGGGTGTTATGGGCCGAAGCCTCGCGCTGAACATAGCGGACCGGGGATTCCCCCTCTCGGTGTTCAACCGGGCTGAAGGAGGCGAGGAGCAGGTGGTTAGCGATTTCATGCGGGAGAATCGTGAGCGAGAAAACGTTAGGGGCTTCACCGATCTTCAGGACTTCGTGAACTCCCTGGAGGCACCAAGAAGCATCCTGCTTATGATCAAGGCAGGACCCGTGGTCGACCAGGTCATGGAGCAGCTCCTTCCCCTGCTTTCGAAAGGGGATGTGCTGATCGACGGCGGAAATTCGCATTTCACGGATACGGCAAGGCGCAGCCAAAGGGCCTCAGAACTGGGGATCGGCTTTGTGGGAGCCGGGATTTCGGGAGGAGAAGAAGGAGCCCGAAAGGGCCCCTCGATCATGCCCGGGGGGGACAGGGAAGACTATGCCCAGGTGGCAGGGGTGCTCGAAGCCATTGCTGCCAGGGACAGGTCAGGCGCTCCCTGCTGCCGGTACATCGGGCCTGGCGGATCGGGTCATTTTGTCAAGATGGTCCACAACGGGATCGAGTACGTTGAGATGCAGCTCCTCGCCGAGCTCTACGGACTGCTGAGGACCCGGAAGAGCAACGAGGAGATCGCCTCTCTCTTCGAGGCCTGGAACAGGGGAAGCCTGAAGAGCTACCTGCTCGGAATCACGGTGCGCATCTTGCGCAAGAAGGAGAACGGGGAATACCTGCTCGATCTGATCCTGGACAAGGCCGGAAACAAGGGCACGGGATCCTGGTCCAGCAAAGCCGCATTCGACCTTGGCGTGCCCAATACCCTCATGGCTTCGGCGGTCTTTGAGCGCTACCTCTCGTCCTTCAAGGAGACACGGGTCAGGTTGTCCTCGCGGTTTCCCGGGGATGCGGTCAGGGGAAGCCTTCCCAATGATGAGGTCCTCAAGCAAGCCTATGCCTTTGCCCGCATGGTCAACCACCAACAGGGCTTTGAGTTGTTGAAGGCGGCTTCGGAGGAATATCAGTGGGATCTTGATTTTCAAGGGATCTCACGGGTATGGTCGGAGGGGTGCATCATCAAGTCTGCCCTGGTGAACCGGCTGGAGTCCCTTTTTTCTGAGCATGACGACCTGTTCTCGGTCGGAGAGATCACCCGGGAGCTGAAGGATCAGGAAGCCTCCGTGCGCGAGCTCCTGGTCAGTGGGCTCGACAACAGGGTGTCCCTGAGCTGTTTTGGAGCTTCGTACAATTACTGGGTGGGCATGACTTCAGGTTCGGTTCCTGCCAATCTCATCCAGGCCCAGCGAGACTTTTTCGGGGCCCACACCTACCAGCGAACCGATGATCCGAGCGGAGCTTCACACCACGCAAATTGGGAGTAATACATTCATTTTGAGGTCTCCCTGGATCCCGGGATGCATAATAAAAAGGGAAACTTCGGCGTTAATGATACAAAATTGCTGAAAAATGGGAACTGAAAAAGACAAGAAGCCATACGGTTTCAAAAGGAAAAAGGACGAGCTGATGCGTCCCATCTTCGAAACCGAAGAGCATAAGCGTGCAGAGCGGGAATATGAAGAATACTACAACAGGATCAGGCACATGAGCCGGGGCCGGGTCTGATCAGTTCCTCTTGAAATAGTCTTTCACATAGGCCATCTTCTGGTTGTCCGTCATGTTGTCGGAAGAAAGGGTCTCTTTCAATTTGGCATTCAACATCTGGTCCTCCATCATTAGCTTCTCCAGCTTCTTCTTGGTCTGGGCCGGTCCGAAGATCATGATCTGGTCTGCCTCCCCGAACTCCTTCATCACCTTGTGCAGGAATCTTCCCGTATATTCCTCGATGCGGTTCTGTTTGCCCTTTTCGTCCACTAGGAACTGGTCCCCGAAGCGACCGAACTGTTTTGTCTCTCCCTCGACCCGCACACGGGTCTCGACATCAGAGTAGATGGTTTTGGTCTTGATCGATTGATCCTCCTCCACGGTGATGATGTTTGCCTCTTTCTGGTCTATCCAAACGCCTACATTTTTCATGATCCTCGATTTATGGTTAATATTCAATCTTGTCTTCTTTCTCGTCCCAAGCCTTGAAGGCCGACAGGGCCTCTTCTCTCCCGAGCTGCCGGAACTCTATGCTCCTCTCGTCAGGGGCCAGGGCGATCTCCTCGTAGATGAAATGGTCGTCAAAGCCGCTGGCGGCTGCGTCCTCCTTGGTCGCAGCATAGAACACCTTGTCGGGCCGGGCCCAGTAAATCGCGCCCAGGCACATCGGACAGGGCTCGCAACTGGTGTACAGGACGCACCCGTCCAGCTGATGGCTGCCCAGGTGCTCACAGGCATCCCTGATCGCCTGGATCTCCGCATGGGCCGTCGGGTCGTTTATCGTGGTTACCCGGTTGTTCCCCTTTCCGATGACCTTGCCGTCTTTGACGATCACGCAGCCGAAGGGCCCTCCTTCATTGTTCAAAACGCCCTTGAGCCCCAGTTCCGCAGCCATCTTCACAAAGCCCAGGTCCCCGGAACCAGGAGGCTTTGCCTCCTCGCCCCAGTGCTTTGAAGCCTCATCGAGGAACCTTTTGTTGAATGAATTGCACATTTATCTTTCTTTCAGTCGCGATGCGCTCAGACCTTTAGGCTGCCCACCATGTCTTCCGGCCTGACCCAGGCGTCGAATTCCTCTCCGGTGAGCAGGCCCAGGTTGATGGCCTCCTCTCTGAGCGTCGTTCCGTTCTTATGGGCCGTTTTTGCTATTTTGGCCGCATTTTCATATCCTATCTTTGTATTCAGCGCAGTTACAAGCATCAGTGAATTGTCCACCAGGTGCTTGATCCTGTCGTAATTCGGCTCGATCCCCACGGCGCAGTTGTCGTTGAAGGACACGCAGGCGTCTCCCAGCAGCCTGGCGCTTTCCAGGGCATTCGATGCCATTACCGGCTTGAAAACGTTCAGCTCGTAGTGACCGGTAAGGCCTCCCACGGTGACCGCCACGTCATTGCCCACCACCTGGGCGCATACCATGGTCAGGGCCTCTGCCTGTGTGGGGTTCACCTTGCCCGGCATGATGGAGGACCCGGGTTCGTTCGCGGGTATTGTGATCTCTCCGATCCCGCTTCTCGGTCCGGAGGCGAGCATTCTGATGTCATTGGCGATCTTCATCAGGGAGACGGCTAGCTGCTTCAGCGCCCCGTGGGTCTCCACGATCGCATCGTGGGCGGCCAGGGCCTCGAATTTGTTCTCCGCCGTGACGAAGGGAAAGCCGGTGAATTCGGCAATGTATCTTGCCACGACAACGTCATATCCCGCCGGGGTATTGATCCCTGTTCCCACGGCGGTTCCCCCGAGCGCGAGCTCGGCAAGGTGGTCGAGGGTGTTTTCCAGGGCCCTTATGCCGTGGTCCAGCTGGGAGACATAGCCCGAGAACTCCTGGCCAAGGGTCAGGGGCGTGGCATCCATAAGGTGGGTCCTTCCGATCTTCACCACGTCGGTGAAGTCCTTGGATTTGGCATCCAGGGTGTCCCTGAGTTTGCGAACGCCGGGAAGGGTGACTTCCACGACCTTTTTGTAAACGGCTATGTGCATTCCTGTCGGAAAGGTGTCATTGGAGGACTGGCTCTTGTTCACGTCATCGTTCGGATGGATGAAGCGCTCCTTGCTCTCCAGGCTTCCACCCTGGTTCACGTGCGCCTTGTTGGCGATCACCTCGTTGCAGTTCATGTTGCTCTGGGTACCCGAGCCGGTCTGCCAGATCACCAGGGGAAACTGGTCGTAGAGCTCTCCCCGCAGGATCTCGTCGCAAACCTCCGCTATCGCGTCTCTCTTTTCCTGGCTCAGAACCCCCAGTTCGTGATTGGCATAGGCCGCCGCCTTTTTCAGGTAGGCGAAGCCCTCGATGATCTCCTGGGGCATTGAGGCCTCCCGGCCAATTTTGAAGTTGTTTCTCGATCTTTCCGTCTGGGCACCCCAATACTTATCTGCCGGCACTTTCACCTCTCCGATGGTATCGTGCTCTATTCTGTATTTCATGTATAAAATTTTAGTGGTAAACGTATCTAACAAAGATACGAAATAGCCTCCAAAATCGGCTCTGATGAGACGGGTATTTGAGGCTCCCGATCAAGTTTCGCACAATGCATTTCAAGCCTCAGGAGCCGAACTCGTCATCGTCGCCCCCATTGAAGGAATCCCGCGATCTCTCCCTCTTTTTATTCTGGTTGAACCGGTATGCGAATGAAAGCCTCCACTGCCTTTCCCTCCACTGGAACTCGCTTTCCTGGAAGAAGGTGGCTCCGGTGGTCTCCGAGATCCTCTTGCGGCTGTTGAACAGGTCATTCACGTTGAAGGAAAGTGTCCCGTTGCCCTTGAGTATGTCCTTGCTGAAGGCCAGGTTGACCATCGCCATTCCCTTTCGCTTGCTTTGGGCATCCTCGCTGGGGCCCCGGTAGAAGAGGGTGGTTTGCCAGTCTATCTTTGCCGGCAGAACCACCTTGGAGCTGAAACGGGCGAACCAGCTGGTATTGACAAAGCTGAGATCCTGGCCCTCATACTCTCCTTCACGGCTTGAGTTGTAGAAATTGAAATTGGTCTGGAACCTCCAGCTCTTGATCGGGGTGTAGGTCACTGAGAACTCCCAGCCGAATCGGTCATCCGATCCTATGTTGATCGGGGTTCTCCGGATGATCGGGATCCCGTCCTCGGTCTGCTGCCCGGTGTCTTCACTGATGAACTGAAAAACATCCGTCGCATGGCTGTAGTAGAAGGAGGTGTTCAGGCTGAATTTTTGCCAGCGCCTGTAATATCCCAGGTCGATCCCATTGGAGATCGAAGGGTCCAGGTCAGGGTTTCCCTGAAAGATGTTGGTGCGGCTAGACTGCGAAGGGAAGGGGTTGATGAACCGGGACCTCGGCCGCCTGATCCTGCTGTTGTACCCGATGCTGACGTTCTGGTCCTCGCTGAACTCGTACACGAGGTTCACCGTCGGGAAATAGTTCACGTAGTACTTGTCGTTGATCGAGTCCAGCTCTTTTCCCACAGCCCTGACATCGATGTCGCTGGCTTCGACCCGCAGGCCCAGGAGCATCGAAAGGGCATCCCCGAATTTGTTGCCGTACTGTCCGTAAACGGCCGTGATCTTCTCGTCGTAGTAGAAATCGTTGGTCAGGCTGTCATTGATCACGTAGATCCCGTCTGCGACCTCGTTGTAGAACTTGTAATCGGTGTTCTGGTCATTACCCGTGTAGCGGAACCCCAGTTCCAGCTGTTGGTCTTTCCGGAAGGGCAGCTTGTAGTCGGACTGGAGGAGCACCCGCTTCTGGGACTCGTCCGACTCAATTCTCTCGGAGGGCATGTCCTTCTGATCCGGGAAGGTCTCCTCGTTGGAGATCAGGCTGTTTAACACCTCGCTGTTGTCCTGGTATTGCGCGTCGAAGTTCAGCTCATGACCCTGGTCGTTGAACCTGTGAAAGAAATTGAGGTTGTATTCGTTCACCTGGTCCTTCTCGGCCTCGTTCTCCGTCCGAAGCATGGTGTTCTCCAATACGCCCTGCCCGGAATAGCCATCCGTCACGTTCTTCGAGACCTGGTCCTGGTCCGAGTCCCGGAAGAGCACGCTTGCGGTCAGGGATGTATTGTCGCTCAGGTAGTATTCGATCCCGAAGTTGAAGTTCCAGCTGATCCTGTCGCGCTCGTAGTCCCTGTCCTCGTCGGTGAACGCGTAGGTGGCGTCCTCTGAGAAGTACCAGGTCTGGTTTGAGGCGTTACCCGGAGAGTTGCGGTCGGAGTAGCCCAGGTTGGTGAAAAAGTTCACCTTGTTCACCCTGTAGTTCAGGCTTGTCGAAAAACCTTGCTCCCGCGGTATGCCCAGGTTCAGGGTCGCGATCCCGTTGAATCCCCCGGCCTTTTCCTTGCGCAGGATGATGTTGAGGATGCCTGCAGTGCCCTCAGCGTCATAGCGGGCGGAGGGGCTCGTGATGACCTCCACCTTCTCGATTGCGTCCGCCGGGAACTGCCTCAGGGCCTCTGTGTCATTGATGCCTATCAGGCCGCTGGGCTTTCCGTTGATCAGGATCCGCACATTCTCGTTCCCCCTCAGGCTGACCACCCCGTCTGCATCGACTGTCACCGCCGGGACATTGTCAAGCACGTCACTGGCCGTCGCTCCCCTCACGGTGAGGTCTGCGCCCACGTTGAAGACCTTCCGGTCAAGACGCACCTCCATGCTGCTCTTTTCCGCGATGATCTCCACCTCTTCGAGCTGTTGGCTGTCCTCCTCCAGGTAAATGGGAGGCAGCTCAAGATCCCCGGACAGGACCAGCTCATCCCGGGTCACGGTTTTAAAGGAGAAGAACTCGACCCTCATCTGGTAGCTCCCCCTGGGCAGCTCGACCTCGAACCTGCCCTTTTCATCCGCAATGCCCCCGAAGACCTGTTCGGATCCCGGGGCCTGAAAGATGATCGTGGCAAACTCAAGGGGCACGTTGCTTCCCTTTTCGAATACGGAGCCGCGTACCCTGACCTCTTCAGCTGACCTTCTTTGAGCCGCTGTCGTGTCGGTCAGAAGCAGAAGCAGGCCCAGCAAGCCGAAAACAAGCAGGCGGGATCCGACAAAATGCCGGGAGGTACGATCACAGGACTCTTCTGTGTTGACGGTTTTGCTCATGGTTGAATAAATCTACGGCGGTAAAGGCTCTTATTCTAAAATATTATGTCACGGGCCCTAATAGTCCTTCCAACGACAATTTTGATGACGTCAAAGCCCCAGGTGAGGTTTGCGTTTGGCTATCCCGGAACATTCAGTTAGACGGCTTGATCGGCAAAAAGTTTAATCGTTTATCCGGGTTTGGACAGGCTCGTTCTTCATGGCCGGGCCGGGCTGAAATATTCTGAATCAAATAATTGCTTTTCTGAAAATATGTCTTATTTTTGACACGGATTCAAAACAGCGAAAAGCAATATGGAAATTGATGTTTTTTTAGGGTTTCTGGTATTTCTGACAATTTTCACCATGGGTTTCTGGATGTTGATCTTCCTGCTGACCTTCGTGGTTCCCTACTGGCTGTTTGGCAATCTCATCGAAAACTGGAAATTGAAAAAGGCTGAGAAAAAGGCCAAATCCTGATACAATTCCTCACCGGGGAGTGTTGAAAAGCTTGTGAGAACAAGCTTTTTTTATTTGACCTGCTCCTCGATCTCAAACACGTTCTTGTCGAGATCCTTTGACCGGTTGTTCGCATTTTTCCTGCCGGCCTTGTTGAACCTGTAGGTGAAGGACAGGAGGTACTGCGTGTCGTAGATGAAGTTCCTGCTGGTGATCGTGTTCGCTTCAAGAGAATTGAAACGCGCCTCCTTGGTGTAGAACAGGTCATTCACCCGGAAGGTCAGGGTGGACTTTCCATCCATGAAATCCTTGCTGACACTAAGGTTCACATAATTGAATTCCTCGAGTTCCGTAATGGCTGTCTCCTGGGCCGACTGGTAGATGTAGTCTATATTGAACCTGAAGGTGTTCGTCCATTTGAACAGGATGCGGAAGTTCCCGTACAGCACCCAGTTTTCAAAGTCGTAGGCCCCGTCCAGGGTTTCCGACAGGTTCGAGTGGTAGGGGCTGATGATCCCGTAGAGCCTCAGCTTGCTCGTAGGGTTGTAAGTGGCCTCAAGCTCGAGGCCCGTGTAGTTCAGGGTCCCGTTGTTCACAGGGATCCGGGTGTAAATGTCGAATCCGTCCGGCGTCTGCCCCCCGGTGTTTCGAAGCACGTTCATTATGCGGTCCGTCGAATTGGAATAGAACAGGGCGGTGTTCAGCGACACTTTTTCAAACTCATGGTAGTATTCCAGGTAGAAATAATTTGTGTAATACGGCTGGAGGTAGGGATTCCCCAACAGTATGAACCGTTCGTTGGCAAAGGAGTTGAAGGGATTCAGCTGGGCGATGCTGGGCCGGTCAATGTAGCGGGCATAGCCGATCGAGAAGAAATTCTGGTCCCTCATGTTGTAGGTGATCAGCGCAGAGGGGAAAAGGTCGTTGTAGTCGTTTTCAAACTTCTCACGGACATTCTTCTCCTCGATGACGGTCCGGGTCATTTCCAGGCGGAGCCCTGCGGAGAAGCTGAGCCGGTCCATTTCGTGTCCAAAATTCATGTAGAAGGCATTGATGCGCTCGTCATAGCTGATCCGGCTCGAGAAATCGGGAATGATGTCGAACTGCCTGGTGGACGGGTTCAGGTTGCTTGACAGGAAATCATTGTCATAGATCCGGAAATTGGATTTGAACCCGGTCTCGAATTTTGACCTTTCGCCAATGGGCAGGCTGTAGTCCATTCGCAGGTAGAAATTGTCGACATTCTCGTCCTTCACATACCTCTGCTGAGTCAAATCTTCTCCCGGGAAGGTCTCCGTGTTCAGGATGTCGCTGTCGTTGGCCCCTGTGCTGTTGTCATATTTGAGGTCGGCGGAGAGCTGATGCCCTTCCTTGTTGAATTTGGTCGTAAACTGCATATAGGCCTCCAGGAAGCCCTCGTCGGTGTTCTCGTCCACTTCCCGCAGGGAGGATCTCACCAGTTCGTCCACGGGGCGGAAATCATCCAACAGCAGCTCCGAATCATAGTTCTTGTCGTTGGCCGTGTACATGATGGAGGTCGTGAAGGTATTCTTCTCATCCAGGAAAAAGTCACTGCCCAGGTTGAACAGGAAGCTGTTTCTCTGCCTGTAGTCGTTCCGGCTTTGGGCAAAATTGCCATAGGGCAGCTGCTGCTCGTCGAGGAAGGTCTGTTTTATTTCGGTGTCCTTGAGCATTACCTGGTGGTTGAAGCTCACCGTCGAGAAGACGTTTACCTTGTCGGTCCGGTAGTTGACAAAGGCAGATACCCCGTCGTTGTCGGGTTTTCCCAGGTGGGCTTCGATGGTGCCGTTATAGCCCTGTGAGGAGCGCTTTTTCAAAATGATGTTCAGTATCCCGCCCCCACCTTCGGAGTCGTACTTCGCCGATTGAGAGATGATCTCCACCTTTGAGATGCTGCTCGCGGGGATCAGGCTCAGGATGTCTGCGTTGCTCCGTTGGCCTCCGTAGGGCTTTCCGTCCACCAGGACCAGGGCCGTGTTTCCACGTATCGAGATGTTGCCCTGCTCATCAATTCGCACCGAGGGCGTGTTCTCTAGCACGGTAATGGCATTGCCCCCGATGTTCGCGATGTCCTTGGAAGCATTGTAGACCTTCTTGGCCAGCCTGTGGTCCATCAGGTTGGCTCTTGCGATCAGCTCGATCTCCTCGAGCTTCTCAACGCTTTGCTCCAGCTCGATGATTCCCATGTCCGTCTCCTGCTGAATGTTCAGGCGATCTATGATGAAGGGCTGAAAGGAAAGGGATTCCACGATGCAATAGTAGGAGCCCTCAGGGACGTTCAGTTCAAAGAAGCCGGATTTGTCGGTGACGTCTCCAATGAGCTCTCCCGTGTCGGTGTCCTTGAAGGTAATGGTGACGAACTGAAGGGGTGAGTGTGATTCGGCGTCCTGAACACGGCCGTTGACCAGATGGTAGCTGTCAATCTCCTGACCTGCCAGATTCAAGGAGAGGAGACCTATGATCAGGATATGAAGGAATGTTCTTACCAAAATGATTAATTGATAAAAGTAGGGCTTTGAAAAATATCAGAAAATAGTGGAAAGAGGGTATTTTTCGTTATTTACAAAGCTGAGCTCAGGGAAGCAGCTCCCTGATGTTCTCCGGGGGACGACCGATCACCGCCTTGTTCCCGGCAATGACCACCGGCCTTTCGATGAGCTTTGGATGTTGGGCCATGGCCTCTATGACCTGCTCCGGGCTCAAATCCCTTCCCCGGTAGTTCTCTTTCCAGATGGCTTCTGTCTTTCGGACAAGGTCAATGGGCTCCATGTCAAGCTTCTTCAGAAGATCCTTGATCTCTTTCGCGCTCAGCGGGTTGTTCAGATAATCCACCACGTCAAACTCCAGGCCGGATCCTTCAAGTATCCCAAGCCCTTCACGGCTCTTTCTGCATCTCGGATTGTGTAGTATTTTCATAGAAAATGGGTTCGTTGATCTTTGTGGCGAATTTACTAAAAATTGACTCTACGGGCCAAATAAATGATCGATAGCCCTATCTTTGAGCCATGATTCTGACAGATACCCACACCCATCTTTACGCAGAGCAATTTGATCCCGACAGGGATGCCGTGATACAACGGGCCATGGATCTGGGGGTGAGCCGCTTTTTCCTTCCCGCGATAGACTCTGCCTACTACGAACGCATGCTGGCGCTCAGAAAGGCCTATCCGGAAGCGGTGCAGCTGATGGCCGGCCTCCATCCGACCCACGTCAAAGAGAACTACAGGGAGGAGCTTGAGATCGTGAGGAAGATGCTCGATACGGGAGAGTTCATCGCAGTGGGGGAGATCGGGATCGATCTGTACTGGGACCGGACATTCCTCAGAGAGCAGCAACTTGCGTTCAGAACACAGATCGGGTGGGCCAGGGAAAGGGCCTTGCCCATCGTCATTCACGCAAGAGATTCCTTCGACGAGATCTTCGAGATCATGGAGGAGGAGAAGGGACCGGGCCTGACGGGGATCTTCCATTGCTTCACGGGAACGCGGGAACAGGCGGAAAGGATCATCGGCTATGGCTTCATGCTGGGCATCGGCGGAGTCGTGACCTTCAAGAACGGGGGCATTGACAAATTCCTGGAGGACATAGACCTGCGGCACCTCGTGCTCGAGACGGATTCGCCTTACCTGGCACCGGTACCCTATCGGGGAAAGAGGAACGAGAGCGCCTACCTGGGCTATATTCTTGAGCGACTCTCCCAGATCTACGGACAACCCAGGGAGCACATTGCCCGGGTCACGACCGAAAACGCCAACCGGATATTCAATATCGATGGATAGAGCCTTTTTGAAGACGCCGCTCGGGATCCTTGAGATTCTTGGAAGCGAAAAGGGCATCCGCTCGGTTTCCTTCAAGAATGATCCGCCTGCTGCCGATCAGGTGGTGCCGGATTCTCTGAGGGAATGTCATGATCAGCTTCGCGAGTATTTTGCAGGTACCCGAGAGGAGTTCTCACTGAAGCTGGACCTCGAGGGGACCGAATTTCAACAAGGTGTCTGGGCAGAGCTCTGCAAGATCGGTTTCGGGCAAACGGTCTCCTACCGGGAGCAGACCCTGCGACTGGGAGACATCAAGGCAATACGGGCAGTTGCGTCGGCCAACGGCAAGAACCCTGTTGCAGTGATCGTGCCCTGCCATCGGGTCGTGGGAAGCGACGGCTCCCTGACCGGTTACGCGGGCGGGCTGTGGAGGAAGAAATGGCTGCTGGAGCATGAGAATCCTCCTGCGCAGACGCGTCTTTTCTCATCCTGAATTTCTTCTATTTTTGTCCAAATCAATGTCGGATGAAAAGGATTTTAGTTTTGGCGGTCTTTTGCCTCTCGTCATGGGTTCAGGGGCAGGTCGGGCCGGATAAGATCAAGACCACGGTCCTCGAGCTGCGTGGCGATACCATCCGGATCGATTCTCTGAGCATCAGCCCCTACTTCTTTGAAGCCTTTCGGAGCAGCGGGGAGCGAATAGACAGCCTGCACTACAAAATAGATTTTTCCCGGGCTCTCTTCCTCCGAAGGGGAGATTTTCTCGAGCTGGGCGAGGAGATCCGGCTGAGGTACATGCCCCTGCCGGACTTCATGACCCGGTCCTACAGGGCCTTCGACCCTTCGCTGATCGCACCCCGGGCCACCGCAGAAAGCCCCATGTACAGCTCGGGCTCAAAAAACAAGGGCAGGGGGGAACGGCCCTTTGAAGGTCTTTCGACGCGCGGGAGCCTTTCGCGCGGGGTGACCATCGGAAACAACCAGGACGCCGTGGTCAATTCCAATTTCAACCTTCAGATCGAGGGACGACTGTCGGAGAAGGTGGGGATAAGGGCTTCGATCACGGACAACGAGGTCCCTCTTCAGTCGGGAGGCTTCACCCAGCGTCTCGACGAGTTCGACAAGGTTTTCATAGAGCTGTTCGGGGACAGGTGGGCGCTGAGGGCAGGGGACCTGGACCTGATCAACAGGGAAAGTTACTTCATGCGCTTTCAGAAAAAGGTCTCCGGGATCTCCGTGAGCGCGGGGCTAGGCAGCGAGGAGGAGGTGGGAGTTCAGGCTTCGGGAGCCCTGGTGCGCGGAAAGTTCGGAAGCTACAAGTTCAACGGCCAGGACGGCAACCAGGGCCCCTACCGGATCTTCGGGCCCGAAAATCAGCAGTTCGTCATTTTGATATCGGGAAGTGAACGAGTCTATGCCAACGGGGTCCTGCTCCGAAGGGGGGAGAATTTCGACTATACCATAGACTACAACACTGCGGAGGTCACCTTCACCAGTCTCTACACGGTGACCTCTAACCTTCGGTTCACCGTGGAGTACCAGCTGGCGGAGCGAAACTACACGAGGCTGCTCACCTATGACCGGGTGGAGGTGAGAAAGGAAAGCTGGCATGCAGGGGTGAGGTATTTCAATGAAAGTGATTCCAGGAACAGTCCCCTTGACCAGGATCTCAGCGAAGAGCAGAAGGAGATCCTGGCACAGGCAGGCAATGACCCCTCCAAAATGATAGCTCCTTCAGCTATCCCGGCAGAATACGACGAGAACAGGGTCCTGTACAGGAAAGAGATCACGGGAGGCCTCGAGGTCTTTGTCTATTCCAATGAGCCCGAAGAGGAGCTCTACCAGGTGAGCTTTAGCTACGTAGGCGAGAACCAGGGGGATTACGTCATACAGACCACGCTGGCAGCCGGCCGGGTCTATGAGTATCGGGAGCCGGTGGGAGGCATTCCGCAGGGCTCCTACATGCCCGTGGTCAGGCTGGTGGCTCCGGAAAGGCTGCAGATGATCAACCTGGAAGGAGGGTATCACCCGAGTGAGCGGACCCGCCTTGATGCCGAATTGTCGATCAGCGATCGGGATCGGAACCTGTATTCTGACATCGACAACGATCGCAATCAGGGTCTGGCCTTCAAAGGGGATTACGATCAGACCCTCATCGATCGGACCTGGAAACTCGAGGGCGCCCTGGGTCTTGAGTACCTCGGGGAGAATTACAGCTCCATAGAGAGAATCCGGAACGTGGAGTTCTCCAGGGACTGGAACATAGATGTCCTCAACACGGAACAGGCCCAGGAGCAGAAGTTGGTCAGGGGAGGGCTGGCGCTCTCCAATGACAGCATTGCCGAGCTGAGCTATCGATACGAGAATCTCAGCATCGGCCGTGACTACACCGGGACCAGGCACAGCCTCGCCGGAGCACTGGCGCGAAAAGGGACTCGTGCCCTTGTGGACGGCAGCCTGATGCGGAACGAGCAGGGAACCGAGATAAACAGCTTTGACCGTCTTTATGCCAGGGTGACGCAGACCCTGTCGGGAATGTGGCTGGGAGGAAGGTTGGGCTATGAGCGAAACCTCGGCAAGGAAAGGCTGACCGGAAGACTGAACCCTTTGAGCCATCGCTTCCTGGAAGCCGAAGGGTTCTTCGGGGTAGGTGACTCCACGGGGGTTTTCGCAGAGCTGGGATACAATTTCAGGGAGACGGACAGCGTGATCGGCAATGAGCTCCTCCTGGTGAATTCCGCCCATACCTACTTTTTGAAGTCGAGACTGGTCAAAAGCGCAAAGGCCGACCTTTCCCTGTTCGTCAATTACCGGGATGTGCGAAACGAGTTCCGGGAAGACGAATCCGGGCTCAACGGCCGATTGAATTACAGGCAGAGGCTCTTCGGGGATTTCGTGCAGCTTCAGACCCTCCTGGAGACCAAATCAGGTAGCCTGCCACAGCAGGAATTCACCTATGTGGAGGTGGAACCCGGGAAAGGCTACTACGAGTGGATCGATTTCAATGACAATGGCATACAGGAGCTGGACGAGTTCGTCATCGCCCGTTTTCCGGACCAGGCGATCTATGTGCGTGTCCTGCTTCCCACGGTTAATTTCATACGCACCGATCAGAACCGGTGGAGCCAGTCCCTCCAGTTCAGCGGAAGCGGCTGGAAGAATGACACAGGTATCAAAAGGTTCCTGTCCCATTTCGCGAACCAGACCTATTTCCTTATCGACGCAAGGACAAGGCGGGAGGGAGACGACTTCAGCTGGCTGCCCATCGGATACGAGGAGGAGGACCTCCTGTCGCTTGACCAGAACCTGAAGAACAGCTTTTTCTTCAACCGTGGCCTGCAGAGATTCAGCTTCGTCTACACCTATCTCAATTCAAGGAAGAAGGTCATCTACACCTTCGGGGACCAGAACAACGAGATCCGATCCCACCAGGTTCAGTTCATTCACAAGCTGGGCAGCTTCTGGCTGTTTGAGATGGAAGCCGGCACCGGAACGAACCTGAGCAGCTCCTTGGTCTTCGGGAACAGGAACTTCGAGCTGGAGACCGTGAGCCTGAGACCCAAGATCTCCTACCTGCACAACAAGAACAGCCGGCTTGAGATCCTCTATACCTACAAGAACAAGGAGAACCGGATCGGGGAGCTGGAATCACTGGACCAGCACAATCTTGGGGCGAGCTTCAGGTACGCCAACAGGGACAAGTTCACCCTGAACACCGACGTCAATCTGATCCATAACGAGTTCGAAGGACCCACCAACACACCGGTTGCCTACCAGATGCTGGAGGCATTGCAGCCCGGAACGAATTACACCTGGCTTTTGGGCATGCAGAAGCGCCTTACTTCCTTCCTGGACCTGAACCTGAATTACCTCGGGAGAAAATCAGAAGGGGCTCCCACCGTGCACACCGGCTCCCTTCAGCTGAGGGCCACTTTTTGAATTGCCTGCATTCAGATCCTCTTGAGCCAGCTGCCCATGGAGACTTCCGCTCGGATGATCGAGCCCAATTCCTCTATCTTGACCCTCTTCTGTTCCATGGAATCGCGGTGCCTGATGGTCACGGTCCCATCTTCCTTGGTTTCATGGTCCACGGTGATGCAGATCGGCGTTCCGATGGCATCCTGCCTTCTGTAGCGCCTGCCGATGGCGTCCTTCTCATCATAGTTCACGTTGAAGTCGAACTTGAGCTCGTCCACTATGCCTCGCGCGATTTCAGGCAGGCCGTCCTTCTTCACAAGGGGAAGCACGCTGGCCTTAACCGGCGCCAGTACGGCCGGGATCTTTAGTACCACGCGTTCCGAGCCGTCTTCCAGCGTCTCGTCCTGCAGGGCGGTTGAGAATACGGCCAGGAACATCCTGTCCAGCCCGATGGAGGTTTCAACCACGTAGGGCACGTAGCTTTCGTTTATCTCGTGATCGAAGTATTGCAGTTTCTTCCCGGAATGCTCCTCGTGGGCCTTGAGGTCGAAATCGGTGCGGGAATGTATGCCTTCCAGCTCCTTGAAGCCGAAGGGGAAATCGAATTCTATGTCGGCTGCCGCATTGGCGTAATGAGCCAGTTTCTCGTGGTCGTGGAACCTGTATTTCTCTTCTCCCAGTCCCAGGGAGAGATGCCATTTCAGTCGCATTTCCTTCCAGTGCTCGTACCATTTGATCTCCTCTCCGGGACGCACGAAGAACTGCATCTCCATCTGCTCGAACTCCCGCATCCTGAAGATGAACTGCCGCGCGACGATCTCATTTCTGAAGGCCTTTCCCGTTTGGGCGATTCCAAAGGGGATCTTCATTCGGCCGGTCTTTTGGACGTTGGAAAAATTCACGAAGATTCCCTGGGCCGTCTCGGGCCTGAGGTAGAGTTCCATGGCCGTTTCCGCCGTGGCTCCCAGTTTGGTGCCGAACATCAGGTTGAACTGCTTGACATCCGTCCAGTTCTTGGAGCCTGAAACCGGGCAGGTGATCTCCAGCTCCTCGATCAGGGCCTTGACGTCAGCCAGGTCCTCTTTCTCCAGGGACCGGGCCATCCTGGTCAGGACCTCTTCTTTCTGTGCGAGGTATTTTACCACGCGGGGATTGGTGCTGACGAACTGCTCGCGGTCGAAGGCCTCCCCAAAACGCTTCTCGGCCTTTGAGATCTCCTTCTCGGCCTTTTGATTGAGCTTTTCGGCATAGTCTTCGATCAGGACGTCGGCGCGGTATCTTTTCTTGGAATCCTTGTTGTCTATGAGCGGGTCGTTGAAGGCGTCCACGTGGCCGGAGGCCTTCCAAGTCGTGGGGTGCATGAAAATGGCGGCATCGATGCCCACGATGTTCTCGTTCATCTGCACCATGGCCTTCCACCAATATTCCCTTATGTTGTTCTTGAGCTCCGCCCCGTACTGGGCGTAATCATAAACGGCGCTCAGTCCGTCATAGATCTCGCTTGACTGAAAGATGAATCCGTACTCTTTGGCATGGGATATCACCTTCTTGAAGATGTCGTCCTTGTTTTTCATTCGGCAAAAATAATTAAATTCCCAAGGGGAATAAAAAAAAGGAAACACAATTTGTGTTTCCTTTTTTAAGTGGGTTGAAAAGGGATTAAAGACCTAAGAAAGAGTCGCTTAGTTCCAGTTTGGCCGAACCGACCATTTTACCCTCCACGAAAACCTCGATCGGGTAGGTTCCTTTTTCGTATTTCTCTCCTTTTCTCTCGACGAGCATCACTACGTCGAGGTCGGCGTTTTCATAATTGACAATGGTCTGATCGGTGTACTTCAACTCAGTGCCGTCCTTGGCCATGAAAGTCCCTTTGGCATTGATCACCTGTCCGGCCGGATTCTTGAGCACGATGTAGGCCTCTTTGTCTCCCGGCTCCGCGATCTCATTTTCCATGAGCCTGAACTCTACTTTGATCGCGTCAGTCTTCTGGGCCTTGTTGGTCTCCGTGTACTTTCCGTTCGATCTCATTTTCATTGCCGTCACATTGACGTTCTCAACGTTGATCGCTCCTCCGATCTCAACCTTCCTGGCCAGTTCCATGTTTTGAGCGACGAGAGTGTCGTTGTAGTTGGTCTGGATCTCGAGTTGGCTGTTGATGCTGTCTTTCTCTTCTGTGAGGATGTTGTTCGCAAACATCAGGGAGTCCACCTGGTCAAGCAGTCTCTCATTGGTTTTTTCAAGTTGGGCCAGTTGACTTCTGTATCTTCTCAATACATCAGAATTGATCTTCTTCAAATTCTGAACCGAGTCTTTCAAGAGGGCGATCTTCTCCTTCTCCAGCGTAAGTGAATCCGAAAGGCTCGTGTTCTCAGCTATCGCCACGTCGTATTTCTCCTCCATCGCAGTCAGATTCCCAATGATCTGCTCCTTTTCATCCTGGAGGAACTTGATCGCTTCCTTGTGATCGTTATTGTTGTAGAACGTATATCCGATCAGCGCGAACAGCAGCACGGTCAAAGCTATGATCAGAATCTTGCTGTTTGAAGATTTGTTGTTTTCTTCCATAATTCTAGAATTGAGTTTACATTTTAGATTAATCTTAACTTATTTAACGTAAGATTTCAGAAAAATTGTGCACAAATTTAGTTTTTTTTCAACACAGTGCGATCAGTTGGTGTCATTAAGATGTAAAATGTTATCAACTATCAGTGATTCAGCTAGATACATTCAATGTCTCGCTGATGTTTTTTACCCTGTGGCCTGCATGGGCTGCGGCAGGGATCTTTACCAGACCCAGGGCCTGTTTTGCCCGGCATGCTCGACCGACCTGCCGAGCTGCGAATTCAGTCGCATGAGCAACAACAGGGGGGAATTGCTCTTTAGGGGAAGAGTTGATGTTCAGTCAGTTGCGTCCCTTTACTATTTTAAGAAGAAGGGAGTGGTGCAGAAGCTTATGCATGCCCTGAAGTACGGCGGACGTCAGGACATTGGAGAGCGACTCGGCAGAGCACTGGGCGGGGAGATGATCGCCAGCGGAAGGTTTGGGGGCATTGAACTGGTGGTGCCGGTGCCCTTGCATCCCAGGAAGAAGAGAGCCCGGGGGTACAACCAGGCATCCCGTTTCGGTCAGGCCCTGTCTGAAACCCTGGGAGTGCCTTGCCGGGAAGATGTACTCGAGAGAACAGTGCCGGGGGCTTCGCAAACCAGGAAAGGAAGGGTTTCAAGAAACAGGAGTTTGATGGATTCTTTTTGCGTGAAACATTTTAAAGATTTGAAATACAAGCATATACTAATAGTAGACGATATTATTACTTCAGGAGCGACTCTCGAAGCCTGTGCCCGGACCGTGCTGCGGGTTCCCGGTACCCGCGTGAGCTTGGCGAGCATGGCTTTCACCTTGTAAAAATTTTGGTTTCCTGTCATTTATCCGAAAAAAAACTGGTTAATTTGCAGTTAAAAACCAGGGCAATTGAGGCTTTTTGTTTCCATTCTGATAACGCTGGTCCTTTTCGGCTGTGCCCGTCGGGGCAGACCTGAAGGCGGTCCCAAGGATTTTGAAAAACCCATCATGGTCCGCGCCGAGCCCGAGTTTCTCAGCCTGCGATTTGACGACGACGAGATCCGGATCTATTTTGACGAATACATCAAGTTGCAGAATGTCACCTCTCAGCTGATCGTTTCCCCTCCTCTCAAATACTCGCCCGTCATCACGCCCCAGGGTACTCCCAGCAAGCGCATAACGATCAAGCTGTTGGATACCTTGCTGCCGAACACCACCTATACCTTCAATTTCGGTCAGAGCGTCGAAGACAACACCGAACGCAATGTCCTGGACAATTTCAAATATGTCTTCTCGACCGGAGATTACATCGACTCGCTCAAGATCGGAGGACGGATAGGGGATGCGTTCAGCATCGAGATGATCGAAGGTCCCACTGTCATGCTCTATCCGGTGGACGAGGACTACAATGACTCGATCATCTTCAAGGAGAAGCCCACCTATGTGGGCAGCACCGTGGACAGCCTGAACTGGGGCATCACCAACATCAAGGCGGGGACCTACCGGCTCATCGCGCTCAACGACCGCAGCAAGAACTACCTGTATAACCCCACGGAGGACAAGATAGCCTTCCACCCGGATTTCATCGAGATACCCGGAGATACGATTTACAATTTGAGGTTGTTCAAGGAGATCAGGGCCTTTGAGCTGGACGGAAGACCCAAGGAAGTGAACCGCGGACATTTGATCTTCGGTTTTCGTGGAGATGCCTCAAAGGCCAGGATAGAACTTTTATCGGAGCGGCCCGAATCCTACAAATCCTTCTATTTCAAGGACCGTGAAAAGGACACCCTGCACTATTACTTTGACGGGTTTGACAAGGACAGCATCAGCATGCTCGTGCTCTCCGGGGAAACCCGGGATACGGTCAGCATTGGCCTGGGAGACGAGGAGATCGATTCGATGAAGGTCGGGTTCTCCCACTATGGAGTTCTGCATCCCAGGGATACCTTCAAGATCCTGAGCAACGTGCCCATCATGCAGATCGACAGCTCCAGGCTAAGCCTTGTGGACAAGGATTCCCTGAAGGTTCCGTTCCGCTATGAGCTATCTGAGGAACGGGGAAGGGTATTCCTTTATTTCGACAAGGAATTCCAGGAGGAATACCAGCTGCGGCTGCTTCCGGGAAGCGTAACGGATATTTTGGGGATCTCCAACGACTCCCTAAAGGTCAAGTTCAAGACAGGGAGGATATCTGACTATTGTTCGATCTTTCTGACCCTTGACAACATCGACCGGTACCCGACCCTGGTGGAACTGATCAATGACCGGGGCATGATCGTCGCATCCCGCAGAGCGGAAGGACCGGGGGAACTGGAATTCCGAAACCTGGAGCCTTCCCGGTTCAAGGTGAGGGTCATCTATGACGACAATGAGAACGGCAAATGGGATACCGGCAACTTCCTGGAATCCAGGCAGCCGGAGGAGGTTTACTATTTCAAGAACGTCATCGAGGCCAAGGCGAACTGGGAGGTCGTTGAACGGCTTACCCTGCAGCCCTGAAGATTAACCAGGATACACATTACTTTGACAGTATTTAGTATCTTTGTTGTTTAGAATGATTTTAATTAAGATTATGAGTTTTTCAAAGAAAGATATATACGAGGCCCTGGAACACGTGACCGCTCCCGGAGAGGGCAAGAGCCTTGTTGAAAGCGGAGCGGTGGGCAATGTTGTCATTTTCGGCAAGGAAGTGATCGTTGACGTGACGATCACCAACCCGTCCTTGCAGGCCAAGAAGAAAACGGAGGTTGAGATCATGAAGGTGATCCATGACAGGGTCAACGAGAAGCTTGACGTCAAGGTCAATGTCAAGGTGGATGCTCCCAAGAACGAGCCTGTGATCCGAGGCAGCGAGATCCCCGGGATCAAGAACATCATCGCCGTGGCCTCCGGAAAGGGCGGGGTCGGGAAATCAACCATCACGGCCAACCTGGCGGTGAGCCTGGCGAAAATGGGATTCAATGTCGGAGTGCTGGACGCAGACGTTTACGGGCCCTCCATGCCGATCATGTTCGACGTGGCCAAAGAGAGGCCCCTGTCGGTGCAGGTGAATGGGAGGTCCAAGATGCAGCCCATAGAGAATTACGGGGTCAAGCTCTTGTCGCTGGGATTCTTCACAGATCCCAACCAGGCGGTCATCTGGCGCGGAGCCATGGCCTCCAAGGCTTTGAACCAAATGATCTTCGACGCCAACTGGGGTGAGCTGGACTTTCTTTTGGTCGACCTTCCCCCGGGAACCGGTGACATCCACCTTTCCATGGTACAGGCCGTTCCCATCACGGGAGCTGTCATAGTGAGCACGCCCCAGAACATAGCCCTGGCAGACGCGAAACGCGGGGTGGCCATGTTCGAGCAGGAGAACATAAAGGTTCCCGTACTGGGGATCATAGAGAACATGAGCTACTTCACCCCGGAAGAGCTGCCGGACAACAAATACTATATTTTTGGCAAGGACGGCGCGAAGCACCTGGCCGAAGACCTCGGCACGGAGCTGCTCGGGGAGATTCCCCTGGTTCAGAGCATCCGGGAGTCCGGCGATGTAGGGCATCCCGTGGCCCTGCAGGAAGACTCGGCTCTTGAGAAAGCCTTCAACGAAGCGGCCAAAAAGATGCTGACCCAACTCGTCAGGAGGAATGAAGAGCTGCCGCCGACGGAAATTGTAAGGATCACGACCATGTCGGGATGCAGCACGAAATGAGAATCGAATAGACATGACTGACACTGAATTGCTTGAAAACATAGAGAAAGCGCTTGCCGAGATCCGGCCCTATCTGCTGACCGATGGGGGTGACATCTCCCTGGTCTCCGTGGAAGAGGACGTGGTGCAGGTCAGGTTTCACGGAGCCTGCACCGGATGTTCCGTCAACCAGATGACCCTGAAGAACGGAGTTGAAGCCACGATCAGGAAATACGCCCCGCAGATCAGCAAGGTGATCGAGGTGAAATAGCTCAGCCCCGCTTCTTTCATTTTCCACAAGAATATTCGTTATATTTGTTAATATCGAAATAACAAGTATGATTTGGAAGGTGTATTTGCTGATTTGTCACCTTCCGGGTTATTTGCAACTCATAAATCCGGTCTCATGCCAAGATATCACAGCCTCGGTAGCATTCCGCCCAAGCGGCATACCGTCTTCAAGGATCCAAAAGGAAATTTCTATTATGAGGAGCTGTTCGGAACCATAGGGTTTGACGGGATGTCGACCCTCATGTACCACACGAACAGGCCCACGCGCGTGAAGGAGATTCTTGATTCCACCGACATGAAGGCCGAGATCGCGGTGAAGTCCAATATGAGGTCACTGAGTCTCCGGGGATTCGAGGTGAAGCCTGCAAAGGATTTCCTGGAGAGCAGGGTCCCGGTGCTGGTGAACAGCGATTGCAGGATCAGCCTCGCAGCGCCCCAGGAGTCCCTGAAGGACTACTTCTACAAGAACACCGACGCGGATGAGGTGATCTTCGTGCACAAGGGAGACGGTACCCTCCGGACCATGCTGGGGGCCATCGATTTCAGCTATGGGGATTACCTGGTCATACCCAGGGGCACCATCTACCAGGTCGATTTCAAGACCAGCGACAACCGATTGTTCATCGTTGAATCGAGCAGCCCGGTGTACACCCCCAAGAGATACAGGAACTGGTTCGGGCAACACCTGGAGCATTCGCCCTACTGCGAGCGGGACATGCACCCGCCCTCCAGGCTCGAAACCTTCAGCGACGAGGGAGATTTCCTGATGAAGGTCAAAAAGCAGGACACGCTTCACCAGTACGTCTATGCCAGCCATCCGTTCAGCGTGGTCGGGTGGGACGGCTACAACTACCCCTACAAGTTCTCGATCCATGATTTTGAGCCCATCACGGGTAGGGTGCACCTGCCACCGCCCATACATCAGACCTTTGAGTCGGCGGGCTTCGTGATCTGCTCCTTCGTGCCCAGGCTGTATGACTATCACCCCATCGCGGTTCCGGCACCTTACAACCACAGCAACATAGACTCGGACGAGGTCCTGTACTACGTGGACGGGGACTTCATGAGCAGGAACAACATACAAAAGGGACAGATCACGCTTCATCCGGCAGGCATTCCCCATGGCCCGCACCCGGGCGCAATGGAGAGAAGCATAGGGAAGAAATCCACTGAGGAGCTTGCCGTAATGGTAGATACCTTCAAGCCCCTGATGGTCACCCGTCAGGCCATGGAGATCGCAGACGAGGACTATTACCGCTCCTGGCTCTGATACTGTTGAGAAAGGGCTAGTACGCTCTGTGAAATGAAACAGCCGACCCGATCGGTGCGGCACAATTGATAAAAAAGACACTGAGATGAGTAACTTGAAGAATGCTGAGAACTACGACTATGGCCTTGAGAAGATCTTTTCGGAGGCCGAAGACTTCCTGCCCCTCCTGGGAACGGACTATGTTGAACTCTACGTGGGAAATGCCAAGCAGGCGGCCCATTTCTACAAGACGGCATTTGGATTCCAGTCCCTTGCCTATGCAGGGCTCGAGACCGGATTGAAGGACAGGACCTCCTATGTGCTGGTCCAGGACAAGATCAGGCTGGTTCTCACAACTCCCATGCCGGGAGCCGGTAACGACGAGATCTTCAGGCACCTGGAGAAGCACGGAGACGGGGTCAAGGTGATCGCCCTGTGGGTGGATGACGCGACCCGATCCTGGGAGGAGACCACCAAACGCGGCGCAAAGTCCTATTTCGAGCCCAGGCGGGAAACCGATCAGTTCGGTGAGGTCGTCCGTTCGGGCATACATACCTACGGAGACACCGTGCACGTCTTTGTCGAGAGAAAGAACTACAAGGGTGTCTTCATGCCCAATTTTGAGCCCTGGGAGTCTCATTACAACCCGAAGCCCGTAGGCCTGAAATACATCGATCACATGGTGGGCAATGTGGATTGGGGCCAGATGAACGTATGGTCGAAATTCTACAACGAGGTAATGGGCTTTGCCAACCTGATCACCTTCGACGACAAGGACATCTCTACCGAGTATACCGCCCTGATGAGCAAGGTAATGACCAATGGCAACGGAAGGATCAAATTCCCCATCAACGAGCCTGCCAAAGGGAAGAAGAAGTCGCAGATCGAAGAGTACATCGACTTCTACCAGGGAGCCGGGTGCCAGCACATTGCGGTTGCCACGGATGACATCGTCTTCACGGTGAGCGAGATGAAGAAGAGGGGCGTGGAGTTCCTCTACGTGCCGGGCACCTATTACGACACCGTGGGTGAACGGGTAGGCGAGATCGCCGAGAACATGGAGGAGCTGAAGAAGAACGGGATCATGGTAGACCGTGACGAAGAAGGCTATTTGCTGCAGATCTTCACCAAGCCGGTGGCCGATCGTCCCACCCTTTTCTTCGAGATCATCCAGCGCAAAGGAGCCCAGTCATTCGGCAAGGGCAATTTCAAGGCGCTTTTCGAATCGATAGAAGCCGAGCAGGAGAGAAGGGGAACCCTCTAGATAAACTGGTCGGGCATGTTTACTTTGAGGATCTGAATCACTCATAGTAAAAGAGCCTATGCTGGTCATCCTCCACGGTGCGGCCTTGTTCGGCATCGAAGCCATTCCCATCCGAATCGAGGTCAACACGGACCGCGGCATCGCCTATCACCTGGTGGGCCTGCCGGACAGTGCCATCCGGGAGAGTTGGTACAGGATGTCGGCCGCATTGAAGAATTCCGGCTATCGCATGCCCGGCAAGAGGATCACGATCAATCTTTCCCCGGCCAACCTGCGCAAAGAAGGCTCAGCCTATGATCTTCCCATGGCCATTGGCATACTGGTTTCCTCCGGTCAGATCGAATCCTGCAACTATGAAAAATGCCTGATGATGGGAGAGCTTTCGCTGGACGGCAGCCTCAGGCCCATCAAGGGGGCTTTGCCCATAGCCCTCATGGCACGCGCAAGGAAGTTTGAATGCCTGATCCTGCCCAGGGCAAACCTGGGCGAGGCAACCGGGGTGGAGGGGATCAGGATTTACGGGGCTGAAAACCTTTCCCAGGTGATCCGGTTTATGAAAGAGGGCAAGGGCCTGGAGCGAGCCGAGCCTTTTGTCATGCCCGGGCCTGATGCCCCGGAGGCCCGGTTCCAGCATGATTTCAGCGAGGTCATGGGGCAGGAGACGGTCAAACGCGGGCTGGAGATCGCAGCCGCCGGAGGACATAATGTGCTCATGATCGGACCTCCCGGGTCGGGAAAGACCATGCTCGCCCGCAGGCTTCCTTCGATCCTTCCGGCCATGACGATCCAGGAGGCGTTGGAGACCACCAAAGTGCACTCGGTCGCGGGAAAGATCGGGGATCAGGGTCAGATTGTAATTCGACGGCCTTTCAGGGATCCCCATCATTCGTCCAGCACGGCAGCCCTTGTCGGCGGAGGATCCTTTCCCTTGCCCGGCGAGATCTCGCTGGCCCACAACGGAATCCTGTTTCTCGATGAGCTTCCCGAGTTCAGGAAGAATGTCCTCGAGGCCCTGAGGCAACCCCTTGAAGACCGGAAGGTGGTGATCTCGAGGACGCGGTTCACCGTCACCTATCCGAGCAGCTTCATGCTAGTCGCAAGCATGAACCCCAGCCCCGGGGGATATGCCGTGAGGCAGGACGTCGCGGGCTCCTCCACCAGGGAAATGAAAAGATACAGGTCGAGGATTTCCGGTCCCTTGCTGGACAGGATCGACCTGCACCTTGAAGTGTCCCCCGTTCCCGTGGAGGAGCTCTCCGGGAGGAAACTGGGGGAAGCCAGCAGGGTGATCCGGGAGCGGGTTCAGGAAGCGAGAAGCCGCCAGGCGCTTCGATTCAAGGACCAGGTCGGTGTGCATTGCAATGCCCAGATGACGGTCAGGACGATTAGAAAGTGCTGCATTCTGTCTGAAAGCGCCAAAACCATACTGCACAAAGCGATGACGAATCTCAGCCTCTCTGCCAGGGCCTACGACCGGATCCTGAGGGTGTCGCGCACCATTGCAGACCTGTCGGGGTCAGATGACATCCGGTCAGAGCACCTCGCAGAGGCCGTGCAATACAGGAGTCTGGACAGGGAAACATGGTGGGGTTGAGTTTGTCGGCAAGTGGAGGATTTGGAATTGCCCTTTGGTCTTCACAGGTAAAACACTTCGCTTTCCCTGGCCAGGCTGATCTCAAAAGGCGCCGTTTCGGCCTGGGAGCAATCCCGGAGCAATTGTTCCAGCTGGGTGTCCGAATTCGTGGGGTCGTGGTGAAAGAGCACCAGCTTCCTGACGCCTGCCAGCCTTCCGAAATCAATGGCCTGTCCGATCGAGCAATGCCCCCATCCGATCCGACGGTCGTATTCTTCCTGGGAATACTGGCTGTCGTGAAAGAGGAGGTCCGCCTCCCTGGCCATGTTGAATCCGCTGCACCATTCC
>CAZAZM010000008.1:0-84479 GCA_964489625.1 uncultured Flavobacteriaceae bacterium
TGGTCGAGGCGGTGAGCACGCCGTTGGCTCCGAGCACGGCCTCCCGCTCCGCTCTAGCCCCTTCGGCCACAATGCAGCGCGAGCCTACAAAGACGTTGTCCTCTATGATGACAGGCGCCGCCTGGAGCGGCTCAAGCACTCCTCCGATCCCAACTCCGCCGCTGAGGTGGACATTCTTCCCGATCTGGGCGCAGCTGCCCACCGTGGCCCAGGTATCGACCATGGTTCCCTCATCGACATAGGCCCCGATGTTGACATAGCTCGGCATCAGGATGGTCCCCCCGGAAATATAGGAACCGTATCGCGCCACCGCATGCGGCACCACCCGGATTCCCTTTTCCTTGTAGCCGGTCTTCAACGGGATCTTGTCGTGGTACTCGAAAATTCCCACTTCCATGGTCTCCATCTTCTGAATGGGAAAATAGAGCACCACGGCCTTCTTGACCCACTCGTTGACCAACCAGCCCTTTTCCGTGGGCTGTGCCACCCTGAGCTCTCCGGCGTCGAGCAGGGAAATCACCTCCCGGATCGCAGACTGGGTTTTCTGCTCGGCAAGCAGCTCTCTGTTTTCAAATGCGTTTTCTATGGTCTTTCTAAGTGCTTCCATGGGTCGAAATTAAGCCCCAAATATAAACAAGCAGGGGCAAAATTTCCATTTTATTCCCCTTCTTTTGAAACAAAAAAGAAGTAAATTTGCAAAAATTTCAAGATTGATGCCGCAGATACTGGCGATGGATTTCGGAGCCAAGAGAACGGGAATAGCCGTTACGGATGACATGCAGATCATCGCCTCGGGCCTGAAAACGGTCGCCACGAACGAATTGCTTGACTTCCTTGAAAAATACCTCGAAGATCAGGAGGTAGAGCTCTTCCTGGTGGGTGAGCCCCGGCAGATGGACAATTCCCCCTCCGAGAGCGAAGAGCTGATCCGTCCTTTCCTCCGGGAGCTCAGCTTGAGATTTCCGGAAATTCCGGTCGAGCGCGTGGATGAGCGCTTCACCTCCAAAATGGCGGTCCAGTCCATGATCGAAAGCGGAATGGGAAAGAAGAAAAGGAGACAGAAGGGACTCGTGGATGAGATCAGCGCAACGCTGATCCTGCAGTCCTACCTGTACAGGAAGGATACAGAGTCGAACTGATCACAAGTGTTCAAATAAAATGAAGTTCAAATGATTTTACCGATAGTTGCCTACGGAGATCCGGTACTCAGAAAATTGGGAAAAGACATTGACAAGGATTATCCGGGACTGGAAGAGCTGCTGGTGAACATGGAGGAGACCATGAAGAATGCACAGGGGGTTGGTCTTGCAGCTCCCCAGATCGGCAAGGACATCAGGCTGTTCCTGATCGATGCCTCTCCTTTCGCCGAAAACGAGGAGCTGGATGCAGAAGAAAGAGAATTTCTCAAAAACTTCAAGCGGACCTTCATCAATGCCAGGATCGTGGAAGAGGAAGGAGACGAATGGGCTTTCAACGAAGGCTGCCTGAGCATCCCGAACATCAACGAGGACGTCTTTCGCCCTGAAACCATCCGGGTGAGGTACCTTGATGAGAAATTCGATCCGAAGGAAGAAGTCCTGGACGGACTGGCCGCAAGGATCTTTCAGCACGAATACGACCACATCGAAGGAGTGCTCTTCACCGACAGGCTTTCCTCCCTGAAGAAGAGATTGCTGAAGAAGAAGCTTGAAAACATATCCAAAGGAAAGGTGGATGTCGCCTACCGCATGAAATTCCCGAATATCAAAAAATAACAATCGAACTATGAGTCTAGAGAAAATCATTGCCATTTCTGGCAAACCCGGTCTTTATGAGATCATTTCAAAGACCAAGTCAGGCCTGATCGTTCAGGCCCTGTCGGATGGCAAGAGGTTCCCGGTCAACGGGCTGCACAACATCAGCACCCTGAATGACATCGCCATATACACCTATGAGGAGGAAGTTCCCCTGAGAGAGGTCTTTTTGAAGATCCATGAAAAGGAGGGCGGTCAGGCCGCGATCGACCCAAAATCGGACAAGGATACCCTGCTGAGCTACTTTGGAGAGGTGCTCCCCGAATACGATGCGGAGCGGGTATATGCTTCCAACGTAAAAAAAGTCTTGGCCTGGTACAACTCGCTCGTAGAGTCGGAATTCGACTTCTCGGGAATGAAGGAAGAAGCAGAACAGGAACAGGAGCAGAATGACTGAGAGGGAAGGACAGCTCAAGGCCTTTGGAAGGCTTCTCGACATCATGGACGAGTTGCGGGAGAAGTGTCCCTGGGACAGAAAGCAGACCATGGAGTCCCTTCGCCACCTGACCATTGAAGAAACCTATGAGCTGGGCGACGCCATACTCGACGGGGACATGCCCGAGATCCGAAAGGAGCTGGGCGACCTGTTGCTCCACATCGTGTTCTACTCCAAGATCGCTTCGGAGAGCTCTTCCTTCGGGATCAGGGAGGTGATCGAGGGGATCAACGAAAAGCTCATTCACAGGCATCCCCACGTCTTCGGCGACGTGGTGGCCGAATCGGAAGACGAGGTGGCCAGGAACTGGGAGCAGCTGAAGCTCAAAGAAGGAAAGAAATCGGTGCTCGAAGGGGTTCCGAGATCGCTGCCGGCCATGATCAAGGCGAGCCGGATCCAGGACAAGGCGGCCAGTGCCGGATTTGACTGGGACGAACCGGGGCAGGTGCTGGAAAAGGTCCGTGAGGAACTCTCGGAGCTAAAGGCGGAGATCGACGCAGAAAAGCAGGACAAGGTCGAATCGGAATTTGGCGACGTTCTCTTTTCGCTGATCAATTTTTCGCGCTTCATCAAGGTCGATCCCGAAAGCGCCCTTGAACGCACCAACAAGAAGTTCATCCAAAGGTTCAAATACCTGGAGTCGGAGGCTGAGAAGAACGGGGAATCCCTGGAGGAGCTCACCCTGGAGCAGATGGACGTCTACTGGAACCGCTCCAAAAAGCTTTTTGGCTAATCGCCCGGAGATAGGATAAAAGGCCCCGGCGAGAATTTCAGGAGAGGAAAATAATCCCTACTTTTAGGTCTTGAAACCAAGATCGCACAATCTATGCAATGGATTTGTTCCGTTTGCCTTTTCCTGGCCCTGTTCGTCATTGATCTGAATGCCCAAAACGACACAGCTTCCTTTACGGGAGAGAAGATCTCGTTCAGCTCGGGGGACGGGATCAAGGTGACCGCAGACCTGTACATGACCGCCGACTCGAAGGCCCCCATGATCATTCTCTACCACCAGGCCGGTTACAGCCGGGGGGAATACCGTGAGATCGCCCCGAAACTAAATGCCCTGGGATTCAACTGCATGGCAGTGGATCAGAGAGCCGGTGATTCCGTGAATGGGGTCATCAACGAAACGCACAGGGAAGCCCGGTCAAAGAACCTCCCTACCGAATACCTGGATGCCCTTACAGACATAGAGGCGGCCTATGTTTACGTCAGGCATGGCTTGAAACCTGACAAGATTCTCCTCTGGGGAAGCTCCTACTCCGCGGCCCTGATGTTCTACATGGGCAGTGGTCACCACAAGAACCTGTCGGGAATCCTGGCCTTTTCCCCTGCAGAATATTTCAAGGTCAATCGAAAGGAGATCAGGGACTTCGCCAGGCGGGTAACGGCGCCCGTGTTCATAAGCTCCGCCAGGAGCGAGTACGAAGAATGGAAGCCCATTTACGAGGCCGTCCCCGGGGAAAAGCGGTCCTTCCTGCCTGAAGACGAAGGCAGGCATGGCTCCAAGGCCCTGTGGAGCGACAATCCGGGGCACGAGCTCTACTGGAATGCCGTTGAGGACTTCCTGGACCTGGTAAGATCAAACGACTGAATCCAAGAAATATAGAATTAATGATCAATATCAATCAATCGTACAATATGAAAACATCATTCGTCAAGTCCCTGTCCTTTGCCTGCATAGCCCTATTTTTTCTGGTTTTATCGGGATGCGCTGAAGCACAACGCGACGAGGAGCAAAAGGAAGCTAGTACAGAAAGTGCGGCTTCCGCGGAAGAAACAAGCGGGCAAAAACCCCTGGCCCTGGTGATCCACGGGGGTGCCGGAACCATCAAGAAGGAGAACATGACCCCGGAGATGGAAGAAGCCTACAAGGCGAAGCTGCAGGAAGCCCTGGATGCGGGTTATGCCGTGCTCTCGGCGGGAGGAACTTCTGTGGAAGCCGTGCGCAGCGCGATCAACATCATGGAGGACTCCCCCCTGTTCAACGCAGGAAAGGGAGCCGTGTTCAACAGCATTGGCAAGCACGAGCTTGACGCCTCCATCATGGAAGGGCACAGCCTTAACGCAGGAGCGGTTGCCGGGGTGACCCACATCAAGAATCCCATAGACGCGGCGATCCTGGTCAAGGACAGCACGCGTCACGTCATGCTCTCAGGCGAGGGCGCAGAGACCTTCCTCCGCCAGTTCGACCTAACCTTTGTGGAGACCTCCTATTTTGACACCGAAAAAAGATATCAGCAGTTGCAGCAGGCCCAGGAAAAAGAAAAGGTCAGCCTGGACCATTCCTCCCTGCTGAACCCGGAAGGGATAGACGATCACAAATACGGAACGGTGGGCTGCGTCGCCCTGGACGCCATGGGCAATCTGGCCGCAGGAACCTCAACGGGAGGAATGACCAACAAGAAGTTCGGCAGGATCGGTGACTCCCCTATCATTGGGGCCGGAAACTACGCCAACAACAAGACCTGCGGGATCTCCTGCACGGGCACCGGGGAATACTTCATCCGCACGCTGGCCGCCCATGAGGCATCCAACCTGATGCTCTACAAAGGAATGAGCCTGGCCAAGGCCCTGGAGGAGGTTATCGGTCAGATCCGGGACCTGGGGGGTGACGGAGGCATGATCGGCCTCGACAAGGACGGGAATGTGGCCTGGGACTTCAACACGGCCGGAATGTACAGGGCCTACAAGAAGTCGAGCGGCGAGAATGTCATTGAGATCTATGAGAAAAACGAATAACAAATTAAAGGGACCTGGATGTAACCTTGGCTTTTTGACTTTCTTCCTGGTGCTTGGGATGCTCTTTGATCTCAGTGCCCAGGCAGGTACCGACACCTTGCTGCTGGAACTGATGCAGCAGCGAGCCGGCGACTTCGAAAAGGTGCTCAGCGATCCGAAGGCGCACCGCGTTCAGATACTTTACACCCAGATCGACAGGAAGGAGGACAATGCCCCGGTCTTTAGATCCTATTCCTACAGGCTGGACCCAAACGAATACTTCTACCCGGCGAGCAGCATCAAGCTCTTTGGTGCGGCCCTGGCTCTCGAGAAGATCGACCGGCTCGGAATCGAAGGGCTGAACAGGGAAACTTGGATGCGAATCGACAGCAGCTTCTCGGGGCAACAGGCGGCCCTGGTCGATACCACCTCGGCCTCCGGAAGACCTTCCATGGGGCATTACGTCAAAAAGCTCTTCGTGCTCAGCGACAATGAAGCCTACAACAGGACCTATGAGTTCCTTGGCCAGGACTCCCTGAACCTATTGCTGAAGTCAAAGGGATATGAGGAGCTCAGGCTGACTCACCGCCTTTCCGTTCCTCTGAGCGAAGAAGAAAACCGGCATACGAATGCCATGGAGTTCTACACCGGGGACACCGGGCAAGTGATCTACCGGCAGGAAGCCCGTCGAAGCACAGGGAGCTTCCGGTCACCCGAGCCCATACTCCTTGGAAAGGGACATCAGCAGGGCGAAAACATCCTTGAGGAACCCATGGATTTTGCCGGAAAGAACTTCTGCACGATCTCGGAGCTTCAAAAGGGGCTTCGGGCCCTGGTCTTCCCCGAGTCCCTGGCAGAGCAGGAAAGATTCGATCTTACCGACGAGGACCGGGAATTCCTTCTGACCTGCATGTCACAGCTCCCCCGTGAAACCCTTCACCCGGACTACGGGGACAAGCCTGACAACTACTGCAAGTTCTTCATGTACGGGGACGACGACCAGGCAGTTATCCCATCCCATATTCGCATCTTCAACAAGATCGGGCTGGCCTATGGCTTCTGCATCGACAATGCCTATATCGTCGACTTCGAAAATGGTATAGAATTCCTGTTGACGGCGGTGATCTACGCCAACGACAATGAGATCCTGAATGACGGAAACTACGAATACGAGACCCTTGCCTTTCCCTTCCTGGCGAAACTGGGCAGGATGATCTATGAATACGAACGGGAGCGGCCCAGGCCCAGAACGCCCGACCTGGATGCCTTAAGACTGAAATACGACAAAACTGCAGAACAATGAGAATCAAAGAAGTAACCGAGCTGATCGAAGAATTGTGCCCCCTGGACTATGCCGAGGATTTTGACAACGTGGGGCTCCTGGTGGGTGACCGTGAACATGAGGTCAGCGGGATCCTGGTTTCCCTGGACTGCCTTGAGGAAACCGTTGAAGAGGCCATCCGGGAAGGGTGCAACCTGATCGTCAGCTTTCATCCCATCATCTTCTCGGGACTGAAGAAGCTCAACGGAAAGACTTATGTGGAGCGAACCGTGATCAGGGCCATCAAGAACGACATCGCCATCTACGCCATGCACACCGCGCTGGACAATTCCATCCGGGGCGTTTCCGACAAGATGGGCGAGATGCTGGGCTTGCAGAACCGAAAAGTGATGCTGCCCAAGGCGGGAACCCTGAAGAAGCTTTCCACCTACGTGCCCCCGAACTCGGCAGAGCAAGTCAGGCAATCCCTGTTCGGGGCAGGTGCCGGCTGCATAGGGAACTACAGCCATTGCAGCTTCAACGCGGCGGGAGAGGGAACCTATCTGGGCAATGAGGAGAGCAAACCCGCAGTGGGTGAAAAGGAAATCCTGCAAAGGGTGCCCGAGGTCCTGGTCACCGTGATCTTCGACAGCCACCTGGAAGGAAAGGTGCTCAAGGCCCTCCGAGACAGCCATCCTTACGAAGAAGTGGCCTTTGACGTGATCAGCGTCGACAACAGGCACCCGGAGATCGGAATGGGAATCGTCGGCGAGCTCCCGGAAGAGACCGGGACCCGTCAATTTCTCAGCGACCTGAAAAGCATCTTCGGAACCCCTGTGATCCGTCATTCAAAACTGAACAACAAAACCGTGCGAAAGATTGCGGTACTCGGTGGTTCGGGCAGCTTCGGTATCGGGGCGGCAATCTCGTCCGGAGCAGATGTCTATGTGACCTCGGACCTTAAATATCACGATTTTTTCAAAGCCGAGGACAGGATCATCCTTGTCGACATCGGACACTACGAAAGTGAGCAGTTTACAAAAAACCTCCTGGCGGAATATCTTACAAAAAAAATCACTAATTTTGCACCTGCCCAGCCCAAAGGAGGGGTGATTCTATCGAAAAACAGTACAAATCCGATCAATTATTTTTAGAGATGGCGAAGAAAAAAGAAGTTACCGTTGAAGAAAAACTCAGAGCCCTTTACGACTTGCAGCTCATTGACTCAAGGATCGACGAGATCAAGAACATGAGAGGCGAGCTTCCCCTGGAAGTCAAGGACCTGGAAGACGAGATAGCCGGTCTGCAGACGCGCTTGAGTAATTTCAGCACGGACATTGAGAATCTGGAAACAGCCATAGCGAACAAGAGGAACAACATCGAAGAGGCAAAGGCCCTTTCTAAAAAATACCAGGAGCAGCAGAAGAACGTGAGGAACAACAGGGAGTTCGACTCCATTTCCAAGGAGATCGAATACCAGGACCTTGAGATCCAGCTTGCGGAAAAGCATATTCGGGAATTCGAGGCCAAGATCGCGCAGAAAAATGAGATCATCGATGCCGCCAAGGAGAAAATGGCGGAAAAGGAGACCCACCTGAAACACAAGCAGGATGAGCTCAATGCCATCATGGAGGAAACCGAAAAAGAGGAAAAACTGCTCGAAAAGAAATCTGCTGAATTCAGCAAGCAGATAGACGAGCGACTGCTGACCGCCTACAAGAGAATCCGCTCGACCGTGCGCAACGGCCTGGCCGTCGTGACCATTGAAAGAGGCGCCTCGGGAGGATCCTTCTTCACCATCCCGCCTCAAAGACAGGTCGAGATCGCCTCAAGAAAGAAGATCATCACGGATGAGCACAGCGGAAGGATTCTGATCGATTCCAAACTGGCCGAAGAGGAGCGCGAAAAAATGTCAGAGTACATCAGCTAATAAATTGACTTCAAAGAAGATAAGATTCCTCAAGCATGGCATCTTCCTGCTTCTGATCCCAATGCTGCTCAGTGCCATTTCCTGTGGCAGGAAGGAGGCCAGGGAGCGGAAAGCAGCAGAGCTTTACAATGCCCATTGCGCCCGGTGCCACGTGGCCCCGGATCCCGGTCAGCTCACCAAAGAGCTATGGAGCGAAAAGGTCCTGCCTGAAATGGCGGCGCGAATGGGAATTCGTGAAGAAGGCTTTGACCCCATGAAGGGTTTGGCCTATGAAGAGATGGAGATCCTGCACAAGGCAGGCGTTTTCCCCTTCACCCCTGTCATTGATCCGAAGGACTGGGAGCTGCTGAAGGAATATGTGCTGAGCAGAGCCCCCGACAGCCTTGCCGGGCAGCCAGTGACCAGCAGCTTCGGGGATCAGGATCAGTTCAGTTCCCTTCCCGTGACGCTTGACGAGATACCCGGCTCATATTTTACCTTCCTCGACTATGACGAGGACTCGGGCAAACTTTGGGCGGGCGACATCTCCGGCAGCCTGTTGGAATATGACTTCCAATCGAATTCCACGAAGAACCTCTTCAAGGTGGAGCACGCCATCACCGACTTCACTTCCAAGGACACGGTGGCCTACATCACGGACGTTGGGATCCTGGATCCTTCGGAACTTTCCTCCGGTAGGATCGTGCGAGTGAGCGCTAATGGGCAGGAGACGATGAAGGAGATCTTTCACAGACCGGTCAACACCCTGGTCGTGGATCTCGATGGGGATGGCATCGACGAGCTGGTAATAAGCGAATTCGGCCACAGGACCGGGCAGCTCACCCTCATGCGGGGACTCCCCTCCGGGGGATACGAGCGAAAGATCCTGCTGACCCAGCCGGGCACGATCCGCACCCTTTCCAGGGACATGGACCAGGACGGAAAACCGGACCTGGTGGCAATCACCTCACAGGGAGACGAGAGCATCACCGTCCTTTACCAAAAGGAGGATCTGCGCTTCAGCGTGGACAAGGCGATCCGGTTCAGCCCGATTTACGGAAGCAGTTGGTTTGAACTCCTGGATTTTGACAATGACGGCGACACGGACATCGTTACCGTGAACGGGGACAACGCCGACAAGACCTACATCGCCAAGCCCTATCACGGCCTGAGGATCCACCTGAATGACGGAAACAACAATTTCACGGAGGCGCACTTTCAACCGCTCAACGGAGCGACCCGCTTCGTTGCTGACGACTTCGACCAGGACGGGGACCAGGACTTCGTGATCATCTCGACCTTTCCCGATTATGAAAACGCAGCCGACCTGTCTTTGGTTTACCTGGAGACCCTGGACGCGGCCAACATGGAATTCAAGCCTTTCAAGTTCGGGGAATCTAATCTTAGCCGCTGGTTCCTTCTCGACAAGGGCGACGTGGACCAGGACGGGGACATGGATGTCATTCTCAGTGCCTTTACCTATGTGTTCACGCCGGTGCCCGAGGAGTTCACGAAGGAGTGGGAAAAGAACAACACGGACCTGCTCATCCTGAAAAATCGCTTCAGGGAAAAAGCACAATAAGCAGGTACCACAGGATCGGGATCGCCTCGACCCAGAACGCGCTATAGTACCTTTGCTGGTAGATCCCCGCCTTTAGCACAAGCAAGGCCGACACGACTGCGATCGCCAACCCGGCAATTCTATGCTTTGAATCAAAATGGGAGCCGATGAAAAACAGCGAGGCAAACAGGGCCAGGGCCCCCAGCGCGATGAGCTTGGAAGCCCCTGGACCCAGGGCCTGTGGCAAGGTCGCGAGGTCCTCGTCGTCAAACTGAAGGTCACGGAGGTCAAAGGGAATGGTGATGGCCAGGATCAGCAAAAAGCGCTGGGCAAAGACGATCCACTCCCCCTGCCCCACCGGCAGAAAATTGGCCACCAGGGGAAAAAGCACGGTCACCCCGGACCAGACCACTGCGATCACGAAGAGCTTGAGGCCTGGCAGACTCCGAAGGCCCCTGAACTTTTTGCTTCCCGGATACACATAGAACAAGGTCAACAGGAAAAAGGGAATGAGCAGCAGCAGGCCTTCGCGGTTGAGTCGCAAGGAAGCCAGAAGAAGGCCGATCAGCGAAACGGCATTGACAAGCAGAAGGGGCCTTGCACTTGAACGTGCCCAGTTGTCCAGCAAGGGATGGGTCCTGCTCCTTTCCATCACCCTTATGAAATTGTAGCCCAGCACGGTAGAGCAAAAAACGAAAAGCGCAGTCGGGTAAGGATCAATGGGATGGGGCTCAAGGGTCAGCAGGACCAGGCAGGCCGTGCTCACTGCTACATGAATATTGCTGAATACGTAAAAGCTGAAGATCCTGTTCAACAGATTCATCAGGGTGGTTTTGGATTGAAAAAGTTAATAAATTCTAGCCAATATATCCCTTTCAAGGCCAATATGTTTTGCTCAAAATGAGTATTTTTGTGTCCTCGCAAACACATACTCTATGCAAACTGATTCTTTTGTCCTAAGACACCTTGGACCCAGCAATGAAGAGGTCAATGAAATGCTCAAGACCATTGGGGTGGAGTCACTCCAGGAACTCGTGTACAACACCGTTCCCGATGACATTCTTCTCAAAAGGGAGCTCAACCTCCCGGAGGCACTGAGTGAAAATGAATTCGCCTCCCACATCCAGAAACTGGGGAACAAGAACAAATTGTTCAAATCCTACATAGGGATGGGCTACCATCCCACCACCCTGCCCGCGGTGATCCAGCGGAACATTTTTGAGAACCCCAGCTGGTACACCTCCTATACGCCCTACCAGGCGGAGATCTCCCAGGGGAGACTGGAGGCACTGCTCAACTTCCAGACCGTGGTGACCGACCTGACGGGTCTGCCCATAGCGAACTCCTCCCTGCTCGATGAAGGCACGGCCGCAGCGGAAGCCATGATCATGCTTTACAACGCCAGGAGCCGGGCCAAGAAGAAAATAGACGCGAACACCTTCTTCGTTTCAGACCACATCCTGCCCCAGACGCGAGACATACTCATCACCCGTGCAGAACCCCTTGGAATCGAACTTGTCTTTGGAGATCACGAAAGCATGGAGATCGACGACAGCTGCTTTGGCTGCATCGTGCAGTACCCGGCAAGCTACGGGCAGATCTTCGACTACACGGAGTTCATCGAACGAGCGCACGCACAGGAATGCAAGGTCGTCGTTGCGGCAGACCTGTTGAGCCTGGCCATCCTGAAATCCCCGGCCGAGATGGGGGCGGATGTGGCGGTGGGCACGACCCAGCGATTCGGCATTCCGCTCGGATTCGGAGGGCCGCACGCGGCCTACTTCGCGACAGTGGACGAATACAAGAGACTCATCCCCGGAAGGATCATTGGCGTCACCGTTGACACGGACGGCAACAGGGCCCTGAGAATGGCCCTCCAGACCCGGGAGCAGCACATCAAGCGGGAGAAGGCCACCTCGAACATCTGCACTGCCCAGGTCCTCCTGGCGGTCATGGCCGGCATGTACGCGGTGTACCATGGCGGCGGCGGCATCAAATACATCGCCAGGCAGATACACTCCCTGACCAACATACTCAATGACGCCTGCAAAAAGCTTGGGCTGAGCCAGGAAAACAGCAATTTCTTCGACACGCTCAAAATCCGGGTCACCAATACCCAGCGGCTTAAGGACATAGCTGAGAGCAAGGAAGTGAATTTCAATTACATCGACGAGCATGCCATCAGCATCTCCATCAATGAGACGACCACCCTCAAAGACGTCGAGGAGATCATCGAGATCCTGGCGCAGGCCGAGAACCTCTATTCGTTCA
This sequence comes from uncultured Flavobacteriaceae bacterium, assembly GCA_964489625.1. Classification (GTDB taxonomy): domain Bacteria; phylum Bacteroidota; class Bacteroidia; order Flavobacteriales; family Flavobacteriaceae; genus Lutimonas. Next base: position 11,953 of record CAZAZM010000008.1, read on the forward strand.
AGGTGACGGACTGCCCGGTGAGCATGTCGATCCCGACCAACCTCAGGAGGGAATCCGCGTATCTGACCCATGAGGTCTTCAATTCATACCACTCGGAGACCGAGATGATGCGCTACATCAAAAGCTTGGAGCGAAAAGACATTTCCCTGGCGGACTCCATGATCTCATTGGGTTCCTGCACCATGAAACTGAATGCGGCCACCGAGATGCTTCCGCTGAGCCAGAGCAACTGGAACTCCATACATCCCTTCGTGCCTGTACAGCAGGCCCAGGGCTATCACGAGATGCTTCGCGAACTGGAATCTCAGCTCAACGTGATCACCGGATTTGCCGCGACCTCCCTGCAGCCCAATTCGGGCGCCCAGGGGGAATACGCCGGGCTCATGGTGATCAGGGCCTATCACCTTGCCAACGGAGACGACCACAGGAACATTTGCCTGATCCCCGCATCGGCGCACGGGACAAACCCCGCATCGGCGGTAATGGCGGGAATGAAGGTCGTGGTGACCAAAACTTCGGAGAACGGGAACATCGACGTGGAGGACCTGAGGGAAAAGGCCTTGCTGCACAAGGAAAACCTGGCGGCTCTCATGGTGACCTATCCTTCGACCCACGGGGTCTTCGAATCCTCGATCCGGGAGATCACCAGGATCATCCACGAGAATGGAGGCCAGGTCTATATGGACGGCGCCAACATGAACGCCCAGGTAGGGCTTACCAACCCTGCACGAATCGGCGCGGACGTCTGCCACCTGAACCTGCACAAGACCTTTGCCATCCCTCACGGGGGAGGTGGTCCCGGAGTCGGGCCCATCTGCGTTGCAGAGCACCTGGCAGAGTTCCTGCCTTCCAACCCGATCATCAAAACGGGAGGATCGAGACCGATACACGCGATCTCGGCGGCGCCATTCGGATCCGCCATGGTGGACCTGATATCATACAGTTACATCAAGATGTTGGGAGCCAGCGGTTTGAAAAGATCGACGATCATTGCAATACTCAATGCAAATTACCTGAAGAAGCTGCTGCAGGATCATTATCCCATCCTGTACACGGGCGAAAAAGGGTTTGTCGCGCATGAAATGATCGTGGACCTCAGGGATTTCAAGGCCAAAGGCATAGAGGTCACCGATGTTGCCAAGCGCCTGATGGACTTCGGATTCCATGCACCAACGGTATCCTTCCCAGTTGCAGGAACTTTGATGATCGAACCCACGGAAAGCGAGAACAAAAGGGAGCTTGACCGCTTCGCGGCCGCAATGATACAGATCAAGAAGGAGATCGACGCCTTCAGCGGGGAGGACAGCGTGCTCAAGAACGCCCCACACACCCAGGCCATGCTTACCAGCGACACCTGGGAACATTCCTATTCGAGGAAGGAAGCCGCCTTTGCCCTTGATTTCGTCGCCGAAAACAAGTACTGGCCTACCGTCAGGCGTGTCAACGAAGCCTACGGAGACAGGCACCTGGTGTGTTCCTGCAACCCGATCGAAGACTATATCGAGCAGGACTGACCCTGTCTCCTGCAGGATGAAAGACTTCAATCGACGCCTTAAGGGGTGTCGAGTGTAACATTGCGCCTTTTTTTGGAATCCGATTTTCCAAAAAAATTGTATTTTTGCCATTCGAAAAAAATGTACGGAACATGAAAAAAATAACAAAGGAAACCTATGTGAACTGGTACCGGGACATGTTGTTCTGGAGAAAGTTTGAAGACAAGCTTGCAGCGGTTTACATCCAGCAGAAAGTGAGGGGTTTCCTGCACCTCTACAACGGACAGGAGGCGGTTCTTGCCGGGGCGCTTCACGCCATGGACCTTTCAAAGGACAAAATGATCACGGCCTACAGGAACCACGTCCAGCCGATCGGCATGGGGGTGGATCCCAAGCGCGTGATGGCGGAACTCTATGGCAAGGTCACCGGAACGTCTCACGGTATGGGTGGTTCCATGCATATTTTTTCGAAGGAGAAGGGCTTTTACGGAGGCCATGGGATCGTTGGCGGACAGATCCCCCTGGGTGCGGGCATCGCCTTTGCGGACAAGTACTTTGGGCGGGATGGCGTGACCATCACCTATTTTGGGGATGGCGCGGCGCGTCAGGGATCGCTTCATGAGACCTTCAACATGGCCATGGCCTGGCAGCTGCCCGTCGTGTTCATCGTGGAGAACAACGGTTACGCCATGGGAACATCGGTGGCCCGAACGGCCAACCACCCGGACATCTGGAAGCTGGGGCTGGCCTACGAGATGCCCAGCGAGCCGGTTGACGGCATGAATCCGGTGGAAGTGGCCAAGGCCATGGACAAGGCACTCAAACACGCACGAAGCGGCAAAGGCCCCTATTTCCTGGAAATGAAGACCTATAGATACAGGGGGCACTCGATGAGTGACGCCCAAAAGTACAGGACCAAGGACGAGGTGGCCGAATACAAGAAGATCGACCCCATCACCCAGGTGCTGGACGTGATCCGGGAGAAGAAATACCTGACCGAGGAGGAGATCAAGAAGATCAACAACGAGGTCAAAGCAATGGTTGAGGAATGCGAGAAATTTGCGGATGAATCTCCGTATCCGGAAAAACAACAGCTCTATGATGTTGTCTACGAGCAGGAAGACTACCCGTTTCTAAAGCACCGTTTGTAAATCTTAAGACCTTAAAAAAACTGAAAATGGCGGAAATAATAACCATGCCTAGACTGAGCGACACCATGACGGAAGGAGTGGTCGCAAAATGGCTCAAGAAAGTAGGCGACCACGTAGAAGAAGGAGAGATTCTGGCCGAGATCGAGACCGACAAGGCTACCATGGAATTTGAATCCTTCCATGAGGGAACCCTTCTTCACATAGGAATTCAGGAAGGCGAAACGGCCAATGTCGACAGCCTGCTGGCCATTATCGGTGAAAAAGGTGAGGATTTCAAGGCACTGCTCAACGAGACTGGAAATTCAGCGGCTGAGACTGCAGATGCAACCCCGGCGGCGGAGCAAGAAGAAACGGCCGACACCTCGGGTTCGGAAGCCGGCAGCGTGGATCTGCCGGAGGGCGTTGAAGTGGTCACCATGCCGCGGCTGAGTGACACCATGACCGAAGGAACCGTAGCAAAATGGCTCAAGAAGGTCGGAGACCAGGTGGAGGAAGGAGAAATCCTCGCGGAGATCGAAACAGACAAGGCCACCATGGAATTCGAGTCCTTTCACCAGGGTACCCTGCTCTACATCGGGGTTGAGGAAGGAAATTCGGCACAGGTGGACGCAGTGCTGGCCGTGATCGGCGAAAAAGGCACGGACATGAGCCCTTACCTGGGCAGCCTGTCAAAGATGGGACAGCAAGCCACACAGGCACCTGCAGCGAAAAAAGAATCACCTGCGCCTGCACCTGCACCGCAGGCCAAGCCGAGCCCTGCTCCTGCAGCGGCAGTGACCAAAACGGTCCAGGCACCCACAACGGTTCAGATCAGCTCCAACGGCAGGGTGATCGCCTCTCCCCTTGCACGCAAGCTGGCAACCGAACGAAACATCAATCTTCAACAGGTCAAAGGATCCGGCGAAGGCGGACGAATCATAAAGCGTGACATCGAGAATTTCACCCCTGGAGCCGGAGCGGCAAGCTCAGCGCCCTTCGTCCCGAGCGGTCAGGAAAGCTTCGAGGAAGTGAACAATTCCCAGATGAGGAAGGTGATCGCCAGAAGGCTGGCCGAATCCAAATTCACAGCGCCGCACTACTACCTGAACGTGGAGTTTGACATGGACAATGCCATCGCATTCAGGAATCAATACAATTCGGTCCCGGACACCAAGATCTCTTTCAACGACATGGTGGTCAAGGCGACGGCTCTGGCCCTGAAAAAGCACCCTCAGGTGAACTCGCAGTGGTTTGACGACAGGATCAAGAAGAACCACCACGTGCACATAGGCGTGGCTGTAGCCGTCGAGGACGGTCTGCTGGTACCGGTCCTGAGATTCGCTGATGAGCAAAGCCTGACCCAGATCGGGGCCCAGGTAAAAGACTTTGCGGGACGAGCCCGCAACAAAAAGCTGACCCCGGATGAAATGGAAGGAAGTACCTTTACCATCTCCAATCTCGGGATGTTCGGCATCACCGATTTCACCTCGATAATCAATCAGCCGAATTCCGCCATACTGTCTGTTGGGGCCATCGTTCAGAAACCCGTGGTCAGGAACAACAGCATCGTGGTCGGCAACACCATGAAGCTCACCCTGGCCTGTGACCACAGGACGGTAGACGGCGCGACAGGAGCCCTGTTCCTGCAAACGCTCAGGGAATACATTGAGAACCCGGTGACCATGCTGATGTGAAACAGCTGATGAGTTTAAGCTCCAAAGCCTGACCGTGTCAGGCTTTTTTTGTGCCCAATAATCCGATCACTGCCTTTAAGATCCGGATTTTCTTAATAAATTTGAGGAGAAAGGACGTCCGATGACGGCGGCCCTTCCAAAGAATCTATGAAGAATAAACCGGTCAACTACTTCAGGACGAGCAGTTTCATAAACGAGGAGACCTATGGAGGCCTTTTGCTCATACTGGCCACCATAGCAGCCCTTTTTTGGGCGAACTCTCCCTATTACGAATCCTATCACCACGTTTGGCATGAGATCAAGGTTGGAATTGCCTGGGGGAGCAAAGACATCATCTCTTCCATTCATCACTGGATCAATGACGGGCTCATGGCCATTTTCTTCTTCGTTGTGGGGCTCGAGATCAAGCGGGAGGTCATGGGGGGTGAGCTGTCGAGCATGAAAAAGGCCTCCCTGCCCATTGCCGCCGCTGTAGGGGGAATGGTGATTCCCGCCATTCTCTATCTCGCAATCAATCTGGACACGCCCGAATACGACAACGGATGGGGAATTCCCATGGCGACGGACATTGCCTTTGCCCTGGGCCTTCTGGCAATGCTGGGCAAAAAGGTTCCCCTGAACCTGAAGATATTCCTCACGGCCCTGGCCATTGCGGATGACCTGGGTGCCGTCATGGTCATCGCCATATTCTACACCGAATCCATAGATTACTATGAGCTGGTCTACGCTTCTGTCTGCCTGGCCATCCTGGTCATTGCCAATCTTGCCGGGGTCAGGAAAACCATTTTCTACGCCCTGGTGGGTTTCGCAGGGGTCTGGATCGCATTCGTGTATTCAGGGGTTCATGCCACAATAGCCGGGGTCCTGATCGCCTTGACCATTCCCGCCAGGACCCGCATCGACGAGGTGAGTTACATAACAAAGCTTTCACAGCTCCTTGACAAGTACAAAAAGCAGGAGACGGATCCCGGGACCTCCCTGCTGACCAAAGGGCAGGTCCATGTCCTTTCCGAAATAACGGAATTGAACGAGCAGGCACACACACCCCTGCAACGTCTTGAGCATACCCTCCACCCCGTCACCGCCTATTTCATCCTGCCCCTGTTTGCACTCAGCAATGCCGGGGTCCACATTGACGGAAAGGTCTTGGACATGCTTTTTCACCCCATCTCGATCGGCATCATACTCGGCCTGGTGGTTGGTAAGCTCCTCGGGATCACCCTCTTCTCAAAGCTCGTCGTGCGCCTCAAGCTGGCCTCGCTCCCCGAGGGAGTCAGGTGGAGCCATATTTACGGGGCAGGAATGCTGGCCGGGATCGGGTTCACCATGTCCATGTTCATATCGGATCTGGCCTTTGAGGAAGAGAAGTACATTCAGATCGCAAAAGTGGGCATCATGGCTGCCTCGCTCGTGTCGGCCGCTCTTGGGATGATCTGGCTGGGTCTAACGGGACAAAAAAGCGAATGACATGGATCCGATCTGGTTGCTCTGTGCCTTTGTTTTCGGATATGCCGTCAGGCAGGTTGGATTGCCTCCGCTTGTCGGTTTTCTAGCTGCCGGTTTCACCCTGAACTACTTCGGCGTCGAAAACACGGAATTCCTAAAGGACATTGCCAATTTTGGAGTGATACTCCTGTTGTTCACCATTGGCTTGAAGCTAAAGGTCAAGGGACTTCTCAAACCTCAGATCTGGCTGACTTCGAGCCTCCACATGGCAGTGACCATATTGCTCTTCGGCACCATGATATGGGCCGGGTCCCTGTTTGGCCTGAGTTATCTCACCTCGCTGAAACCCGAACAGGTCCTGCTCATCTCGTTCGCCCTGAGCTTCTCGAGCACCGTTTTTGCAGTGAAGATCCTGGAAGAGACCGGGACCTCGAAATCCATGCACGGCAGGATCGCGATTGGTATTCTGATCATGCAGGACATCTTTGCCGTTCTCTTTCTCACCCTGACGGCGGACGAGAACCCATCTCCCTGGGCCCTGGCCTTGCTGCTGCTTTTGTTCGTTCCCTGGCTGCTTCAAAGAACTCCTCTTTCCCGCCTGCTCGATGACTCGGGTCATGGTGAACTGTTCATCCTGCTGGGGGTGCTGATTCCCACGGCGGGTGCCACCCTTTTCCATTTGGTCGGGCTCAAGGCAGACCTGGGAGCGGTGATATTCGGCATGCTTCTCGCCGGACACCACCGAGCGGATGAGTTGGCCAAGGCGATGATGAGCTTCAAGGACCTGTTCCTTGTGGGCTTTTTTCTGAGCATTGGTCTTTCAGGGCTTCCTACCCTTCAGGATGTCGGCCTCGCCCTGATCTTTACCGTGCTGCTTCCCGTTAAGGTCATTCTCTTCTTCCTGATACTTACTAAACTGAAGCTCAGGGCCAGGACTTCCTTTCTCACCACGCTTAACCTGGCCAATTACAGTGAATTCGGTCTCATTGTCGGGGTTGCGGCGGTATCCAAGGCCTGGCTGCCAAACCAATGGATGTTGGTGTTTGCGCTGAGCATCACCTTCACCTTTATCATTGCCTCGGCAATGAACATGTACTCTGACCGCATTTACGCCAGGTGGCAGAGGTACCTGCTGAAGTTCGAAAGCAGGACGAGGCTGCCCGGGGACGAACCGATCGAATTCTCAAAGGAGGAGGTGGTCGTGTTCGGAATGGGCCGAACCGGGAAGAGGGTTTACGAGGTGATGAAAGACAAATACGGCAAGAACGTCCTGGGCATCGACCAGAACCGGGAAAAGATCAACCGACTCGCTCAAGAGGGAAAGAACGTCATCCAGGGAGATGCCATGGATCTCAACTTCTGGCAGAGGATCGACCTTTCTTCGGACCCCCCTGTGATCATACTGGCCACCTCAAGCCATGTGACGCACATGAAGGTGATCGAACAGCTCAAAAAACTGCACTGCGACCTGTCCGTGGCCGCCATTTCCAGGTATGAGGACGAGATGCGCGAATTGCAGGAAGCCGGGGTCAGGACCGTCTTCAACCTTTATGAAGAAGCAGGTGCCGGTTTCGCCGAGCATGCCTTCAGCTCCCTCTATGCTCCGAAAAGCTTCGAAGCACAATGACTGTCCTCAGGGCTCAACAGAGGCATTCTTAATGGGTGCCTCCTGCGAGGTGTCGATGACCTTGAGTTCCAGGCCTTCATAGCGAACCAGGTAAATTCCGTTGTTGAGAATGCTGCCGCCCGTATTCTCGATATAACTGTAGCGGGTGGCCAGTCGCTCTGATCTTCCCTGCCCGATCAGGTCTGCGCCTGTACTCAGTCTCATGAGCAGGTCATAAGTCACGTCAAAGCCCTCGATGGAATATTCCGAGGGAACGGAATGATACTTTCTCCTGTAGGCCTTCTCAAAGTTCCGGTATGAAGACTTCACCGGGTCCAGGTGGTTGGTGGTCGGGTAATGGAAATGGACCCGCGCCAAAAAGTTATTGTCGATCTTGCTGTAATTCCGACTCTTCTCGAAACCGAATACGACCAGGCTGTCCGCTTCGGGGAAAACCCCCAGGTTGTTGAATACGTCCCCCAGGAAAGCCGGCTCGTCATCCGTGACCAGGAACCAGTTGACGATCCCCCGGTCGAGGGTGTCCCTGAATACCCTGAACAGCTCCGGATCGATATAGCCGTCCTTGGGCTCCATCACGATCACCTTCCTGGGTGAGGCAAGCTCCTCGATGTCGCTTCGGATCCTGTCATAGACCATTTGGGATTTCTCGCTGCTGTTCTTGATGATCACGAGATTTTGGTCCTCGTGGGTCCTTTTAATGTATTCCAGCATTTCGACTGTCAGCTGGTCCAGGGCTGCCTTTTCCTGCACAACCTTCAGATTTCCGATCGAGGAATGGTCCTTGCTCGAAATGGGAGACACCAGCAGTGACTCGCTCTGCTTCAAATTGTTGGCAACCTTTTCCAGGTTGGTCATGAACAAGGGCCCGATCACGGCGTCATATTCCCTGAACTCGGGTTTTCTGGTCAAACGATCCGAGACCTGATCGCTGTTCTCCGTGTCGTAGACCACGGCGTGTACCGAAAGTCCTTGCTTCTTGAGGGAATCCATGGCAACCAGCGCTCCAAGATAGAAATCGGAGGTGATGTTCAACAAGCGGTCATTCTCAAAATCCAGGCTGTCGCGATTGGCTTTGAAAGGCAGCATAAGTGCGATCTTCAACCTCCTGTCCGGATCGACGAGATCGACGAAATCATCCTTCAGGCCCGGGCCCTTCTTAGGGATCTTCAGCAGCATGCCTTCCTTGACCCCTTCTGCCAGCTCAGGATTCGCTTCTATCAATTCCTCGCTCGAAAGTCCGTACTTGTGGGTGAGACTGAACATGGTCTCCATCTTCTCCACCTTGTGAACTGTGTAATCGTCCTCCGGGATTTCCACGACTTCGATCGGCACCAGGATCACGTCATCGATCTTCAATCCGGCATCCTTAATCTTGGGATTCAGCTCTTCCAGGTACTCAATGGAGATCCCGAACTGCCTGGCTATGCTGTATTTGGTCTCCTTGGGCTTAACCAGGTAGGGTTGGGTGTTTTTCTCCTTTTCTTCCATGGCATCCAGGTCAAGGCCCAGGGGTATTTTGATCACCTGTCCTATTTTCAGTCCTTCGCGTGCGAGCATAGGATTGTTTCTCCTTAGCTCCTCTTCGCTGATCTCGTAGCGCTGCAGGATGCTGTAGATGGTTTCCTTCGGCGCTGCCTCATGATAGATGAAATTGTCCACCACGATGTCGCGCTCTCCTATTTTGCTGAGATCGGCATTGCTGACCTCGCCCAGGGGGTCATAGTTCTTATTGGGAATGATCAGGATGTCATCCGCCTTGACGTCACCCTTGACGTCAGGGTTTAGCTTGAGCAGATCATAAGGGGTCACTGAAAGCGATTTGGCAATGCTTTGAATGCTCTCTCCTTCCTTCACCTTGTAGGTGATGAACTTCTTTTCCTGTGCCAGCAGAGAGCCCGCGCAGATCAGCAGGGAGAACATAAAAAGTCGAATCGTCTTGGTTGAAATCATTGTCTTCGTTGCTTCTTTAACTCATTTATTCCCATTCTATGGTCGCGGGCGGTTTCGAGCTGATGTCATAGACCACCCGGTTGACGCCTTTCACTCCATTGATGATCTTGTTGGAGGTCTCCTGAAGGAACTTGTAGGGAAGATCCACCCAGTCGGCGGTCATGCCGTCTGTCGAGGACACCGCTCTCAGGGCCACAACTCGCTCATAGGTCCTCTCATCCCCCATTACTCCTACCGAATTCACGGGCAGCAACATGGCCCCGGCCTGCCAGACGCTGTCGTACAGGCCCCATCTCTTCAATCCTTCGACGAAGATGTGGTCCACCTCCTGGAGAAGCCTGACCTTTTCGGCCGTAATGTCCCCCAGGATGCGAATTCCCAGCCCCGGTCCGGGAAAAGGGTGCCGGCCGAGCAGCTCTTCGTCAATGCCCAGGCTCCTTCCCACTCTCCTGACCTCGTCCTTGAAGATCATGCGCAGTGGCTCCACCACCTTCAACTTCATGAAATCAGGCAGTCCCCCGACGTTGTGGTGGGACTTTATGGTTGCGGATGGTCCACCGTGAACGGAGACCGACTCGATCACGTCCGGGTAGATGGTTCCCTGGCCCAGGAAGGTAACGTCTTCGATCAGGTGGGCCTCGTCGTCGAACACCTCGATGAAGGTATTGCCAATGGCCTTTCTCTTCTTCTCGGGATCCTCAATGCCCTTGAGCTTCTCCAAAAACCGCTCCGAGGCATCCACTCCCTTGACGTTGAGTCCCATGTGCTCGTACTGGTCCAGCACGCGCTCGAACTCATGCTTGCGGAGCAGTCCGTTGTTGACAAAAATGCAATAGAGGTTCTTGCCGATGGCCTTGTCCAGCAGCACAGCCGCGACGGTGGAATCCACTCCCCCGGACAGCCCCAGCACAACTTTTTCATTCCCTATGGTCCTCTTCAGGTCCTCTACCGTGGTCTCCACAAAGGCATTCGGCGTCCAGTCCTGGCTTAACCCGGCGATGTGAACCAGGAAATTCTCCAGAAGACGGGTCCCGTCGGTCGTATGATAGACCTCGGGGTGGAACTGTATCGCATAGGTTTCCTCCCCTTCGATCTTATAGGCCGCGTTGTCGATGTCCTCGGTGCTGGCGATCACCTTGTAATTGGGGGGCAATTCGATGATGGTGTCGCTGTGGGACATCCAGACCTGGCTCCCTTCGCTGATCCCGTCGAAGAGCTCATTGGAATGGTCCAGGAAAGACAGGTTAGCCCTTCCGTACTCCCGTGATTTCGATGCCCCCACCTTGCCTCCGAAAAAATGGACAAGGTATTGGGCGCCGTAGCAGATGCCCAGAAGGGGCTTCTTGCCTTTGATGGCCGTCAGGTCGGGATGGGGAGCATCCTCACTGCGCACGGAATACGGGCTTCCGGACAGGATCACTGCCTGGAAGTCACTTACGTCAAATTTCTTGCTGTTAAACGGATGGATCTCACAATAGATGTTGAGCTCCCTCACCCTTCTTGCGATCAGCTGGGTCACCTGGGAACCGAAATCGAGAATTAAAACCTTGTTCTGCATGCGCAAAAATAAAATTTAAATCTAAAAAAAATGCGCTTATCCAGAACGTTTTTCCCGATGGCCTCAAAAGTCGCGAATTTCCCCTGACAAGCTTCGGTCTAGTCTGCCTTGCGCTTGCCTTTCATTTCCATGCTTCCCTGGGAGGAAAGGGCAGAGCCTTCGAAGCTGTCCTTGTCGAAAGTGAGCTTCAGCTGCACCTTCTCACCCTCTACCCGCACGAAACCGCTCAACTCGTCTTTCTTGGTTTGGATCTCTTCGAGCTCAGTGGTGTAGGAGCCCACGCTCACCGTTCCCTTCAGCTCTCTTTTTTCCTTTGTCAGGGTCATGGTTCCATTCTGATACCCGTAGGGCGCATTGGGGACCTCATATTCCCAAACACCAACGAATTTTTTGATTCCAAAGTCGAAGTCCGAATTTGCGAAACTCATTAGGACGAAGGCCAGAAGCACTGTCGCTCCTGCAAAAATCACTTTTCTCATTTCAATTGAATTATTAGCTCCTCAAATATATCGATTCCGGACAGAAATGCACCTAAAAACAAGCAAAAAAGCCCGTCCGTTTTGGACAGGCTTTTTTTCCTTATGCATTCAGGCTTTAAAGGATCAGTCTTCCTTGACCTCTTCAAAATCCACATCCTGGACATCGTCCTGGGCTGCTTCTCCATCCGAAGCGGCTCCTGCGTCAGCTCCCGGCTGGGGACCTCCGGCCTGCGATTCCTGCTGCGCCTTGTAGATCTCTTCGGAAGCCGCTTTCCAGGCCCCGTTGATCTTCTCCATGGCAGCGTCGATCAAAGCGAGGTCCTTGGACTCGTGCGCCTTTTTCAATTCTTCCAGGGCTGTTTCGATCGGGCCCTTCTTGTCTGCTGAGAGCTTCTCTCCGAATTCCTTGAGCTGGCTTTCGGTCTGGAAGATCATGGCATCTGCCGCATTGATCTTCTCAGCGGTCTCCTTGGCCTTCTTGTCAGCTTCGGCATTGGCCTCGGCATCGGCTTTCATCTTTTGGATCTCCTCTTCGGAAAGACCGGATGAAGCTTCGATTCGGATGCTGTGCTCCTTGCCGGTACCCTTGTCCTTGGCAGAAACATTGATGATTCCGTTCGCGTCGATGTCAAAGGTCACCTCGATCTGAGGAACTCCCCTTGGCGCCGGCGGGATGCCGTCCAAGTGGAACCTGCCGATGGTCTTGTTGTCGGCCGCCATGGCCCGCTCGCCCTGAACCACGTGGATCTCAACCGAAGGCTGGTTGTCAGCAGCGGTGGAGAAGACCTGTGATTTCTTGGTCGGAATCGTGGTATTCGCCTCGATCAGCTTGGTCGCAACGTTGCCCATGGTCTCGATACCCAGCGAAAGCGGGGTCACGTCCAGCAGCAGCACGTCCTTGACGTCTCCTGTCAGAACCCCTCCCTGGATCGCAGCACCGATGGCCACAACCTCATCCGGGTTCACTCCCTTGGAAGGCTTCTTTCCGAAGAACTTCTCAACTTCTTCCTGTATCCTTGGGATCCTTGTGGAACCTCCCACCAGGATCACTTCATCTATATCCGAGGTGCTGAGGTCTGCATCTTTCAAAGCAGCGCTCACCGGGGTCATTGACCTTTTGATCAGCGAGTCGGAGAGCTTCTCGAACTGGGCCCTTGTCAGGGTCTTAACGAGGTGCTTGGGCCCTGAGGCTGTCGCTGTCACGTAGGGAAGGTTGATCTCGGTCTGTGACCCTGAGGACAACTCTATCTTTGCCTTTTCAGCAGCTTCCTTCAGTCTTTGAAGCGCCATCGGGTCCTTTCTCAGGTCCATTTCCTCTTCCTTCATGAATTCCTCGGCCAGCCAGTTGATGATCACCTGGTCGAAGTCGTCACCACCCAGGTGGGTATCCCCATTGGTGGAGAGAACTTCGAATACTCCGTCCCCGATCTCGAGGATCGAGATGTCAAAGGTACCTCCTCCAAGGTCGTATACCGCGATCTTCTTGTCCTGACCCGATTTGTCCAGGCCATAGGCCAGTGCAGCGGCAGTAGGCTCGTTGATGATCCTGCTCACCTTCAGGCCCGCGATCTCTCCGGCTTCCTTGGTGGCCTGCCTCTGGGCGTCGTTGAAGTAGGCAGGAACGGTGACCACCGCTTCCTTCACTTCATGGCCCAGGTAGTCCTCGGCCGTCTTCTTCATCTTCTGCAGCACCATGGCAGAGATCTCCTGCGGAGTGTAAAGTCTTCCGTCGATGTCGACCCGCGGAGTGTCATTCTCTCCCTTCACCACTTTATAAGGAACTCGCTCAGCCTCCAACTTGGACTCCGAGTATTTGTTTCCCATGAATCTTTTTATGGAGTAAATCGTGTTCCTTGGATTCGTAACCGCCTGGCGCTTGGCAGGGTCACCAACCTTTCTCTCGCCTCCTTCGACGAAGGCTACAATGGAAGGAGTCGTTCTCTTTCCTTCTGCATTAGGAATGACAACGGGCTCGTTTCCTTCCATCACGGAAACGCAAGAGTTGGTGGTTCCTAAATCAATTCCAATTATTTTACTCATGATATTATATTTTAATTTGTATTCGATTAAGTTTAAACGCTGTACCACTATGGACAATGATTATGCCATTGACGATTTTCATCAAAATTGACAGAATCTGACATTTTTTAATGACATAGTGACATAAAATTGATCTAAAGACGTTAATCTTGACATCAGGATATTTGTAATACCATAGGATCATGATCGGATCGAAGGCCCTCCGGCTGCTTCTTATCGCATTGCTGCTTTGCCCGGCTCTGTCCCGGTCACAGAGCGAGGTCACACCCGAATTGAAGAGAGAGTTCCGGGGAGTCTGGATCGCCACGGTGGGCAACATCGACTGGCCGAGCCGGAAGAACATGAGCTCGGACGAGCAGAAGAAGGAGTTCGTCGAGCTGCTTGACATGTGCCGGAGCATGAACTTCAATGCGGTGATCGTTCAGATACGACCTTCGGCGGATGCCTTTTACGATTCAAGCTACGAGCCCTGGTCGAGATATCTGACCGGTCTCAGCGGGGAGCCCCCGATGCCCTACTACGACCCCCTGGCCTTCCTCGTCGAGGAAACCCACCGAAGGGGCATGGAATTCCACGCCTGGATCAACCCGTACAGGGCCGTGGTGAACTACCAGGAGTATCAGGCCAATCCCTTTCCACTGACCTATGAGCACCCGGAATGGTTCGTGAACTACGGCAAGAACAAATATTTCGATCCGGGGGTGCCGGAAGTGAGGGCGTATACGCTCAAGGTCATCAACGAAGTGGTAAAGAACTACGACATCGACGCCATACACCTCGACGACTATTTCTACCCGTACAAGCTAAAGGGCGAAATCTTCCAGGACGATCACTCCTTTGAGAAATACGGCGAGGGATATTATCCGGAACACCGGGAGGAGTGGAGACGGCAGAACGTGAACATGATCATTCAGGAGCTTCGCCACGAGATCAAAAGCCTGAAGCCCTGGGTGCAGTTCGGAGTAAGTCCTTTCGGGGTTTGGCGCAATGGGGACAGGGATCCCAGGGGATCAGCGACCTATTCGGGGCAGACCAACTACGACGATCTCTATGCCGACATCACCCTTTGGATGAAGAACGGATGGCTCGACTATATCCTCCCCCAGGCCTACTGGCACATCGGCCACCTCAAGGCGGACTACCGGGAAGTGGTCAAATGGTGGGCAGACAATTCCTTCGGAACAAGGCTGTACATCGGCCACAGCCTGTACAAAATGGCAGAGGAGGAACAAGATCCCGCCTGGCACGCCAAAGACACGACGGAAATAGAGAAGCAGCTCCTGCTGAACAAAAGCATGTCTAAGGTGCAGGGCAGCGCGTTCTTCAGCGCAAGCACGCTGCGCAAGAACCCCCTGAACGTGCGTGAAAGGATAGCGAGCACCTGTTTTCCGGATGCCGCCCTTCCACCCGTGGTGGACGACAATGTCAGGAGAGTCCCCCAGCCCGTATACGAGGTCCAGCTGGAGCAGGCCAAGGGCAAATCGGCCAGGCTCACCTGGCAGACCCTCCCGGAGAACAAGGAAAAAGAAGCCGTACGCTACCTCATTCAACGAATCGGAGCGGAGCAGGACGGGGTCTCAAATTCGGGAAGGATGATCCTGACCGGTGAAAAACACCTGGACCTGTCAAAAAAGGAGCTGAAAGAGGCAAAAGCCTTTGTCATTCGGGCGGTCAGCCGAAACAACGACGTTTCAGACCCTGTGACCTTCGAGCTCTGATCAGCGCGTAAACACCAGCTCACTGTCTGATGAAAGATCCTCGGCATAGGCGTAGCCGCCGAGATTGAAGCCTTTGATGTCCTCCACGTTTTTGCAATCGTTCTCAATGATGTAGCGAACCATCTGGCCCCTGGCGTGCTTGGCAAAGGTCATGATCGACATCAGCTTTCCGTTCTTGAAGTCCTTGAACACGGGAGTGATCAAACGGCCTTTCAATTTCTTCACCTTGATGGCCTTGAAGTATTCGTTGCTGGCCAGGTTCACGAGCAGCTCTCCCTCCTCCATCTCCTCGTTCAAAGCCTTGGTGATCTTGTCTCCCCAGAACTCATAGAGGTTGTTCTTTGTGCCGACCTTGAGCTTGGTGCCCATCTCGAGCCTGTAGGGCTGTATCAGGTCAAAGGGTTTTAGCAGCCCGTACTGTCCCGACAGGATCCTCAGCTCGCCCTGGAGATTGTCAAGCGCCTCGACCGGAAGTGTTGTAACATCCAGCCCGCGGTAGACTTCACCGGTAAAGGAATAGACCGCCTGCTTGGCATTGTCGGAGGTGAAGGGCAGATGCCAGTTTTGGTTCCTCTCGTAATTGAGCTTGCCGAGCGCATCCGAGATCGACATCAGCCTGGATAGCGAGCGGGCCGACTTTTTCTTCAAAACCTTGCTCAGCCGTTCTGCCTGGTCAAGAAAGATCGGTTCCGTAAAGGATTCTACGGGCGCCTTTGATTCAAAGTCCATCGATTTGGCAGGTGAGATAAGGATTTTCATGGTTTATTTTATGATTTATGCAGGTTATACTTCAGTTTCTGCAAATTTAAGAATAAGCTGTCGTTTTTGCGAATATATCATTCGTCCTCCTTCTGGCTCCTGGTGTAGACCCTCCATTTCTCCAGGCAGGCGCTCATGTCCTCGGGAATGGGCGATTCGAAATGCATGTGTTCCCCCGTGGTCGGATGCTCAAAACCCAGGGTCCGTGCATGCAGGGCCTGCCTGGGAAGCAGCTTGAAGCAATTCTCCACGAACTGCCTGTATTTGGTGAAGGTAGTCCCCTTGAGGATCTTGTCTCCTCCGTAGCGCTCGTCGTTGAAAAGGGGATGCCCCAGGTGCTTGAAATGGGCCCGGATCTGGTGCGTTCTTCCCGTTTCGAGACGGCACTCCACCAGGGTGACATAGGAGAATCGCTCCAGGACCCTGTAATGCGTCACGGCGGGCTTGCCGTGGTCTCCTTCCGGATAGACCTCCATCTGCAACCTGTTCCTCTGGCTCCTTCCTATATGACCCTCTATGGTGCCTTCGTCCTGCTCCATGCTCCCCCAGACCAGGGCCAGGTACCTCCTCTGGGTGGTCCTGTCGAAGAATTGACGGGCCAGGTGGGCCATGGAAAAATCAGTTTTGGCGACCACCAGCAATCCGCTGGTGTCCTTGTCGATGCGATGAATGAGCCCCGGGCGGTCGCTGCTGTTCCTGGGCAGGTTCTGAAAGTGATGGATCAATCCATTCACCAGGGTGCCGCTGTAGTTCCCGTGCCCGGGATGCACGACGAGGCCGGCGGGCTTGTCGATGACGATCAGTTCCTCGTCCTCGTAAACTATGTCCAGCGGAATGTCTTCAGGCACCAGGAGATTCTCGTGCGGCGGATGAGCCAGCACGACCCGAACCACGTCTTGAGGCTTAACCTTGTAATTGGCCTTCACCTCCGAATCGTTCACAAGCACGTTGCCCGCCTTGATGGCAAGCTGGATCTTGTTTCTCGTTGCGTTCTCGATGAAGTTCATCAGGAACTTGTCCACTCGCAGAGGCTCCTGGCCTTCTCCGGCTACAAACCTGAAATGCTCATAGAGCTCGTCGCTGTTCTCCTGTTCGCTGTTTTCAACCATGCGTCACGTATCAATCGATGGAGAGAAGGCCACTAGTCTCAACGGCCCTCTTCCTTTTCCTCGAGGCCGTCTCCCAGAACCAGGTCGATGACGGTGTTCTTGGGAAGCCTCACCCCGGGCTTGACCTCCTTGCCGCCGACTTCTATCCCCCGCACCACGTCCTTGCCCAGGTCAGGGATGTAACGTTCCTCCCCGATCCTGAATCCCACTGACTTCAGCTGGGTGACAACTTCCCGCTTGGTCTTGTCGAGCACATTAGGCACCGAGATCTTTCTGTAGTCAGAAGGGTTGAGCGTAAGGTAGATCTTTCGGTTTTCCTTGACGTATTGCCCGGCGGCGGGGTTTTGCTCTATCACGCTCTTGGCAGGATACTTGGGATTGTAGGAGGCCGAGTCGATGACCACATACCTCAGGTTGACCGCAGCAAGTTCCTTTTCGGTTTCCTCCAGGCTCAGTTGCTCCAGATTGGGCACCGCGATCCGCTCATCGTGCTTGGTGTGGTAGTTCAACCACCTCCCCAGGGCAAAGAGCAAAATCAGGCTCACAGCCACAATGAGGATCACCGTCCTTAAAAATTCCTTGCTTTTCAGATATCCCAATAGACTCATCCCGATGTAAATTTTGTCAAATATAAAGTAATTTTCGGGAAGGCTGCAGCCCTCCCGGCTGCCATTCAAGTCTTTTTCGTAAGTTTGTTTTAGGCGACCCAGGAGGACAAACGCCTTAAGTGAATGAAAAAAAACATCGCCATTGTCATGGGGGGATATTCCTCGGAGGCAGAGATCTCGCTCAAGAGCGGACAGGTGGTCTACGAGCACCTGAACAGGGAAAGGTACAACGCTTACAGGGTCCATATCCTGAAGGACAAATGGGTCTATGTGGACGAGAGCGGAAGAGAGCATCCCATCAACATGGAAGACTTCACGACGACCGTCAATGGATACAAGACGCGTTTCGACGCCGTGTTCAATGCCATACACGGGCATCCCGGCGAGGACGGAACCTTGCTGGCCTATTTTGAGCTGCTCGGGATTCCTCACTCCTCGGCTCCCTTCTATCAGATGGCAGTTGCCTTCAACAAAAGAGACTGTCTCAGCCTCTTGAAGCCCTACGGGATCCACTGCGCGGCCTCGGTGTATCTGAACGAGGGCGATGCCATTGATGAGGATGAGATCCTGGAGAAGGTAGGACTCCCCTGCTTTGTGAAGCCCAATCGCTCCGGGTCCAGCTTCGGAATATCCAAGGTCTATCACAAAAGGGATCTGCAAAAGGCGATCGGCAAGGCCTTTGAAGAGGACGACCAGATCCTGATCGAGGCCTTCCTCGACGGAATTGAAGTCTCGGTTGGCGTCATAACCTATGAGCAGAAGACAAAAGTGATGCCCGTCACGGAAATCGTCACGGAAAATGACTTCTTCGATTACCAGGCGAAATACCTGGGAGAGTCCCAGGAGATAACCCCCGCGCGAATCAGCGAGACGCAAAGAGAGAACATTGAGAGGGAGGCCGAGAAGATCTATCGCAGCATGCAGCTTAAAGGGCTTTCCCGGATAGATTTCATCATCATCGGAGACATCCCCTATTTCATAGAGCTAAACATGGTTCCGGGCCTGACCGCTGAAAGCATCCTGCCCAAGCAGGCCCTGGAGGCGGGAATCAGCCTGGAGGATCTGTTCGGAAGCGCCATAGAAGGCTCATTTAAATCTGCAACCGTATGAAAAGAGCCGTTTTCCCCGGATCCTTTGATCCACTTACCCTGGGACACAAGGACATCATCGACCGGGCCATCCCGCTATTCGATGAGATCATCATCGCCATTGGGACCAATTCCTCCAAAAGCTACATGTTCGGCCTGGAACAGAGAAGAGGATTCATTGAAAAGACCTATGAGAATGAGCCGACGGTCAGGGTCGACACCTATGAAGGACTGACCATTGACTATTGCAAAAGCGTGGGGTCTGACTTCATACTTCGGGGTTTGCGCAACCCCGCGGATTTCGAGTTCGAGAAGGCGATTGCCCAAACGAACCGCAAACTCTCAAAGATAGAGACCGTTTTTCTGCTGACCAGTGCAGACACCTCCTACATAAGCTCCAGCATCGTGCGCGACATCCTGTTCAACAGGGGAGACGTGTCCCTGCTGGTCCCTCCGGCCGTCATCACAGGTGATATTCAGAAAGGCTCTTAGGAAACAACTCGGGATTGGCCGCCAGGTGATAACGCGGGTCGTCGATGTCATCCACTATGACCTCGCGGAATCTCTCGTCTGACTTGTAGAGCAGGGCCTTGCATTCTTCGCTCAGATGCTTGAGCCTGATGCTTTTGTTCTCCGCCTGGTATTTGCTCACCAGGTTGGAAATGGCTTCCAGCGCGGAATGGTCGCTGATCCTCGACTCCACAAAATCGATCTCAACCTCATCGGGGTCATTCTTCACGTCGAACTTTTCGTTGAAGGCGGAAATGGACCCGAAGAAAAGGGGACCCCAGATCTCGTAGACCTTGGTGCCGTCATCCTTCATTCTCTTGCGGGCGCGGATGCGCTTGGCGTTTTCCCAGGAGAAGACCAGGGCACTGACTATGACCCCTGCAAAGACCGCGATCGCAAGGTCAAAAACCACGGTGAGCGACGATACCAGGATCAGGACGAAGGCGTCTGAACGGGGTATCTTGTTCCATATCCTGAAGCTGCTCCAGGCGAAGGTTCCCACTACCACCATGAACATGACCCCCACCAGGGCGGCGATCGGAACCCTTTCGATATAGCTGGAGGCGAAAAGAATGAAGGCGAGCAGCATGAGCGCGGCAACGATGCCCGACAGGCGGCTGCGGCCTCCGGATTTGATGTTGATGATGGATTGTCCGATCATGGCACAGCCTCCCATGCCCCCGAAAAGACCGGTGATCACATTGGCGGATCCCTGGGCCACGCATTCCCTGTTGCCGTTGCCCCGGGTGTCTGTCAGGTCATCGATCAGGTTCAGGGTCATCAGGGACTCGATCAGGCCTATGGCTGCCAGGATGAGCGCATAGGGAAAGATGAAGGTGAAGGTGGACCAGTTCAGGGGAACCTTGCTGAAAAGCTCCCACTGGAAGGCCGGCAACCCTCCCTTGAGCCCCTCTCCTCCCCCGTCTCGGATGAAGGACCCCACCGTGGCGACGTCCAGGTCGAATCCGATCACAATCGCGGAGATCGCCAATATCCCTACCAGGGCCTCAGGCATCCTGGAGGTCGGCTTCCATTTGGGAAGCAGGTACATGATCAGCATGGTCAGCCCGACCAGGCCTGCCATCAGGTAGAGCTCATTGCCCTGCAGCCAAACCTTTTTCCCTGCCACAGTCTTCTTGAACATGCCCAGCTGGGACAGGAAGATCACAATGGCCAGGCCGTTGACGAAACCCATCATGACCGGGTGTGGGATCAGCCTGACGAACTTCCCGAGTTTCAATACTCCTGCGAGGATCTGCAGGGCTCCCATCAAAATCACGGTTGCAAACAGATAATAGAGTCCCAGGTTCTCAGCAGGATCTCCCAGCGCGTTTCCCTGTGCCACAATACTCACCATCACCACTGCCAGGGCCCCTGTGGCACCGGATATCATTCCCGGCCTACCTCCGAATACGGAGGTGATCAGGCCGACCATGAAAGCCGCATAAAGCCCCACCAGGGGGTCAACGCCCGCCACAAAGGCAAATGCAACGGCCTCCGGGACCAGTGCCAGGGCTACCGTGATCCCTGATAGAATGTCATCTTTGACCGTGGGCAGCCTCTTGCTAATGAAATCTGTCATCTCCGCTCATTTAAAAAAGCGGCAAAGATAGGACAATATTGTGAAAAGGAAGAATTGAGGGCTGGTCCCCCATCGTGCGATCGGGCTGCCTAGGCCTTCAGACTGCCGAGGAGCAATCTAATGTTGGGATAGGTGTTGGCGAATACCGGCTCCAGGGCGTCCGGGTCCATCCAGCTCAGGGCGGTGATTCCCTCTTCCAGCTGGGGCTTCAGGTCGGTCTGAGCCGAAATCATGGAGTACCAATAGGTGATCTTGAGTATCTGCCTGTCACCCTCCTCATAGATATGATAGGTGTTTGTGAGATATTCCCCAAGTTTCAGATCACTGAAGCCACACTCTTCCCTAACCTCCCGCAATGCCGCCTGCTCCCTTGTCTCGCCCTTGTCGATCTTTCCTTTGGGCAGGTCCCAGGTGTCATGACGATAGATCAGCAGCACCTGCCCCCCCTTGTTGCGCACAAGTCCGCCGGCAGCCTCTATCACCTTGAATTCCCTCTTGAAATCCCGCCACATCCCGCTAATGTCATTTCCGTGGAGGAGGAAGCTCCCCGCCTCATTCCTCTGCAGGAAACCCAGAACAAGCCTGAGGTTCTCATCCGTCCAACTCATCGACCTGACAGGAGGTGAATCGAGCTTGGATTCGCTTAGAACAACAGACGATTCATTCTTAAAAATTGTATACATTTGTAGCATGATTTTTGACAAAAATACAGCAAAAAAGACAGCCGAATTGCTTTTGACCATAAAGGCGATCAAACTGAGCCCGGAAGAGCCTTTCCAATGGGCCTCCGGCTGGAAATCCCCCATTTACTGTGACAACAGGATCACCCTGTCCTATGTCATGATCAGGAACTACATCAGGGAGCACCTGTCCAAGATCATTCTTGAGAAGCACGGTCAACCCGACGTGATCGCGGGAGTGGCCACGGGAGCCATCGCCATAGGGGCGCTTGTCGCCCAGGAGCTCGGGGCCCCGTTCATTTACGTTCGCCCGGAGCCCAAGAAACACGGTCGGCAGAACCAGATCGAAGGATTTCTCGACAGCGGCCAGAACGTGGTCGTGGTCGAAGACCTCATCAGCACCGGCAAGAGCAGTCTTATCGCCGTGGAAGCACTGAAGGAGGCAGGGGCCCGGGTCAAGGGCATGGTGGCGATCTTCAATTATGGCTTTGACCTGGCTGACCGCAATTTCGAGGCGGCAAAGGTGGAGCTGACCACCCTGAGCGACTACGAGAACCTGCTCGAGCAGGCACTGGAAACCAATTTTATTGACAACAAGCAACTCAAAACCCTTCAGACCTGGAGAGAAGATCCCGGGAACTGGGACGTCAAATGATAAGCAATGAATTTAGAAAGCCCGAAAATAAAGGTCAACAAATCCAGTCAGGAACTCTTTGACTTCCTGTCGAAAGTGGAGAACTTCGAAAAAATAATGCCCGAAAATACCGACAAGTTCGAAGCTCTGGACGATGGCTTCGCGTTTGCGCTGAAAGGAATGCCGGAGATCAAGCTCAAAATGCTGGAAAGTGACTCTCCCGGAAAGATCGTGCTGGGATCGGCCAACGACAAGTTCCCGTTCTCCCTTACGGCAGACATTCATGATCTTGAAGAAAAAGAATGCGAGGCCCAGCTGCTGTTCTCGGGAGAATTCAACCCCATGGTCGCCATGATGGTAAAGGGTCCCCTGCAGAGATTCATCGACACCCTGATCGACAACATTTCCAGGACCTAAAGGGGCTTCTCCTGAGAGTCACAGATACTCTATCTCCTTGTGGGCATAGTGCCCCAGGCTGCCAGCCTCATTTTTGATCACGAGCATACCGCTGCCCGTCACGCCAAGGATCTGCCCCAGGAAGGGTTCGCCTCCGGGTTTTCTGAACATGGCCGGCCGGTTCCTCCTGTACAGAACTTTTTCATAATCACTGTGCAGGATTTCGGAATCTCCCTCTTCAAGTGCACTTATCTCCAGCCGGACTGCCTCCACCACCACTTTGAGCACCTGATCCAGGTCATAGGCCCGGTTCGTGAGCTGCAACATCGAAGCGGCCCCGGGCAAAGCTTCCGGGAACCGGTCCTGGTTGACATTCAGGCCAATGCCCACAATGCTGTGGGATATGTATTCGTTCATGACAGAATTCTCTATGAGTATCCCGGCGATCTTGGAGGAGCCTGACATAATGTCGTTGGGCCATTTTACCTGGAGACGGGGCAATCCAAAATGCCCCAGTGCCTTGAACAGGCCCACCGAAACGGCACAGCTCAGCAGGAACTGATCTTGAGCCTTGATGGTTAAGTCCTTCACTAAAATACTGAACGTCAGATTCTTGAACTCATCCGAAAACCAGCCGGCCCCTTGTTGGCCCCTGCCCTGGGTCTGCCGTTGCGTGCTGACAACCGTCCAGTTCTTTGGGTTTCCCTCCCGGACCAGCTCCCTCAAAAAGGAATTGGTCGAATCTGTGGCATCAAGTTTGAGATGGATCATGTGTACAATTGCAGGAGCGCTTAAGCGAAAGTGATAAAAATGTGATACATTTGCAAGAAATTTTGAGCTTAATTAATGACGGGAAAAGTAGTTAGCACGGACCTTCTGATCACGGAAATCATAAAGGGAATTGAGGACGTAAAAGGAGAGAACATAAGTATTCTGGATTTAAGGGACATTGAAAACACCGTTTGTGACTATTTTATCCTCTGTGACGGAAATTCGAATACCCAGGTCAACGCGATCTCATCGTCAATACAGAAGAATGTCAGCAAATCACTCAAGGAAAAACCCTGGCACGTTGAAGGCGAATCCAATGCCGAATGGGTCCTGTTGGACTATGTGAACGTGGTGGTGCACGTTTTTCAAAGGCACCTCAGAACGTTCTACAACCTGGAGGAATTGTGGGGAGACGCAAAAATCACAGACGTATCGAGCACGTACTAGCCCTGCTCATAAACTAAATTCATGAAAAAAGAAGATTCTAATAAAGAGAACGATAACAACACGCCATTCAAGCAGTTCAACTTCAAGTTCAACTTCTACTGGATCTATGGGATCATATTCGCGCTGCTCATCGGCTATCAACTGATGAACAGCAGTGAGATGGGGGGCAACAAGCTCACCCAGAACGAGTTCATGGAGATCCTCAATGACAACGACATCGAGAAGATCCTGATCATAAACGGCGACATAGCGCAACTCACCATCAAGAGCGAGGCGCTGAATACCAAGGAGCGTTACAAAAGGTCCAAGAACCCCACAATTTTCGGTCAGACCTCCCCGGTCTACATCTATGATTTTGGTGACCTGCAGAATTTCGAGAACAGCCTGAGCGAGGCCCGAAAGCAGTACGACCTCGATTTTGACAAGGACAACACCACCCGGACCAGCTTCTTTGACTCCATCCTGGTCTGGCTTCCCTTCATCTTCATCATAGGCCTGTGGATCTTCTTCATGAGAAGGATGTCCGGCGCCGGTGGCGGAGGAGCCGGTGGGCAGATCTTCAACATAGGCAAGTCAAAAGCGAAGGTATTCGATCAGAACACCAAGGTCAGGACTACTTTCAAGGACGTGGCCGGGCTCGAAGGCGCGAAAGAGGAAGTGCAGGAGATCGTCGATTTTCTCAAGAGCCCGGAAAAATACACCTCCCTTGGGGGCAAGATCCCCAAAGGAGCGCTTTTGGTAGGACCCCCGGGGACGGGCAAGACCCTGTTGGCCAAAGCCGTTGCCGGTGAGGCGGGAGTTCCCTTCTTCTCCCTTTCGGGATCCGACTTTGTGGAAATGTTCGTGGGTGTAGGAGCCTCAAGGGTAAGAGACCTGTTCAAGCAGGCTGCGGCCAAATCGCCGTCGATCATCTTCATTGATGAGATCGATGCCATTGGACGGGCAAGGGGCAAGAACAGCATCACCGGAGGAAATGACGAAAGAGAGAACACCCTGAACCAGCTGCTCACCGAAATGGACGGCTTCGGCACCGACACCAACGTGATCGTCATAGCTGCCACCAACCGTGCAGACGTGTTGGACAAGGCGTTGATGAGGGCGGGACGCTTCGACCGACAGATCTATGTGGACCTCCCTGACAAGAACGAGAGAAGAGAGATCTTCGAGGTGCACGTCAAGCCTTTGAAGCTGGCTGATGACGTTGACCTGGATTTCCTTTCCAAGCAGACGCCCGGCTTCTCCGGGGCGGACATTGCCAACGTGTGCAACGAATCGGCACTGATAGCGGCCAGGAAGAGCAAGAAGAAGGTTCACCACCAGGACTTCATGGATGCCGTGGACAGGATCATTGGCGGCCTGGAGAAGAAGAACAAGATCATCACTCCGAAAGAGAAGAAGACCATCGCCTACCACGAGGCGGGTCATGCCACTGTGAGCTGGATGCTCGAGCATGCGGCTCCCCTGGTCAAGGTGACCATCGTTCCACGGGGAAGGTCTCTGGGAGCGGCCTGGTACCTGCCCGAAGAGAGGCAGATCGTCGAGACCGAGCAGATGCTCGACGAGATGTGCGCCACCCTGGGCGGAAGAGCGGCAGAAAAGGTCATGTTCGACCGGATCTCCACAGGTGCGCTCAATGACCTGGAAAAGGTGACACGGCAGGCAAGAGCCATTGTAAGCATCTACGGCCTCAACGACAAGATCGGGAACATAACCTACTACGATTCCAGTGGGCAGGCGGACTATAGCTTCACCAAGCCCTACAGTGAACTCACTGCGCAGACCATAGACGAGGAGATCTCCAAGATCATTGAAAAGCAGTACCAAAGGGCCATTGACATCCTGGAAGAGAACAAGGACAAACTTATCCAGTTGGCGGAGATCCTGGTTGAAAAGGAAGTGATCTTCGAAGGTGACCTGAAGAAGATTTTCGGGGACAGGCCTTTCGAGAAGGAGAAAGCCGAGGCTGCGAAAGCGGAAACAGAGAAAGCCGCAGCTGAAAAACCAGCCGCGGAAGACCCTGAAATCGCGGAGGAGAGCTCAAAATAATCAAAGTCTTTTTGTACATTTGGGTCATAGAAATCGGATCATGAGTTTTTTCAATAAGTTTTTGAATAAAATCATTAAACCTGCTGAAAAGGAGGAGGAAAAGCCCGAGTTTGACCACGAGGAGCAATCGATTGACGAGCAATTCGTGAAGAAATTCATACACAAGGGTGGCAAGTTCCTGTATTGTTCGGATCTGGAGGAGGTGGAAAGGAACCTGACCCAGGTCCTGCAGGAGAACCAATGGAACAATGTCATCTCGCACAACGAGGAATTGCACGAGCTGCTGACCAGCATCAATAGCGCGAGAACCAAGAAGATCATCCCTAACCTGCCCTTCCTGACCTTTTGCGAATGTCTTGTGGCAGCGGACGGAAGCATCATGTTCTCCTCCCGGCAACTGAAGGACAAGAAGCTCAAGGACCTGCCCAGCAACTTCATCGTATACGCCAGGACGAGCCAGATCGTGAAGGATGCAAGGGACGGCATATCGGGAATCCGCAGCCGCTCAGAGAAAAACGCCCCCACCATAATCAGTTCGATCAAAGACTTCATCATCGACAAATCTGAAACGGATTTTATGAGTTACGGTCTCACTAATTCGAAAACCCTATATTTGCTCCTGTTAGAGGATCTGTAACTGAATGAACAACTTTACCAAGCGAATCATATTCGGGTTCATCTATGTGGCCCTCATCATATCATCGTCTCTTCTGGGCCCTGTGTACTTCTATGGCCTGTTCTTCATGTTCATGCTGGTTTGCGTGTACGAGTTCATAAGGATCATTGAGCTGGACAGCATCTATCCCTATCTGCTTGCCGTAACGGCTTTTTCCGTCGCGGTCATCTCCAACAACAACCTGATCGTTTTCGAGGACGACCTGTCCGAGCGGATCGTGATCTCCATACTGATGATCGTGATCTACCTTTCCCTGGTCACGGCCCTGGTCTCCTCCCGTAAAATAGCCATTCAGTATGTAGGAAAGAATTTCCTGACCCTGATCTATGCCATCGTCCCCTTCGGGCTTTTGATCAAGATCCCCTACCTCAATTTTGACAGGACCTTCGACACTTCCATCATCATCGGGATCTTCATCCTGATCTGGAGCAATGACGTCTTTGCCTTCCTGATCGGAAAGAACTTCGGCAAGCACAAGCTGATCGAGCGCGTCTCGCCCAACAAGACGGTTGAAGGCTTTCTAGGTGGCTTTATCTTCACCTTCATATCGGCCTTCTTCGTGGCCAGGTACTGCTCCAGCATACAGCCTTTGCACTGGTTCACCATTGCCATCATCGTAAGTATTTTCGGTGTGCTGGGGGATCTCATTGAATCGATGTTCAAGCGGCAGGCGGGACTCAAGGACAGCAGCAATCTCCTCCCGGGTCACGGAGGTTTTTTAGATCGACTGGATAGTATTATCTTTGCCACTCCGTTTATTTATATTTACTTATTCCTGACCACCTGATGTTTCACAAAGAAGGGTTCAAGATTATCCTGATCACGGGTCTGATCGTCGTAACGGGCATACTGTTGACCGATCATTTTGTATCCAACTTCTGGATCCAGAAGACCCTTATGATCCTCCTGCTGATCGTGTTCATCCTGGTGCTGCAGTTCTTCAGGGACCCCAACCGCAAGACTCCCATCAGCGACCTGAGCATCATTGCCCCGGCGGATGGCAAGGTGGTTGTCATCGAGGAAGTGGAAGAAAAGGAATACTTCAAGGCCCGGAGAAAGCAGGTCTCCATCTTCATGTCACCTCTCAACGTGCACGTGACCCGGTATCCGGTGAACGGAGTGATCAGATACAGCAAGTACCATCCCGGGAAGTATCTCGTAGCATGGCACCCCAAGTCATCTGAAGAGAATGAGCGGACCACCATTGTGGTTGAGAATCCGACGATCGGTGAGATCATGTACCGCCAGATCGCGGGAGCCCTTGCCCGTCGAATCGTCAACTACGCCAGGGTCGGGCAGCAGGCCGTACAGGGGGAGGATGCCGGATTTATCAAGTTTGGTTCCCGAATCGATATTTTCGTACCTTTGGATATGCAGATCCAAGTCAAACTGGATCAGGCTGTTCGTGGTGGAGAAACCGTAATTGCGAGAAAAAATGGATGAACTTGACCGAAAATTCCGCAAAGCCTTTGACATCGCTTCGGCGATGACAAAGAAGCTGCCGCCGGATGTCATGCTCAGGTTCTACTCCTATTACAAGCACGCCACCCAAAAAGACTCCGTGGTCATCCCCTCCGGCAACGACATGGTTCGGAACGCCTTCAAGCTCAACGCCTATTTCCAGTTGAACAACATCACGGTGGACGAGGCGAAAAGGAAATACATAGAACTGGTCGAAGAACACACCGGACAGAAAATAGATTAACCGCTAATAGATCAAAATGAAACAATTATCTACCTTATTTTTGGTGGCCGTGCTCAGCGCGCAGCTCATCTCCTGCAAAAAAGAAGCCGAACAATCCAAAGAAGCCGAGAAGCCTGCCCCGCAATATGTGGTGAAGGAAGAAGGCTCCAGTGTCCAGTGGACGGCCTACAAGACCTCTGATCGCGTTGCGGTCAAAGGGACCTTCAAGGAGGTTCGAATCGCCAACAAGGCCCAGGGCGCAGACGCCAGCGGTGCTCTTGACGGGCTGGACTTCGAGATTCCCGTGAGCTCGATCATGACCAATGACACGATCAGGGACGGCAAACTGCAGAAGTTCTTCTTCGCCGTCATGGAGAACTCCCTCACTCTGAAAGGAAAGTTCAAGGTTGAATCGGAGGGTTCGGGAAACCTCGCCCTTTCGATGAACGGAATGAGTCGTGACCTACCTTTCACTTACCAGGTGGACCAGGACACCATCAAACTGGAAGCCAGCATGGACCTGAACAATTGGGGGGCACAGACCGCACTGGAGTCGCTCAACGAGGCCTGCAGGGAACTCCACACCGGGCCTGACGGCGTCAGCAAGACCTGGAATGACGTCACCCTGAACGCCAAAATACTGGTAGCACAGGAATAAGCAATCAAAGGGAGCGGAGACTCTGTTCAATGACCTCGATCTTGGCCAGGGCGTCCGCTTCTTTTTTCCTTTCGTTTTCAATGACCTTTTCGGGAGCGTTGCTCACAAAGCGCTCATTGCTCAGCTTCTTCTGCACGGAAGCGAGGAAGCCTTTGTTGTACTCGAGCTCTTTCTCAAGCTTCATGCGCTCGGCCTCAAGGTCAATGCTTTCGAGGAAGGGGATGAAGAATTCGTTCGCGCCCACCCTGAAGGTCAGCGCATTGTCGACCTTTGACTCTACTCGTTCGAGCCCGGAAACGTTCACCAGCCTCTGAATCACCCCGTCAAAGGACGGATCCATCTCTTCCTTCTCCATCACGAAAAGCTTCAGGCTTTCCTTGAAGGAAATGTTCTTCTCCTTTCGGAGGTTCCGGACCGCCGAGACCACCTCCTTGACCCGATCAAAGTTCTTCAGCAGGAGCGGATCATAGCCTTCCTGAACCGGATAGTCTGAGATCATCAGGGCCTCCCCTGTTCCGCGCTCCCTGAAATGCTGCCAGATCTCCTCGGTGATGAAGGGCATGAAGGGATGCAGCAATTTGAGGTTGCCCTCGAAGAAGGATATGGCAGAAGCCAAAGTCTTCGAATCGATGGGCTGGCCGAAATCGGGTTTGATCATTTCCAGGAACCAGGAGGAGAAATCCTCCCAGATGAGCTTGTAGATGGCCGTAAGTGCGTCTGACAGCCTGTACTGCTCGAACTGTTCGTCTATGTACTCCAGGGTGGCCATGAACCTGGACTGATACCATTCAACCGCCAACCTTGCGGCCTCAGGTTGTTCGATCTTGTCCGAGGCCTCCCAGCCCACCACCAGGCGGAACCCGTTCCAGATCTTATTGGCAAAGTTCCTGCCCTGCAGCATGAGGTTCTCGTCGAACAGCAGGTCGTTCCCGGCTGCAGAGCTCATCAGAATCCCTGCGCGCACGCCATCCGCTCCGTACTGGTCCATCAGCTCCTCGGGATCGGGGGAATTTCCAAGGGATTTGGACATCTTTCTGCGGTTCTTGTCTCGCACCAGCCCGGTCAGATACACGTTCTCGAAAGGTTTCTCGCCTGCGAACTCGTAACCGGCGATGATCATCCTCGCCACCCAGAAGAACAGGATGTCCGGTCCGGTCACCAGGTCGTTGGTCGGGTAATAGTATTTGAAGTCCTTGTTGTCGGGGTCATTGATGCCG
The DNA here is from genome assembly GCA_964489625.1 of uncultured Flavobacteriaceae bacterium. Classification (GTDB taxonomy): domain Bacteria; phylum Bacteroidota; class Bacteroidia; order Flavobacteriales; family Flavobacteriaceae; genus Lutimonas. The sequence continues at coordinate 41,953 of CAZAZM010000008.1, forward strand.
TCAAAGACGCTGATGGGCCAAAGCCAGGAGGAGAACCAGGTGTCCAGGGAATCCTCGTCCTGTCTCAGGTCGGAAAGACCAAGGCCCGGGTTGCCCGTTTTCTGCCTCGCGAGCTCTACGGCCTCTTCGGGGCCGGAAGCGACCACGAAGTCCTGGGTTCCTTCCCCGTAGTAATAAGCAGGAATCCTATGACCCCAATACAACTGCCTCGAAATGTTCCAGTCCCGGATGTTCTCCATCCAGTGCCGGTAGGTGTTCTCGAACTTCGAGGGGACAAGCTTTACTTCCCTGCTGTTCAGAACCGCATCTATGGCAGGCCGGACCAGCTCCTCCATCTTCAGGAACCACTGCTCCGAGATCTTGGGTTCGATCACGACACGCGTCCGCTCGGAAGTTCCGACCTTGTGCATATAGTCCTCCACCTTTACCAGGTAGCCCTTTTCCTTGAGCTCCGCGGCTATTTTCTTTCTGACCTCAAAGCGGTCCAGGCCCTTGAAATGCAGCCCGTGCTCGTTCAGGGTCCCGTCATCGTTGAAGATGTCGATCACCTCCAGCTTGTGCTTCTCCCCGATCTCCTTGTCATTCGGGTCATGGGCCGGGGTGATCTTCAGGCTTCCCGTTCCGAATTCCATGTCGACGTATTCGTCCTCAATGATCGGGATCACCCTGCCTGCCAGGGGGACTATGGCCTTTTTGCCCCTAAGGTGCCTGAATCGTTCATCATCCGGATGGACGCAGATCGCCGTGTCCCCGAGAATGGTCTCAGGACGCGTGGTCGCGATCTGTACAAATTCCTCGCTGCCTTCCACGGGGTAGTTCACGTAGTAGAGATGACCGGGCTTCTCCTCGTAGATGACCTCCTCATCGCTCAGGGTGGTCTTGGCTTCCGGGTCCCAGTTTACCATGCGGTAACCCTTGTAGATCAAACCCTTTTCGTAAAGATCGATGAATACTCTGGTCACGGATTCGTTCAGTTCAGGGTCCATGGTGAACCGGGTGCGTTCCCAGTCGCAGGAAGCCCCGAGCTTCTTGAGCTGCTCCAGGATCATTCCGCCGTGCTTGTGCGTCCACTCCCAGGCATGAGCCACGAACTCCTCGCGGGTAAGCGAGGATTTTTCAATCCCCTGTGCCTTCAGCTTTGCAACCACCTTGGCCTCCGTCGCAATGGAGGCATGGTCCGTACCCGGCACCCAGCAGGCATTGAAACCCTGCATTCTCTTCCTCCTGATCAAAACATCCTGGATGGTGTTGTTCAGCATGTGCCCCATGTGCAGGACCCCGGTCACGTTTGGCGGGGGGATCACGATCGTGTAAGGAGTGCGACCATCGGGAACGGACCTGAAATAGCCGTTTTGCATCCAGTATTCATACCATTTTCCCTCTACTTCTTTGGCCTGATAGGTGGTCGGAATTTCCATGTGTTAAATTTTTCTCAAATAGGGGCAAAATTACAATTTTACGCAATATATTGGGCTCATTTCAGTTAGATTTTAAGCGAAAAACATTAATTTTACAGCAAAATTTTTTACCATGAAAAAAATACTTGCAATTTTGTTCATAGGTCTGTTGACCCAGGGAGTGATGGGGCAGACCAAAGAAGAAATCCTCAAAGATTTTACCGGTCCCGTAATCGAATTTGAGTCTGAGGTTATCGACTACGGAGAGATCGCTGAGAACTCCGACGGAAACCGGGTCTTCAAATTCAAGAATGTCGGAAAGTCCCCCCTGATCATCAGCCAGGTCAAGGGAAGCTGCGGATGCACCGTGCCCACCAAACCTGAGAAACCAATCATGCCGGGTGAGACCGGGGAGATAAAGGTTAAATACGCCACCAATCGGATCGGGCCCTTTTCAAAGACCGTGACCATCACCTCCAATGCCTATGAGGAGACCAAGGTCCTGCGGATCAAAGGTCGCGTCCTCGAAGGCGGTGCGGAAGACCTGCAAAAGAAGAAGGCGGTCGTATCCGATTCAAACTGAGACGCTGAGAAAAAACAATGATACACCAAAGGCCCTTGAATGAGGGCCTTTTTCTTTGCGCATTCCTCTACAGAAGGCTTTTCAGGAGAAACTCGTACCTGAGGTGCTGCCCGTTCCTGTCCACCAGCATCCGGATCCTTTTGTCTTCCTTTTGTGAAAAGACGTGATTGACTTCTTCCATTTTCATGGAATAGGCCTCCTTTCCGTTGATCTCCAGGATGATGTCACCCACTCTCAGACCAGCAAGGTGGGCTGGGGATCCCTTCCTGATCACCGAGATCTTGTAACTGGGCTTGTAGGTCAGGCCATAGCTGTAGATGATGTCGGTGATCGACCGGTTGTTCTCACCGGGCTGAGACTCGGTGGGGTTGATCCGGGCCCTTTTCTCCTTGACCAGCATCTCTCCCCCATACATGATCTCGATTCCGCTCTTATTGTAAAGAAAGGGCTCGTTGAAGTACTTGCCGTTCTTTTTGAGCGTCATTCTTCGGCCCGGATAGTCCATGATCACGTGAAAGCGCTTGAGGATTCCGGCTCCCAGGGTGCCGTTTCTTTGCCGGTTGGCATGCATGGTTACCATGGAGGTCGAATCAGGGTAGGAAACGTTTGCCTTTGCTATGATGAAGCCACCGATGCGCAATTCATCCAGCTTGGCGCGCTTTCCGTAAATGTCGCCACTCAAACCCTTGCCCAGGTAGTCGTCAAAGTTGCGTTCGGGAATGAAGATGTTGGGATCTGAGTAGGGAAAGAGCCAAAGCGAGTCTCCGGCACCCGAATCGATGAGAAGCTTGACCTTGTGCTCGGTTCCTGCGTGATTGGTGACATAGACGTCAACAAAAGGCTTTCCCCCGTAAAAATCCAGTGGAAAGGTCTCACAGGACTTGCATTTCGGATAGGTGTAATTCTCCGGTTCATAGAAGGTCATTTTTTGAGAGGTATAATTGATCTTCACGACAAAATCCTCAAAGAGGTCTCCCCCGATGATCCCATGAACGTCTATGCCCATCTTGGCTGAAAGGTCGAACAGGTTGTCTGTGATCATGAACAGGGAAAGCGAAGGGTTCACAATTCCGTGGCAGCGGAACAGATTGCCGCTCGAGCTCACCGCAGTCAGCGCATCTCCCTCCCCCAGCCCGCGGAGCTCCAGTTCTTCCACATTCTTCAAAAGCAGGGAATCCGACAACTTGACATTGAAAAGGATGGTCTTCTTGATCCCCGTGTCCACCAGGAAGGTCAACTCCTTCTCATTGAGGCGGGCATCGATGACGATCATGTTGTTCACCAGCCTGAAGGGCACGACGGCCTTCTCCACGGAGGCACCCGGAAGATGAAAATCTCCCTGTGCTCGGGTCGTGGCGAATGAAATTAGCAAAAAGCATGAAAACAGTACATTCCGAGTGCTCATTGGAAGTCTTTAAGCCAATGGAAAGTACTATAAAAAAAAGATATAACCTTGCTTTTAAGAAAAATTTAGCGTTTTCGAAATCATCCGTAAACCCCTAGATCTTCCTCATTTCCTCAATCTTCCGAAGTGCATAGGGAACCAATTCCTTGGCAATCACAAAACCGATAAAAAACTTACGGGTTTTCCTGTTTGCCAGCAAAAACGTGCCGAGCAAACTCATAAGCGCGTTCTTGTAATTATCCAAGGAAATGGATTCCAATGCGGTGTGGACCGAACCTTTTATCGATGAGGTTTCAAGCAGTGACAGCGGTATCGAGATCACGGGATGGTCGAGGAGTTCTTCCTCCTGGGCCGCGATCGTGCTGCGCAGCTCCTTTTTCGCCCTCTTCAGGTCGTTGAAAGAGCTGATCCTGTAATGGCTTTCAAATTTCATCTTCCGCATTTTGAACCTGGTCATCATATTCCGAAAGTGCAGATTCTACGATCTTGTCCTTGATCCGGGTCTCCACTCCCTTCTTTGCAAATGCGGCATAAACAATGAATGCCAAAAGATAAAGCAGTCCAACCAGGGCAAAGCCGGCGATCTCGCTTTCAAAGATACTTGAGAACCAAAAGGCCAAAGCTATGCTGAACATGAGCACTATCAGCATGCCCATGACCAACAATAAAAATGAACTCACCATTCCCGCGGCCACATTGGCCAACGCTCCGATCAAACTCAATTTGACAAGCTCTACCCTGTTCTCAACGTATTTCTTGACCAAATCAATCATTCAGATTCAATCCAGGTTAAATTGAATTCGCAGTTGCCTTTTCCGCGGTCCTTGACTCTTTCTTCAGAGATTCCATCTTCGCGGTGAGTTCCTTTTCAAGATCCTTCACCTTGGCGGACATCTGATCGTATTTTTCCTTTACGGAATCCTTGACCTCATAGAACTTTTCTTTGAATTCCTTGACTGTGTCGCCATCCAGATCCTTAATTTTCTGAGAAAGCTCGTTGAACTTCCTGTCCAGATCGCTCTTCAATTCACCAGTCTTGTCGGCAATTTTCTCACGGGTTTCCTTACCCGAAGCCGGAGCCAGCAGAAGCCCTGCCACTGCGCCGGTTGCTGCACCCAAGACGAGCCCTAACAACAATTTAGAATCACTTGACATAATATCTCATTTTAATGATTATACACTTCCTTAAAGATACGCAAAATCCTTGAAAAAAGATAGGCATTTGAGGAAAATTATGGGGAATATTTTGCAATTTTGCACTCTAATCCATCATTTACGCAAAATGCCGAAAATCTCTCACAAGGGGCTGAAAATGCCCGAGTCCCCCATAAGAAAACTTGTGCCCTATGCGGAAGAGGCGAAGAAGAGGGGAACACGGGTATATCACCTGAATATCGGGCAACCCGACATCAAAACTCCCGAAGTGGCCCTGGAAGCGGTCCGGAACAACAAGATCGACGTGCTGGCCTATGCCCGAAGCGAGGGATCGGAGCAATACCGGAAGAAGCTCGCAGCTTACTACGGCAAGCACGGGATCGACATAACCGAGAGGGACATCATTGTGACCACGGGAGGCTCGGAGGCCCTGCTCTTCACCCTGGGAAGCATCACAGACTTCGGTGACGAGATCATCATTCCGGAGCCCTTCTATGCCAACTACAACGGATTTTCAACCGCCAACGGAATCACGGTCGTACCGATCGAGTCCCGAATAGAGGACGACTTTGCCCTGCCCCCCATCGAAGAGTTCGAAAAGCGCATCACCGAAAGGACCCGTGCCATCCTCATTTGCAACCCCGGCAATCCCACGGGTTACCTGTACTCAAGGGAGGAGATCCTGAAGCTGAAAGAGCTGGTGCTGAAACACGACCTTTTCCTGATCGCAGATGAAGTCTACAGGGAATTCGTGTACGACGGAATAGAGCATCATTCGGTAATGAGCGTGGAAGGTCTGGAGGAGAACGCCATCATGATCGATTCCGTGTCCAAGCGATACAGCATGTGTGGCGCCCGGATCGGTTGCATCGTCTCCCGGAACCCGGAAGTCATCCAAACGGCCCTGAAATACGCCCAGGCGCGCCTCAGCTCCCCCACCTATGCCCTACTGGCGAGTGAAGCTGCCCTCGAGACCCCTCAAAGCTACTTCGACGAGGTGATCCTCGAATACGATTCCAGGAGAAAGATACTCATTGAAGCGCTGAAAGGGATCAAAAACGTAAAGGTCTCCTCACCCAAAGGCGCCTTTTACTGCATTGCAGAGCTGCCCGTGGAAGACGCCGATGATTTTGCCCAGTGGATGCTGGAGAAATTCGAAGACGGAGGCGAGACTGTGATGGTGGCCCCGGCAAGCGGCTTCTACTCCACCCCGGGGTCAGGCCGCAACCAGATCCGGATCGCCTACGTCCTGAACAAGGAAAGCTTGTTGCGGTCGGTTGAATTGCTCAGGCTAGCACTGGAACAATACCCCGGATGATGTTTCAAAAGAATGTATCCCTGCTGTCCTACAACACCTTTGGCATCGAAGCCTGCGCAGAGCTTTTCGCGGAAATCGAAAGTGTCGAACAGCTGAGGGAGATCTTTAAGATTCACAAGGACGTTTTCCTGTTGAGTGGCGGCAGCAACATCCTGCTCACGGGCAACGTGCACGGACCCGTGCTCCACCTCAACCTAAAAGGAAGAGAGGTCCTGGGACCGAAGGGTGAGGATCACGTTTTGGTCAGGGCACAGGCGGGAGAGAACTGGCACGACTTCGTGATGTGGTGCCTCGACCAGGACCTGGGAGGCATAGAGAATCTCTCGCTGATCCCCGGGAATGCAGGGACTTCTCCCATGCAGAACATAGGAGCCTACGGGGTCGAGATCAAGGACGTTTTCCACGAACTCGAGGCCATGGAAATCGAGACGGGCAGGATACGGCGTTTCTCGCCGGAGGACTGCCAGTTCGGGTACAGGGAGTCCGTCTTCAAGAACGAGCTTCGCGGAAAATACGTGATCCTTTCGGTCACATTTTGCCTAACCCGCAAAAACCACAAACTGGTGACCGGCTACGGAGCCATACGTTCCGAGCTCTCCAGGCGAGGAATTGACCGTCCGGGGATCAGGGACATCTCGGAAGTGGTCATTGCCATAAGAAAAAGTAAGCTTCCCGATCCCGCAGAACTGGGCAACAGCGGGAGTTTCTTCAAGAACCCTGTGATCTCAAGGTCCAGGCTTGAGTCGCTGCAGGAAAAGCACCCTGACATCCCCTACTACGACGTCGACGAGGCATCGGTCAAGGTGCCTGCCGGGTGGCTGGTCGAACAGACAGGCCTGAAGGGAAAGCGTTTCGGAGACGCCGGGGTGCACGCCAAACAGGCCCTGGTGCTGGTCAATTACGGCCGGGCCACAGGAACGGAGATCCTGGACCTGGCAGAACGGATCCGGGAAAAGGTGCTGCAACAATTCGGCATATCCCTGGAAATGGAAGTGAACGTCATCTGAACTCCTCGCGCTTTCCTATGGTCGATCCGCGGCCTGGCTCAATTTATTTCATGGACTAACATAAGTCATAAAATAGTTCCTCCATTATTTCATAACTTTATGCGAGAGAACCCAAAAAGACTAATTCCATGAAAATATTTGACGAGAAGCACATCAAAAACGTGGCCTTTGTTGGAGCCCATAACAGCGGCAAGACCACTCTTGCCGAAACCATGTTATTTGAAGCCGGATTGCTGAACCGGCGAGGAACCGTGGAGGACCACAATACGGTTGCAGACTACCACGAGGTAGAGCACGAAAGGGAGACTTCCATTTTTGCCACCCCCCTTCACACGGAATGGCGGAATTACAAGATCAACATCATTGACACCCCGGGGCTCGATGATTTCATCGGCGAGATCGCTTCGACCATGCGCGTGGCCGATTCACTGGTGACGGTGATCAACGCCCAGCACGGGGTCGAAGTGGGAACGGAGATCATCTGGCAGTACATCAACAAATTCAGCCGGCCCACCCTGTTCGTGGTCAACCAGATCGATCATCCCCAGGCCAATTATGACAAGAGCTTCCAAAGCATTGTCGACCTGGTCGGTAACAACGCGGTGAAAGTGCAATACCCCATCGTGGTCGGCGGGGCCCAGTGCATCGTGGACGTTCTGAAAATGAAGATGTACAAATTCGGACCCGAGGGAGGCAAGCCCGAAAAGCTTCCGATCCCCGAGGATCAGAAGGCCCTGGCGGATGAACTGCACAACGAGCTGGTGGAGAAGGCAGCGGAGAATGACGAGGAACTCATGGAATTGTACTTTGACAAGGGCACGCTGAACGAAGACGAGATGAGGCAGGGGATACAGAAGGGCATGCTCAACCACGAGCTTTTCCCGGTTTTCTGCGTTTCTGCGCTTAACGACATGGGTACGGGTAGGCTCATGGGCTTCATAGACAACGTGGCACCCGCCGCATCGGATCTCAAGCCGGAACAGAGCCTGGAAGGGAACGAGGTCAAATGCCTCTCAACGGAACCCACAGCCCTCTTTATTTTCAAGACCTTTCATGAGCCCAACCTGGGACAGGTCACCTTCTTCAAGGTGAAATCCGGCGAGGTGAAGCAGAACGACCGCCTGAAGAATTCGAGGACCGATGAGCTGGAAAGCCTGAATCAATTGTTCATCATGGATGGCAAGAAGCGGGAACCCGTCGAGAAGCTCAGCGCCGGGGACATCGGGGCAACCCTGAAGCTCAAGAACACCGAGACCAACGACACCCTGAGGGATCCTTCCACGGAGATCACCATAAAACCCATCATATTTCCCCCACCAAGGATCAGGAAGGCCGTGTCTGCGGTGAACAAGAAGGATGAGGAGAAGCTCATGGAGGCCCTCAAGCGACTTCACAGCCAGGACCCCACCATAGACGTGCGCTACTCCAACGAGATACGCCAGCAGATCCTTTCCTGCCAGGGCGAGCTGCACCTTGCCACCATTGACTGGACCCTGAAGAACCTCTACAACATCGAGGCCCAGTTCGATCAGCCCAGGATCGCCTACAGGGAAACCATCCAGAGAGCCGCAACCCAGAGCTACCGCCACAAGAAGCAATCGGGTGGCGCAGGGCAGTTCGGTGAAGTTCACATGAAGATCGAGCCCTGGTATGAAGGCATTGAAGAGCCCGTGGGATTCAACATCCGGGGCAAGGAAGAAGTCGACCTGAAATGGGGCGGGAAGCTGGTGTTCTACAATTGCATCACCGGCGGTGTCATCGACGCCCGCTACCTCCCTGCCATCCTCAAGGGTATTCTCGAAGTCATGGAAGAAGGGCCACTGACCGGTTCTTTCGCGAGGGACATCAGGGTGATGGTCTTCGACGGTAAGATGCACACGGTGGACTCGAACGACATCTCGTTCAAGATCGCGGGAGCGCATGCCTTCAAGGCTGCATTCCTCGATGCCAAGCCCAAGCTGCTCGAGCCCATCCAGGACCTTGAAGTCAGGGTGCCGGAGGAGCTCATGGGCAATGTCATGACCGACCTGCAGTCCAGGCGATCGATCATCATGGGCATGGACAGCGACGGTTCGCACCAGATCATCAAGGCCAGGGTGCCCGAAGCCGAGATGTATCAATATTCGACCAGCCTGAGGTCACAGACCCAGGGTCGGGCTACCTTCAAGACGAAGTTCGCCTCCTTCGAGCCGGTGCCTGCCAACATTCAGCAGGAGCTGGTTGGGAAGAACTGAGATAAAAATGCTAATTTTACCCGTCGGAAAAATTTTCCGGCGGGTTTTTTAATGCCGTTCCATGAAGATTTTCCGATCTGAAAGCCTGGTTGACTACAGCAGCTACACCTTTAATTACGCGGTCTACTGCCTGAAGGAGAAGCGGGAGGAGCTGCCCGAGATCTACGACCTGGGCTTCCTGCCCTATTCCAATGACACGGAACTCAACCGGGAGGTGTACTACCTGGCGAGGAGCCTCAGGGTGAAGCTGGACGAGTTCAGGGACTCTTCTGAGAACAGGAGAGTGAACAGAAAGATCGAAGAGATCGACCCCTCCTTCGAGGTGCTTCCGATAGATCGTTTTGACGTCAGAGATCCGCGGTTCGTGAAGTTTTGCAAGGAATTCGCCGATCAGCGCTTCAGTGAACCCCTGAGCGACGAGAGGCTGGCATACATTTTGAAAAGTGACAGCATCAGCCATGTATTTCGTTTCAAAGCACAGGGCAAGGAGGTCGGCTATGTCATCAGCATCATCGAAGGAGGCACGCTCCACTACTGGTTCGCTTTCTTTTCTCTGGACCACCAGGCCTATTCACTGGGCAAATGGATGATGTACAGCGTGATCAGATGGGCGGCCGAGGAGGGCCTCGCCCATGTATACCTGGGCACCTGCTATGGAGAGAAGTCCCTGTACAAGGTACGGGATTTCAAGGGGCTTTACTTCTATGACGGAAATGCCTGGAACGGGGACATGAAGCTGCTGAAGCAAAAATGCAAATCCGATGCCGTATTCCTGAAGGACGACTTCAAACAGGACACTGATCTCTTCCTCGATCGCATCCTCTGAATTTGGCCAAAATGATTATCTTTGCAACTCATTCAGATCAGTTATGAAACTAGTTTTGCTAAGCATTATTCTACTGGGTCTCGGATTCGCCGGAATCGCGATCAAGATCTGGGCAAAAAAGGATGGCGAGTTCGACGGAACCTGCGCCGGAAGCAATGTCAAGATGAAGGCCAAGGGCATCACCTGCGGATGTGGCAATGAGGGAGGATGCAAAACAAACCTGGACAACAAGGACACTGCCTATTCGGCTAAGAGCCTATCCTGACAAGACATGTTTCTCTGGCTGGCATTTGCTTTCACCCTGCTGATTCAGCTGTATTTCTATCTTTACCTATTCTCAAAGTTCGCTCGAACCGGTCAACGCGAGCTGTCCGTAATTCCAGAAAGAATGCCGGGTGTCAGCCTGGTCGTCTCAGCGCGAAACGAGGCGGAAAATCTGCAAAGGAATCTCGGTCTCCTCGGGAGGCAGAGTTACCCGGATTATGAGATCATCCTGGTCGACGACGGCTCCTCGGACTCAACCTTCGAAATCCTCCAAAAGTTCAAACAGGATCATTCGAGACCTGGCAGGCCCATTCATGTGCTCAGGATCGATGCGGCAGATTCAAAAGGCAAGAAACAGGCTCTCGCCAGGGGCATAGAGCTGGCCTCCAGGGAAGTGATCCTGGTGACGGATGCCGACTGCGCTCCCGCTTCGACAGAATGGATCCGTCTGATGGCCTCCCCTCTTTCCGGGGACAAGGATCTGGAACTCGTGCTGGGCTACGGGGCATACAGGAAGGTCAGGGGGTCCTTTCTGAACCGGCTGATTCGCTACGAGACCCTGCTCACCGCAATTCAGTATTTCTCTTATGCCCTGCACGGAAACCCCTATATGGGGGTCGGCCGAAACCTGGCCTACACCAAAAGGCTCTTTGTCGGGGCCGGCGGGTTCTCAGGTCACCGGGATATCCACTCGGGAGATGACGACCTCTTCGTCAACCAGGCCGCGAACAAAGAGAATACGGCAATATGCATCGATCCTGACGGGTTCACCACTTCCGAACCCAAGAGGAGCCTGAGGGCCTGGATCCGGCAGAAAAGAAGGCACATCAGCACTGCCTCCCGCTACAAAGGCCCACAGCAGGCCATGCTCGCGCTTTTCTACCTGTCACAGCTTGGATTCTATCTCCTGGCGGCAGCTCTGCTCATCGAAGGAGACAAGCTGCCTCTGCTCAGCTCTCTCATCCTGGCAAGATTCATCGCCTTTTACCTCGTATTGATTCCTTCTGCCGGCAAGCTCAGGGAAAAAGATTTGGTGGCCTTGGGCCCTCTGTATGAAATTTCTACTATATTTATACAGTTGTATCTTTTCATCTACAACAGGTTCTCTCCCCCAAAACACTGGTAAATCATCCCGATGGGCGAAACAAACGACATTTCTCAGTTGATCAGTCAGGCCAAGGAAGGAAAACAGAAAGCATTCAACGATCTACTGAACCTTTTCTGGAAGGAAGTGTACCATTTCCAGCTCGGCAAATGCCGTGACGAGGACGAGGCAGAGGACATCACCATCAAGACCTTTGCCAGGGCCTTTGACAAGATCGACACTTTCGATGAGCAGTACCAGTTCAAAACCTGGCTGTTCACCATTTCGAACAACCTGTTCATCGACCAGATGCGCAAGAAAAAAACCGAGACGATCTCCATCCACAAGAATCCCTCGGAGATACACAGGATAGTGGATGAAGACCCCTCACCCGCCGATCAGCTGATCCAGGAGCAGAACCTGGCACAGCTCAAATCCTACATTCAGCAGCTCAAACCTCACTACCAGGTCGTGATCAACATGCGTTACTTCCAGGAGCTGAGTTACAAGGAAATGGCGGAAAAGATCGGGGAGCCCATGAACAACATCAAGGTCAAGCTACTCAGAGCCAAGAAGTTGCTCGCAGAGATCATTGCCAAAAACTCTTTGTGACACTGACATGAAGACACTCGCCTCAGTCAAAAACCTGGGCCCCGGCCTTTTATTCGCGGGAGCCGCCATCGGGGTGTCTCACCTGGTCCAGTCCACCAGGGCGGGTGCAGATTTTGGCTTTGGGCTGCTTTGGGCCCTTTTGCTCGTGAATCTTTTCAAATACCCCTTCTTTCAATACGGGCCGCGCTATGCCTCCGCCACCGGAGAGAGCCTGATAGACGGGTACCGGAAACTGGGATCCTGGGTGCTGGTCGCCTATTTTGTCCTCACCTTGCTGACCATGTTCACCATTCAGGCTGCCGTCACGGTAGTTACGGCGGGCCTGGCCAATTACCTGTTCGGCATAACCGACAACATAGGAACCTGGAGTGTCATCATCACCTTGATCAGCCTGCTCATTCTCCTGCTCGGAAAGTACAAGGTTCTCGACAATCTCATGAAAGTGATCATAACGGTTCTGGCGATAAGCACGGTGGGAGCCGTGATCGCCGCACTTGTCAACTCGAAAGAGAGCTACTCCCTGCTGCCGGTTTTTCCAACGGGCGCGGCAGAGATCGCCTTCCTGATCGCCTTTCTGGGCTGGATGCCGGCTCCCCTGGATGTTTCCATCTGGCACTCTCTTTGGGCCATTGAGAAGAAAAAGGCCAAGAGATCCAAATTCAGCATCTCACGGGCGCTTTTCGACTTCAATGTCGGATACATTGCCACCGTGTTCCTGGGGGTCTGCTTCATATCGCTCGGAGCACTGGTCATGTTCCACTCCCAGAAGGAATTCAGCTCGAGCGCGGGCCTTTTTGCCCAACAGCTCATCGAGATGTACACCAGCAACCTGGGCAAGGGTGCCGCTGCCTTCATCGCCATAGCCGCTTTCACGACCATGTTCAGCACCACGCTTACCACTCTTGACGCGTCTCCAAGAGCGATGGCGCGCAGCACAGAGTTGCTGACGAAAAAAAACTCCGGATCAAACTATCTTTTTTGGATACTCCTGCTTTCTGCCGGAACCATGGTCATCCTGACCTATTTCAAGACCAGCATGATCACCTTTGTGAAGATCGCGACCATACTCTCCTTCCTTACTGCCCCGTTCTATGCCATTGCCAACACGGTCCTGGTCGGCGGAAGGCATATGCCGGAAAAGCACAGGCCAGGCAGGAAGCTCATGCTGTTGAGCTATGCCGGAATCCTGTTCCTCATCCTCTTCAGCCTGTGGTATTTGGCCAGTTTTTTCAACATTCTGTGAAATTTTTTCTTTTTCTACTTAAAAACAGAGAATTAGCGTATCTTTGCATTTTCAAATTATAATTTTTCAAAATGTTACAAGGTAAAGTAAAATTCTTCAATACGACCAAAGGCTTTGGTTTCATTGTAGAAGACGGAACAAACAACGAACATTTCGTGCATGTGTCAGGTCTGATCGACCAGATCAGCGAAGGAGATTCTGTTGAGTTCGAATTAAAAGAAGGTAGAAAAGGGTTGAACGCAGTCAATGTGAAGACCATCTGATATACTCAGTAAGACTTTTTCGATTCAAGAACCCGCTCAGGTAGAGCGGGTTTTTTATTGCTGCGAGCCGAAATCTCTCCCGAGGCTCAGTCAAACAAACGATGAAGCTGGGCGTATTGCAGGAGCATGATCGTCTTTGCGTCCTTGATGCGACCGTCAGAGACCATCTCCAGGGCCTGTTGAAACGGGATCTCCAGCACCTCGATGTCTTCGTGCTCCTCTTCCAGACCACCGCCGTGACCCACCCTGTCCCGATCGGTGTATTCCGCGACATAGAAATGAATGATCTCAGTCACTGCTCCGGGTGACATGTAGGCCTCGAAGACCTTCCGGGCCTTCCTGGGCCGTATTCCGGACTCCTCTTCAGCCTCCTTCAAAACGCAGGTCTCGGGATCATCCCCATCCAGCAGCCCTGCACAGGTCTCGATCATCATACCGCTGTCATTGCCATTGAGATAGGTTGGCATCCTGAACTGCCGGATCAGGATCACCGTGCCCTTTTCCCTGTTGTAAAGCAGGACGGTGGCCCCGTTGCCCCGATCGTAGGCCTCTCTTGCCTGGGAAACCCATCGCCCATCACTGGTTTCGTAATCGAATACCACCTTGTTCAGGGTGTACCAGTTGTCCGACAGGAGAACCTTCTCCACGTTCTTTACTCTTTTGTTCACGGCCTAGCGAGTGAGTTTCTTGTATTTGATCCGTTTCGGTATCAGGTCCCCGCCAAGTCTCTTCTTCTTGTTCTCTTCGTATTCGGAGAAGCTGCCTTCAAAATAATAGACCTGCGAGTCTCCTTCAAAAGCAAGGATATGCGTGCAGACCCTATCTAGGAACCAACGGTCGTGTGAAATGATCACAGCACAGCCCGCGAAGTTCTCAAGACCCTCTTCCAAAGCTCTCAAAGTATTGACATCCAAATCATTGGTAGGCTCATCCAAAAGCAATACATTACCTTCTTCCCGCAGGGTCATGGCCAGGTGCAACCGGTTTCTCTCTCCCCCCGAGAGCGCCGAGACCTTCTTGTTCTGCTCGGAGCCGCTGAAGTTGAAACGACCCAGATAGGCCCTTGAATTGACCATCTTCCCTCCCATCATGATCATTTCCTGCCCATCCGAAAAATTCTCCCAAATGGACTTATTGGGATCGATGTTGGAATGGCTCTGGTCGACATAGGCGATCTTGGCCGTCTCACCCACCAGGAACTCACCCTTGTCAGGACTAATCTCACCCATGATCATCTTGAAGATGGTAGTCTTTCCCGCTCCGTTCGGGCCGATGATCCCGACGATTCCGTTTGGCGGAAGGTTGAAGTTGAGGTCATCGTACAGGAGCTTGTCGCCAAAGGCCTTGGCAACTCCCTTCGCTTCGATCACATTGTTGCCCAGCCTCGGGCCGTTGGGTATATAGATCTCCAGCTTTTCTTCCTTCTGTTTCTGGTCCTGGGCAAGCAGCTTGTCATAACTGGACAGCCTTGCCTTTGACTTGGCGTGCCTTCCCTTTGGGGCCATCCTTACCCATTCCAGCTCACGTTCCAGGGTCTTCTGTCTCTTGGATGCCGTTTTCTCCTCCTTGGCCAGCCTTGCGGATTTCTGCTCCAGCCAGGACGAATAGTTTCCTTTCCAGGGGATCCCCTCCCCGCGGTCAAGCTCCAATATCCATCCGGCTACATTGTCCAGAAAGTACCTGTCGTGCGTCACTGCGATCACGGTTCCCTGGTACTGCGCCAGGTGGTGCTCCAACCAGTGCACCGACTCCGCGTCCAGGTGGTTGGTGGGCTCATCCAGCAGGAGAACGTCGGGTTGCTGCAGCAAAAGCCTGCACAAGGCCACCCTTCGCCGCTCCCCACCAGACAGGTTCTTGACCAGGGCGTCTCCATCCGGGGTTCTCAGCGCGTCCATTGCGATCTCCAGCTGGGTGTCCAGCTCCCAGGCGTTCAGGGCGTCGATCTTGTCCTGGAGCTCTGCCTGCTTGGCCATGAGCTTTTCCATCTTCTCCGCATCCGAATAGACCTCCTCCAGGCCGAACATGTCATTGATCTTGTTGTACTCATCCAGGACGGCCACGGTTTCCGCAACCCCTTCCTTAACAATCTCCAGGACGGTCTTGGAATCGTCCAGCGCCGGGTCCTGGGCCAGGTGCCCCACCGTGTAATTCGGAGCGAATACGACGTCGCCCTGGTAGTTCTTGTCCAGTCCCGCTATGATCCTCAGCAGGGTCGACTTTCCGGAACCGTTCAATCCGAGTATCCCGATCTTCGCCCCGTAAAAGAAACTGAGATAGATGTTCTTGAGCACCTGCTTGTTCGTGCTCTGGTAGGTTTTGCTCACACCGGCCATCGAAAAGATGACCTTCTTATCGTCTGACATGATTCTTGTTATTGGTTAAACCATTTGCTACCCCTCATTGGGAGAACAAATATAGCAATCAGTCAAGAGAATCGAGTCCAAACTGCAACGATATTGAGAATTTCCAAAAAACCAACCTGCCAAGCGGCTCGCTATGAATCACAATCGAAAAGAGAACAAACTGGCCAACCTGATCCCGGGGCCCAGCTCCACGGAAATGACCATGCATTGCGGCCAGGAGCGCGCAGGGCCCCTGATGGGACTAATACTCCAGGCGGGATAGGTAGTCCAGCTTTCTCTTCCAAAGCTCAAGCTCCTGTTTGTAGTCTTCGATGTTCTGATAGACGTTTTTGACCAGGGGGTTGTCCTCCGAGGCGTTTGAAATGAAGCTTATGTTGTTTTCCAGCTGCTTGATCTCGCGCGTCAGCTCATCTATCTTCTTTCGGACGAAGAGCTGCTCGCTGTCGAGCTTTCTGCGATTGTTGCTTTCGAGGAGGCCATCCACCGTGTTCCTGAATTTCATGAAATCCGCTTCCTCCTTGTCCAGGCCCAATTTCTTGTAGGCCGTGTCCAGCAGCTTTCCGAATTTGGATTCCAGGTGCTTCAACTTGGCCGGAACAGCGCCGTGCTCCCTCCATTCCCCGATCTTCTCCTCCAGATTTTCCATGGAAAGCTCCTTGGAGTCAAGCAGGCTCTTCATGTCATCCAGCAGGCTCTTTTTGGAGTCTATGGCCTTGGCCTGGTCCTTGGTGACGTCACTTTTCCTTTCGTGAAGACGGTCAAAGTAATGATTGCAGGCCTCCTTGAATCGCTTCCAGACCTTATCCGACTCCTTCCTCGGAACGTGCCCGATGGTCTTCCATTCAGCCTGGATGTTCTTGAAGATTTCCGTGGCCTCTTCCCACTCCTCGCTGTCTTTCAATGACTCGGCCTTTTCGACCAGCTCCATCTTCTTGCGCAGATTCTCCGACTGATCCTTTTTCAGGCTCTTGTAGAATTTATTCTTGGCTGCATTGAATTCCTTCGTGGCACTCCTGAACTTCTGCCAGACCTCTTCGCTCGTTGACTTCGGGATCTTCCCAATGGCGAAGAACTCGTCCCTCAGTTGCTCCAGTTTCCTGATCTGCTCCTGCCACAGCTTGTGGGTGTCGATCTTGTCCAGCTCCATCGCCCTGATCTTTTCGATCACAGCGAGCTTGAGGTCCACGTTAGCCTTGTATTTCTCCTCCAGGAGGTCCTGAAGTGCATGTCTCTTGTGATGGATCTTCTTGGTGGCCTCTGAAAAGCGGTTCCAGATCTCCTCCCTGTGCTCCCTGGCGACCGGTCCAATCTCCTCTTTCCAAAGGCGGTGGAGGATCTGAAGCTCCTTGAAGGCGTGATTCACGTCCTCGCTCTCTGCAAGCTCCTCGGCCGTTTCAACGAGCCGGGTCTTCTCCTCCAGGTTGTGCTTGAAATCGAGGTCCCTGAAATCGTTGTTCAGATGCAGCAGATCGTAAAACCGTTCCACGTGGTGATGGTAGGTTCTCCAGACGTCGTTGTAATTGGCCCTCGGGATCTGCCCCACCGCACGCCATTTCTCCTGCAGCTCCTTGAAACTCTTGTACATGGTGGCAGGTTCTGCCGTGTCTATCAGGTCCTTCAGTTCCTCTATGAGGGCAAGCTTCGTCTCTAGGTTCTCCTTTTGCTCCCGTTCGATGTCCTTGTAGTACTGCTGTCTCCTCTTCTTGTACTCCCTCATCAGGGAATCGAATTTGGCCTTGGCCGGGGAGTCATGGAAAAATCCGGACTCCTCTCCTCCCTGGCTCAGGTGCTCGGCGCGCTTTTCTTTCAAAAGGGCCTTGAATTTCTTGTTGAAGTTGGACCTCAGGTCCTCGATCTGTCTTCTTATGTCACGGATATCATACTCCCTGAGAAAATCCTCCAGCATCGCTGCCAGATCATCCAGAGAAAGCTTGGCAAACTGTATGGCGGGAACCACGACCTTGGCCGATTCCTCGATCTGCTCAGCGGCCTTCTCGGTCATTTCCGCAACTTCTTCCATTTTCTCACCCGAGGATGCTGGCTCCTCTTTCGGAGCTGCTTGCGCGGGCTCCTTCTCTTCAATATTGCTCTCAGTCCTTTCCACTTCATCCGGCAAATTATCGGATGGCAGATTCTTAGTGTTCTCGTCTAACATGATTCCATGTTTAAGGTTCCAATAATATCATTCGTAACAGTCTCGAAAGATACTAATACAAGGGCAAAACGCAAAACGCCTGACTCAATTAGATGGGTTGGAACAAATCGGCAGCCCCGGGGGCAAGCTCAGGAATTCCAGATCTCCCAGGCCCTGTCGGCCTGTCTCTCCAGCATCTCCCTGCCGTTCAAAATCTTAGCCCCCCTGCGTTCTCCCTCGATCAGAAAAGAGGTCTTCTCGGGATTGTAGATCAGATCGAAAAGAAGGTGGGAGGCTCCTATGAGCTCATAGGGAAGGTCAGGCTTCTTCTCTGTGTCGGGATAGGTTCCCAGGGGCGTGCAATTGACGATCAGCTTGTGATCGGCCATGACCTCCTCACTCAAATCGGCGTAATTCAAGCTGTCGGACCGGGAAGCAGCCCTGCTGACGAACCTGTACCTGATCCCCAGCTTGCCCAGAACATAGGCCACCGCCTTTGAAGCCCCGCCCGTACCCAGGATCAGTGCCGCCCTGTGTTGCTCCTCCAGACTCCTGGAGAGGGAGGATTCGAAGCCAAAAGCGTCCGTGTTGAATCCCTTGAGCCTTCCTTCGGCGCTCACTTTGATCGTGTTGACCGCGCCGATGGATTCTGCCTCGGGATCCAGCTCGTGCAGATACCGCATGACCTCCTCCTTGTAGGGTATGGTCACATTCAGCCCGCCAATTTCGTTCAATCGGGGCAACACAGCCGTTTCCATGTCTTGGATCCGGTCCAGGTCAAAGTTCACATAGCGGTGGTCATCCAGGCCCAGGACCTTGAACTTTTCAGTGAAATAGCTTCTTGAAAACGAGTAGGAAATGTTCCTTCCAATTAGTCCGTAGAGTTTTTTCATCGCTTCGAATCCCCTTTCCCGGCATCCCTGTAATGGTCTACGGCCTTTCTGACGCTCTGATGCTCCAGCAGCAGCTCATGGGCTGTTTTTTCGTCCACCCCGAGTTCATTGGCGATCATCAGCGTCCCGCGTTTGACCAGCTTCTCGTTGGTCAACTGCATGTCCACCATTTTGTTGCCCCTCACCCGGCCTAGCTTGACCATGACCGAGGTGGAGATCATGTTCAGAACCAGCTTCTGGGCCGTTCCTGATTTCATGCGGGTGCTTCCCGTCACGAATTCGGAACCCACCACTACCTCGATCGGGTACTGGCACACCTCCGCAACCCGGGAACCCTTGTTGCAGGTGATGCAGCCGGTCAGCACTCCATTCTCCCTCGCTTTGATGAGTCCCCCGATGACGTAGGGTGTCCTTCCCGAGGCCGCAATTCCCACAAGGGCATCATTTTCGTTGATATTGAACTTCAAAAGGTCCTTCCAGGCCTGTTCCATGTCGTCTTCAGCGAATTCCACCGCCTTTCTGAAGGCCCCGTCTCCTCCTGCGATCAATCCGATCACCCAGTCATCCGGAACGCCATAAGTGGGAGGGCATTCGGAGGCGTCGAGCACTCCCAGCCTTCCACTGGTTCCCGCCCCGATGTAAAAGAGACGCCCCCCTTTTTCAAATCTCCTGATGATCTCCTCAACCAGGGGTTCGATCTGGGGAATTGCCTCTCCGACGGCTTCCGGTACCTTGCGGTCCTCACGGTTCATGTTCTTGAGCAGTTCCGAGACGCTCATATGCTCCAGGTTGTCGTAATAGGACGCCTGCTCTGTGACAGAGTTTTTTGTCATAATGCTTTTTCCTTGTTGTTTCGTATCAACCAGAGCCCCACTATGGTGAACAGGGCGTTGACGGCGATGCTGATGAAACCGAAGTCAAAATTAAATGAATTTTTCAAATAGACGCTGCTGGCATAGGTCAGGACCGGTGCCAGGACGCAGATCAGGGGTACCCATCTGTCCCTGACCGAAAGCTGGCTGAACATGCCCAGAAGATAAAGCCCCAGCAGCGGTCCGTAGGTGTACCCGGCGACCTGGAAGATCAGGGAGATCACGTCGCCCCGGCTTCCCGAAAAGGCCATGATGATGATGAAGACCACCACTGAGAAACCGAACAGGACCCGGTTCTTGATCCTTTTTCGTTCCTCGCCGGACTTCTCCGACATGTCGAGAAAGTCATAGCTGAAGGAGGTCGTGAGCGCGGTTAGGGCCGAGTCCACGCTGGAGAATGAGGCCGCTATGATCCCCAGCAGGAAGCTGATGCCGGTGACAAGTCCCAGATAGTTGAGGGCCAGGTCCGGGAAAAGGGTGTCGGTGTCCAGAAAGGCGCCATTTTCCCCGACCGGCAGCATGACGCCCACCGATTCGGCATAGATGTAGAGCAGGATCCCCAGGCCCAGGAACAAGAATTGAGTGACCGCAAGAATAAGACTGAAGCTCAATGTGTTCTTCTGCGCGTCCCAGCGGTTCTTGCAGGTCAGGGTCTTCTGCATCATGTTCTGGTCGAGGCCCATCATGGCGATTGCGATCAGGATGCCCGCGATGAACTGCTTGTAGAAGTTGTTTCCCGACTTTCCATCCCAGTCAAACACCTTGAAATAGGGATGGGAGGTCACCTTTTGAACAGACTCTTCCATGCCGAGCCCCATGGAGCTGGTGATGGAATAGATCGTGACCAGGGCCGCGAGTATGAGAAAGAAGGTCTGCATGGTGTCGGTCCACACGATGGTCTTGATCCCTGATTTGTTCGTGTACAGCCAAACCAGCAGGAGTATGATGATCACGGTCAAAAAGAAGGGGATCCCAAAACGATCAAAAAAGGCAAATTGCAGGATCTTGGCCGCAAGCAGGAGGCGCAGCGAGGCCCCGAAGGACTGGGACACCAGGAAGAAAAGCGATCCTGTCTTATAGGTTCTGTGTCCAAAACGGTCCCTGAGATAGCTGTAAATGGAAACCAGCCTGAGCCTGTAATAGAGGGGGATAAGCACAAAGGTGATGAACAGGTATCCCACCACGTTGCCAAGAATGAACTGGAAGAAATGAAAATTGTTGTTTCCGACCATCCCGGGTACGGACACGAAAGTGACCCCGGAGAGAGCGGCTCCCACCATGCCAAAGGCCACGAGGAACCAGGGGGACTGCCTGTCTCCCGTGAAAAAGGACTCGTCACTGGTCCTTCTAGAGGTCAGGTAGGAAATCAGCATGATGACCCCGAAATAGGCAGCAATGATGAAGAAAATGAGAGTCGTACTCAAAATCACATGGTTTTTTCAACTCAGCTCCATGACTTGATCTTATGCCCCTTGACGGCGTAGAGGAAAATTATGATGTAGGCCGGCAGGAGTATCCAGTACCCCTGGTTCGCGGATTGCGACATCGCCTGGGCCTCTTCCATTCCACCTGCGAGATAGGTCTCATTCAGGTAATCCACCAGTCTTCCGTACATGGGCGTCAGGATTGCTCCCCCCGAGATCGCCATGATCAGGAAGGCGGCAGCCCGCTTGGTGAACTTGCCCAGTCCGTCAAGGGCCAGTGGCCACACGGCCGGCCAGACCAGTGCATTGGCGATTCCCAGTGAGGCCACGAGCAGCACGGAAGTGAAACCCGAGGTGTTGACGATCACCAGGCTCAGGATGATCCCCAGGAGCCCGCTGAGCAGCAGAGCCGTCTTCTGGCTGATGACCTTGGGGATCAGAATGACGCCCAGGGCGTAGGTCCCCACCATGGCGAACAGGGTGAAGGTTGTAAACCATTTGGCCTGCTCTACAGGAAGGCCGAGTGACAGCCCGTATGCGATTATGGAATCTCCCGCGATCACTTCCACACCCACATACATGAACAAAGTGACCACCCCCAAAATGAGCTGTGGGAATTGAAAGATCGACGTCTTTTCCGTTTGTCCCACCTCCGTTTCCTTGATCGGCTCTGGTTCCACGTGGGGAAGCGGGGCCTTTCTGATCAATATTCCAAGCAGCGCCAAAACCGCTGCCATAACCAAATAGGGCACATAGACGCTGTTTGCCATGGTGTTCAGCAATACCTCCTTTTCCTCACCGCTGACCGTCGTCAGCTTTTCGTTGACCTCATCGATGCCACTCAGGAGCAGGGCCCCAAAAATAAGCGACCCCAATGCGCCTGCCACCTTGTTGGCGATTCCCATGACTGAAATGCGCTTGGCCGCACTCTCGATGGGCCCAAGTATGGTGACGTAGGGATTTGCCGCTGTCTGCAGGAGAGTCATCCCGGATCCCTGGATGAAGATTCCGACCAAAAAGAGCCAATAGGTCCTTGCATTGGCTGCCGGGATGAAAACGAGCGCCCCAAGGGCCATTACGAAAAGGCCGATCGACATGCCCTTACGGTAACCCGTCTTCTCCAGTATGGCGGAAGAAGGAAGGGCCATTACCACGAAAGAGATATAAGAGGCCGATGCCACCAGGTAGGACTGTGCTGCAGTCAGCTCATTTATGGTTTTCATGAAAGGGATCAGCGCCCCATTGATCCATGTTACGAAGCCAAAGATGAAGAACAAGGCTGCAATGATCATTAAGGGCACAAGGGTAGATGAGGACTTGGACATATTGATGAATTTGATCTATACGGGAATAAATGTACTATTTCAGCTCATAAAGATTCAGCTTTTTCGTCAAAAAACAGGAATCGCAGGACAAAATACAGAAAATTCTAAGGAGTTTCGTTCTTGATCTCTTTCCGGATCAGTTTCCTTTCAAGCCTCACGCTGTCTCTTTGGTCACGCGTCAGCAGCTTCTCCTCCTCTGTCCTCTTCAGACCCACCTTTTCCAGGAACTCCTTCCCGTTGTTGAAGTCAAGACTGTAGGAGATCCCGACCCCCTGGGTGTATCCCTGCCCCTCAATGACGTCGAACTGAATCTCGTTCTGCCTGTTGTACACCTTCGCCTGGAAGGTCTCCGGCTCGTTCAAAGGCACCTTGACCTCCACCTCCCCGATCACGTTCGAGTTGGTGTTCGATCCCACGGGCACCCCGACCTTGCCGCTCACGATCACCTTGTCCCCTATCCTTCCCGATACTTCCACGCCCAGCTGGTCATCCGTGATCACGTCCTGCACGGTATTCTGGGTCCCGATGTCATAGGTGACCCCCACCTGGAAATTGTCATTCTCGCTCTCCAGCATGTTGGACAGGAGCTGGGATGCCTTTTGTGCAATGGTTCCGGCGATCGCAGCGTTTCCGTCGAAATTCGTCCTGTTGTTCGAGGTTTGGGCGAAGGATCCGGTCGCCAGAAGGGAGAAGAACTGGGTCAGCTTGTCATCCTCGCTGCGCAGTTTGAAATCGAGCTCATTGGCAACGTTGGAGCTGGCATTCGGTATCTTCACGTCAAAGGACAGGTCCGGTGAGGACAGCTTGCCCTTGATCGATGTATGCAACTCCACGTCGATCTTCCTGGAACTCGCGATTCCCTCAAGGAGCACCGAGGGGTTTGCCTTGGTGTAATTGATGGCCAGTATGTCGAGGGTCGCATTGTAGGGATTGCCGTCCCATATGATGGTTCCTCCCCTCTGGACGATGAAATCCTTGTTCACTATGTTCTTGAACAGGTATTCGCCCCGGTCCACCACCAGGTTGCCATACATTTCGAACCTTCCATTGGTATCTATGTTCAGCCTTAGGTTCCCGTCGCCGCGGCCCCGCAAGACACTGCCTGTGCTCTTGTCCACCACGATCTCCGCCACCGCATCCCGGGTTACATCCAGGTTGAAGTTCAGGTTGAGTCCCTTAAGGCGTTCGAAGACCACCTCCGAGGTCCTCCTCTCTTCGTCTTCATCGGATTCCTCGGTCTCGAAGTGAATGAGCCGGGTCGTATTCACGGTGCTGACATTTCCAAGGGGCACGATAAACTCGGTTCCAGGGTTCGTCCTGGCCCTTACATCGATAACCAGCTCGTCCGTATATCCTTTCAGCGTGGTCCGCCCGGACATGAGCCCCGTGCCGTAATAAAGTGCACCCTCAGAGTCTTTTGTGTTGAGAACCAGCAAATTCTGCGTTGTGAGTTCCAGGTCCATCATCCATTTCTTAAAGCTCTCGTGCCTTATTGTCCCGTTGACCAGGCCCCTGGTGCCCATCACGTCATCCATGACCTCTATTTGCCGGAAATCAAAGGTTTGACCCGTAAGTTTCACGACAGCCTCGCCAACAAAATCGTAATTTACATTGAGATAAGGCAGTTTGAGACCTGCCTCGTTCAGCCTGATCTCCCCGTTGATGTCCGGATTTGAAAGCATCCCGGACATGATGGCCTCGCCATTGGCGTAGCCCCGAATGTCAGTAAGCACATTCTTGCCCATGGGGCTGAAGGAATTGATCCTGAACCTGTCAAAGTTCACATTGGCCAGGATGCTAGGCTGTTGGGCGCTGAAGTCTATCTCTCCGGTGGCCCCGAAGGTCTTCAGACCCGAATTGACCAGGGAAGCGTCGAAACTGTAGTTCCTGATATCGTCATCAGAAGAGGCGCTGAACTCGAAGTCCCCGTAATAATCGTCATTGATGCTGAAATAGTTGACCACGAGCTCGGCAATGGGCAGGACCTTGCCATTGACCGGCCTCAGCTGTATGTTCCCGTTGAGCTTACCATTCACTCGCACGCTGTCGATCTCAGGCGTCACATCAAAAAGGTTCACATTGTTGAAATTGACGTCGATGTTCCTGTTGTCCTTTCCGCTGAGCAGTCCCGCGAGATGAATTTCCTGATCCCCGGAGACCATCTCGAAATCATCAATTGCATAGGTATTGCTGTCTGAGTCATAGACCACTTTGTTCTGATTGTCGTTCTCCGGGTTGACGTACCACCAGTTCTCTTTGAAGTACAGCTCTGACTTCTTCATCCCGAACACCGACTGGGATTTCTCGTTGAAGGTATGGTAAAAACTCAACTTGTAGTTCTCCTTCCTCTCCTTGCCCCCGATCATGTCCGCCCTCATGAAAAGGGTGTCATTGAGCATCACGTTGACCAGGTTGATCTTGGAGAGGTTATAGTATTTCGTGTCCAGCTCGTCGACGCTGAGCAGGGTGTTGAACAGGGGGTTCTGGTTGTCGACCTGCAGGCTGATCCTGTCCACAAAGAATTCAAAGGCTTCGATGCGAGGCGATTTCACAGTCAGCTTGAATATGTCCTCATCGGAATTGATCTCTCCGTAAATGATGGTATTGGCACCCAGGATCAGGTCCGGATAGAAGACCTCGACGATCTTGTTGTAGATGTTGAACCGAAAATCTAGGTACTGCCCCGCGATCACCTTTTCCTTCTCATAGTTCACGAAGAGGCTGCCCAGGGAGTTCTTGCCCAGCTTGCTCAACTGGCCGAACCGGAAATTTCCCCGAATGTACCCGTTGATAATGTCGGTCGAATTGACGGTCAACTCCCGGATCGAATCCCGGAAATAGGAGCTGATGACGAAATCCTTGAAAAAGTAATCGTCATTCTGATTCGAATAGGAGGCATTCCTGAAACTGAGCGTTCCCTCAATGTTGTCTTCGTTGCTTCCCTTCAGGTCGATGTCGATCATGCCCTTCAGCACCGATTTCTCATCCCGCAAAAACAGGTTCAGCTCCCGGAGGTCCGCATAGCCGAGGTCAGCAGTGAATTTGAACTGGTAGAAGTCCTCGGACAGATCCGCGAGGCCCTTGAACTCCACCTGCAGGTTTGGGTCGTTGATCAGCAGGTAGCCGTCAAACCTCTTGTCCATCAGCACCCCGTTGATGTCTATGTTCGAATAGGTGTATCCCTTGTACTGGTGTTTGGAGATGTTTCCGCGAACCTTGATGTTCATGTTGTCTATCGAAAATCCCTTTCCTTCCACCTCCCCGGTCATCGACAGGTCCCCGATCAGGCTGTCATTGACAAAGCGGCCCAATTTGAAATCTATGAGCTCTATTCGTCCCTTGTAGCTCGCCTTGTCACCCTTGTCTATATCCTTGAGACTCAGGTCCACATCCGACAGGCCCAGTTCCGCAATGGTCTTGAGCTTGGCGTCCAGTGAGGTTTTGGTCACCTTCACCTTTCCCGAGCTCGAAAAGAAGCCTATCTTCTCCAGGGCCTTCGGAATCCGGGTGCCCAGGAGATTGGGCAGCAGGTTGACCAGGTGGTCGTAGTTAGAGCTCAGCTCCCGGATATCCCCATTCAGGACGAAGGCATCCCTGTTGAGCACATTTTCAATGTGAATGTTCCCCCTCAGCGAGGAATTCCTGTCCGATCGCAGGCTGATGTCGGACAAGGTGAAGTTGTTTATCGTGCCACTCGCCTTAGTAGAGAAATGAATTCGATCGTAGCGGCCGAACTCCCCGTAGAACTTCTTCAGGTCGGAAAGAACGATATCCGCCTGCTTGAAGTCGGCGTCGATCTGAACCTTGTTGGTGAAGTCCGACATGTCGCCCGGCTCATAGTTGAAGATGATGTCAGCATTGATCTCCGACCCCTCTGTGCGGAGCCAGGTGTCGATAAATTCCATTCTGGTGTCCGTGTATTTGAACCGGGAGCTGAAACTCGCCACCTCGACCCCATGGTCCTCAAGGGTTCTCAGGTCATGGATGTCAGCGCTAACCTCCGATCCCAGGATGCTGAAATTGTCAAAAGCGCCATGGATGTTGCGGTAGAAAACCAGGGGCTCCATCTTCTTGTTCTCATTGTACAGCGTGAAATCCACGTTCTCCACCGAAATTGACTCCGAGAACATCTTGAACGGCGCCTTCTCGCTTTCCTTCTGGGATTCAAAGCTTCGCACGAACAAGGTCAGATTGTTGGTCGAATCTCCCTGGTAGGTTCTCATGTTGAAAACGCCATCCCTCAGCTCAATAGGCCCAAACTCCAGGTCTGTCCTGAACAGGTTCCGATAATTGAGAATCGAGGTCTCCAGGCTTCCCACCGAAAAAAGGGTGTCCCTGCGGTGGTCAAGGATGAGAATAGAGCGAAGCTCCACGTTCCTTATCGAGGACAGGTCTATCTTTTCAATGTGAATCTCCGTTCCGTACTGGCGGTTGATCCTGTCGGTGATCAACCTCGCCAAAGCGGTCTGCACCACCGAAAAAGAGAGGAGGACGCTCAGCATGACCAGGAAGAAACTGGCCAGCAGAAAAAAACGTACAAGTATATTTTTCAGGCGTCTGATGGGATTTATTTCTAAATTTGCATGTTTAAAAGTACAATATTTGTGCCTAAAATAAAGTTGTGAAAAAAAATTCTGTCCACATACTTGCCATCGAATCCTCCTGTGACGACACCAGCGCTGCAGTGCTTGAAAATCAAAGGGTTCTGTCAAATGTAGTCGCCAACCAGAAGGTCCATGCGGAATACGGAGGAGTCGTTCCGGAGCTTGCCTCCAGGGCGCATCAGCAGAACATCGTTCCCGTGGTCGACCGTGCCCTGAAGCAGGCCGGAATCCGCAAGGAGGACCTGGATGGGATCGCCTTCACCCAGGGCCCCGGTCTGCTGGGGTCGCTTCTCGTGGGCACCTCCTTTGCGAAATCCCTGTCCATCGCCCTAAAGGTTCCCCTGATGGCGGTGAATCACATGCAGGCCCATGTCCTGGCGCATTTCATTGAAGACCCTGCACAGGATATGCCCCCTTTTCCCTTCCTGTGCCTGACGATCAGCGGGGGACACACCCAGATCCTCAGAGTACGCTCATCCCGGGATTTTGAGATCCTCGGCGAGACCATGGATGATGCCGTGGGTGAAGCCTTCGACAAGACGGCCAAGCTGCTCGGGCTCCCCTATCCGGGTGGTCCGCTCATTGACAAGAATGCCGCGCTCGGCGACCCCCTGGCCTTCTCCTTCTCAGAGCCGAAAACGGAAAACCCGCTGGATTTCAGCTTCAGTGGCCTGAAAACCGCCATCCTCTACTTTCTGCAGAAAGAGCAGCAGGAGAACGAGAACTTCATCAAGGAGCGAATGACCGACATCTGTGCCTCGGTGCAGCGAACGATCGTCACCATCCTCATGAATCGCCTCAAGCTGGCCTCGGAGATGACGGGCATCAGGCACGTAGCCATCGCAGGAGGCGTCTCGGCGAATTCCGAGATTCGAAGGACGCTCAAAGAGATGGAGCAATCCCATGGCTGGAAGACCTATATTCCCAAATTCGAGTATACGACGGACAATGCGGCCATGATCGGCATCGTGGGTTATCTGAAGTACCAGGATCAGGATTTCGACAGTGAAGACGCGGTGGCCAGCTCACGCCTGGACATGGAGAAATAAAAAATCCGCCGTTGGCGGATTTTTTTTGTTTTCTTATTCACTCATTTGTCATTCACTCACGGCACCCGACATCAGGGCCGCAGCAATGCGTTTGTAGAATCCCTTGTTAAGCTTTTCCCTTATCGATGAGAAGGCCTCGATCGTCTCGCTGACGTCGTCAAGCGTATGGGCCGCCGTGGGTATCAGTCTCAGCAGGATCATTCCCTTGGGGATCACCGGGTACACCACAATCGAGCAGAAGATGCCGTAGTTCTCCCGAAGGTCATTGACCATGGCCATCGCCTCTGGAATGTCACCTTCTAAAAATACGGGGGTCACGCAGGTGTTGGTCTTGCCAATGTTGAAGCCTTTCTCAACCAAACCATTCTGAAGCGCGTTCACGTTCTCCCAGAGCTTCTCTCTGAGCTCCGGCATGGTCCTGATCATGTCCAGGCGCTTCAGGGCACCTTTGACCATGGCCATCGGAAGGGACTTCGCAAACATCTGCGATCTCATGTTGTATTGGAGATATTTGATCACTTCCTTGTCTCCGGCAAAGAAGGCACCGATCCCGGCCATGGATTTCGCGAAGGTGGCGAAGTAGACGTCGATACCGTCCTGCACACCCTGCTCCTCACCCGCTCCGGCCCCGGTCTTGCCCAGGGTTCCGAACCCGTGCGCGTCATCGACCAAAAGCCTGAAGTTGTATTTTTTCTTGAGCTCAACGATCTCTTTCAGCTTGCCCTGCTCCCCACGCATTCCAAATACGCCTTCGCTTATGACCAGCACGCCACCGCCGGTCTCCTCGGCGATCTTGATGGCCCTTTGCAGGTTCTTCTCAAAACTCTCGATGTCGTTGTGGCGGAAAGTGAACCTTTTGCCCTGGTGGAGCCTCGCCCCGTCGATGATGCAGGCATGGGAATCCATGTCATAGACCACCACGTCGTTCTTTGTGACCAGGGCATCGATGGCGGATACCATTCCCTGGTAACCGAAATTCACAAGATACGCCGCTTCCTTACCGACAAATTCGGCGCATTCCCTTTCCAGTTGCTCGTGGTAATCGGTGTGACCACTCATCATACGAGCGCCCATCGGATAAGCCATTCCGTGCTCCGCTGCAGCCTCGGCATCCGCCTTCCTGACTTCGGGATGATTGGCCAAACCGAGATAGTCGTTGATGCTCCAGGTGATCACCTCTCTTCCATTGAACTTCATCCGATTCGAGATCGGACCTTCAAGCTTCGGAAAAACGTAATACCCTTCTGCTTGCTTGGCCCATTTTCCCAGGGGCCCCTTATCTTTGATTATTCTCTCAAACAAGTCTTTCATCAGCACAATTCTTTTCGGATGGCAGAAAAAAGCTCATCCCTTAAAAACCAGTGCAAAAATAGAAAAATTTATGGTTCTGACATTTTTATGTTCATAGAAATTAATAAAACGAAAAAAGGCCATTTGCCTGGCAAATGACCTCTAAACCCTTAAATTTCTTTTACTTACTGTATGATCTGCAAAGATCCCTGAGCCTGCTTCTGCGTATCGAAGAAGCCCTGCTCTGCCATCCACTCATCGCTGTACACCTTCTCCATGTATCGCGATCCGTGGTCCGGGAGGATCATCACCACCACGCTGTCACGATCAAAGTAGTCCTTGGCAGCATATTGCAGGGTCGCCTGAACGACCGCACCGCTGGTGTAGCCCGTGAAAAGGCCTTCCGTGAGCGCCAGCTCCCGCGCCCTGTGGGCCGCATCCTCATCGGTGACCTTTTCGAATACGTCGATCACCTCGAAGTTGGTGGCGGAAGGAACCAGGTTCTTGCCCAGACCTTCTATCCTGTAGGGATAGATCTCGTTGGTGTCGAAGTCAGAGGTCTCGTGGAACTTCTTCAGTATGGATCCGTAGGCGTCCACCCCGAGCACCTTGATGCCAGGGTTTTTCTCCTTGAGGTATTTGCCCACTCCGGAGATCGTACCGCCCGTGCCGCTTGCCACGACCACGTGGGTCACCTTTCCCTCTGTCTGTTCCCAGATCTCAGGTCCGGTAGACAGGTAGTGGGCCTCCGAGTTGAGCTCATTGAAGTACTGGTTGATATAGACCGAATCGGCCGTTTCCTGGTGAAGTCTCTTGGCTACCTGATAATAGGATCGAGGGTCATCTGCGCTCACATGGGCAGGGCAGACATAGACCTTGGCACCCATGGCCCTGAGCATGTTGATCTTTCCTTTGGAAGCCTTGGAGTTCACCGCCAGGATGCATTCGTATCCCTTGATGATGCAAACCAGGGCCACGCTGAACCCCGTATTGCCCGAAGTGGTCTCAATGACCTTGCTTCCTTTTTTCAGTATCCCCTTTTTTTCAGCCTGTTCCACGATATGCACCGCAATTCTGTCTTTCATTGAGTGCCCGGGATTGTAGGCTTCGTATTTTGCTAAGAACGTACCGTCTAACTTCTCTGTAATTTTATTCAGTCTTATGAGTGGTGTCTCGCCGATCAGATCTAAAATAGAATCAGTTATACCGTTATGTTTTTTCATAGATCTATAATACTTTGATTATAAAAACCGCGCAAATTTAAAAATTTTTTTTGAACCTAGGCTGAATCCGGGGGGAAGATTGGGCTTACGGTAACGAGTATCACAATATTACGAAAAAAATAATTACTCTGTAATTCCCTCTAAATCAAGGAGAAAAGCATAATCTCTAGCTACTTCTCTGAGGGCGTCGAAACGGCCGGAGGCACCTCCATGACCGGTATCCATGTCTGTGTGCAGCAAAAGCAGATTTTCGTCCGTCTTCATGTCCCTCAGCTTGGCCACCCACTTGGCGGGTTCGAAATACTGCACCTGGGAATCGTGAAGGCCCGTTGTCACAAGGAGATTGGGATATTCCTTTTTCTCAACGTTGTCGTAAGGCGAGTACGAGAGCATGTATTCATAGGAGCTTTTGTCCTTGGGATTCCCCCACTCGTCGAACTCACCCGTCGTCAGGGGGATGGATTCGTCCAGCATGGTCGTGACCACGTCCACGAAGGGAACGGCGGCGATCACCCCGTTGAAAAGTTCAGGGTTCATGTTGATCACGGCTCCCATCAGGAGCCCTCCCGCAGAGCCTCCCTCCGCATAGAGGTGCCGCGGCGAGGTGTACTGCTCGCTGATCAGGTGCCGTGCGGCATCGATGAAATCGTAAAAGGTGTTCTTCTTGTTGAACATCTTGCCATCGTCGTACCATTCCCTTCCCAGGTACTCGCTTCCCCGGATATGGGCTATGGCATAGACGAATCCCCGGTCCAGGAGACTCAGGCGCACGCTGCTGAAACGGTCGCTGACGATGCTTCCATATGACCCGTAGCCATAAAGCAGCAGGGGCGTGTCCTTGCCCAGGGGGGTGTTTTTGTGATAGACCAGGGATACCGCCACGGATTTCCCGTCACGCGTTGGCGCCCAGATCCGCTCGCTCCTGTAATTCTCCTTGCTGAAACTGCCTCCGAGCACCTCTTGTTCCTTTTTCACTTCCTTGGTCCTGGAAGTCACGTCAAAATCGATCACCGAGTTGGGGGTGGTGAGAGAGTTGTAGCTGTAGCGAATCTGTTGAGTGTCGAACTCCGGGTTGTTGTACACAGAGGCCGAGTAGGTCTCCTCCTCGAACGGGAGGTGGTAATCCTCGCTCCCGTCCCATTTGCGGATCCTGATCTTGTTGAGGCCGTCGTTTCGCTCCTCGAGCACCAGGAAATCCTTGAAGATGGATATGTCCTCGAGCAAGGTGTCCTTGCGGTGAGGGATCACCTCAGTCCAGTTCTCCCTTCCCGTTCTTTCCACCGGGGTCTCCATAAGCTTGAAGTTGCTCGCCCCATCGGCATTGGTCAGTACATAGAACTTGCCGTCGTAATGCGCCACTGAATATTCAAGCCCCCGTTCGCGCGGATGGATGATCCTGAATTCGCCTTCGGGGTCATCCGCGTCAAGAAACCTGTACTCAGTGGTCAGGGTGCTGTAGGACCCGATGATGATGTACCTGTCCGATTTGGACTTGTAGACAAAGGTCCAGAAGGTCTCGTCCTCTTCTTCATATACAAGCTCGTCCTCGGACGGATCCGTTCCCAGGACATGCCTGTAGATCTTGTCGTTTCTAAGGGTTGTCGGGTTCTTGGCAGCGTAGAAGACGGTTTTGTTGTCATTGGCCCAGGCGGAGCTTCCCATGGTGTTCTTGATCTCCTCCGGGTACAGCTTACCGGTCTCCAGGTTCTTGAACCTGAGATCGTACTGCCTTCGGCTCAGGGTGTCAATGCCAAAGGCTGCGATCCGGTTGTCGGGGCTGACGTTCAAACCCGAAAGGGCATAGTACTCGAAACCTTCCGCCATCTCGTTCACGTCGACGATGATCTCTTCCTCCGCGTCCAGGCTTTCCTTTTTACGCGTATAGATGGGGTATTGCATCCCCTTCTCAAAGCGGGTGATGTAATAGTAGCCGTTCTTGCGGTACGGAACGGATTCGTCGTCCTCCTTGATCCTGGCCTTCATCTCTTCGAAGAGATCCTCCCGGAACTTCCGGGTGTGACCTGTCATGGCCTCGAAATAGGCATTTTCCTCATTAAGGTAGGCCAGCACCTCCTCATTGTCCCGGTCGTTGAGCCAGTAATAGTTGTCGATCCGAATGTCGTCATGGATCCTAAGTTCTTTGGGTATCTTCTTGGCCTGTGGCGCTTTTGGAGCACCGACTCCGGTCTCTCTCATAGAATTCCGCGGTTCTTTAGATTGATCTGTACAGGAAAATGCAAAAATAGTGCATAATATCATTGCTGTCACGCTAAACTTCATCATATCTGTCCTTCGTGGCATTTTTGTTAAATTTGTCTTGCCGTATCAGGATGGACCGGGAGAAGGTCCACCCTTGAAGTGCACGAAACTAATACTTAAATTCAAAACAGACAATTATGCTGGGTGATATGCAGGGAATGATGGCCAAGCTCCAGGAAGCGCAGGCCAAGATCGAAGAAACGAGGAAACGCCTTGACACGGTCATGGTGGACGGGGAGGCAGGAAACGGATTGGTCGTGGTCACCGTCACCGCGAACAGGCAGGTGAAGAACCTGGCGATAGATGACGAACTGCTCGAGGACAAGGAGGCACTGGAAGACTATCTGATCCTGGCCCTGAACAAGGCCTTGGAAAAAGCCTCCAAGATCCACGAAGCCGAAATGGCCGCCGCCGCCAAAGGCGGTTTGCCCGACCTGCCGGGCATGGATCTTTTCAAATAGGCCCCGGACCTCAAGTTTTACGAATGATCTGAGCCTTCTTCGACAGAGATCACATAAAGGTAGATATAGTACTGGGCAAGTGCATAGGTCAGCATGATGGCCACAGGATAGATCATGTGTGGCGCGTGAAACTTGTTGATCGCGATCATGCTGTCGGAAGCGATGAAGAGCAGCGCACCGGC
The DNA here is from genome assembly GCA_964489625.1 of uncultured Flavobacteriaceae bacterium. Classification (GTDB taxonomy): domain Bacteria; phylum Bacteroidota; class Bacteroidia; order Flavobacteriales; family Flavobacteriaceae; genus Lutimonas. Next base: position 75,423 of record CAZAZM010000008.1, read on the forward strand.
GAGCAATGTCCTGGAGGCCGCATCCCTCCTCAGCATATGGTTCTGAAGCGCAGTCATCCCAAAAACGGAGATCACAGACCCATAGACCAGCACAGGATAATACAGAGAACCCAGGTTCGGGCCCAGCACTGACATGAGCAGTATGAGGTAGATCAGAAAAGGTGTCGAAGCCTTCCCAAGGCTGCTTCTCGTAAATCTCACGGGGCCTCTTCTCACGATCACTATGTAGAGGAGCTGCGTGATCAGGAAGGCAGCCACCCCATACAGGAACATGCCCTCCTTGTCAAGCAGGAACAGGTCCCCGAGCAGGGAAAAGAACAAGGCAGCCAGGTAGAGCCAATTCCTTCGCTGCGAACGCACCCAGTACAGCAGGATCAGGCTGAGCATGATCAGGGGCTTGAAGGTCACTTCCATCCAGCGCAGGCCCAGTCCCACTCCTATCAGGTCCAGCCCTGCAACCAAAAAGAACAGCCAAACCAATGCGGATTGCAAATTGTCTTTATTCATAAAGTTGAAATTATCGATCGCAGACCCGTTGGCTCAGTCAAAAACAGGCTTCCTGCAATCCTCCTTCATCTTCAAAAGTAGCGGATTTATGCCTGACCTCAAAGAGCCCAGCATCAATTTCGAATCTTCGGGGTGGCACTGAAGGCAGGCTCCGACTGTAAGGATGCGTTGCTGCTCCTCCAGGCTGAACGGCCTGAAATCGCTCCGGGTCGAGTTAAGCCCAGGACCGGGACTTTTCATGAAGGGGATCCAGGCATCCTCGGGCAGTCCGTCATTCGGGTTGAGCGCGTACTCCGCCCTGAAGCTCCAGGATCCCTTGGCAGCCTTTCCGCCGAACTCCAGGTCTCCATTGCCATAGCCCAGTGCAAGCGGGTTCAGGTGACAGGATGCGCAGCTGCGGGCCTTCCTGGCCGTCGTATGCGGGGAATTTGGGGCGTACAGGCGTTTGAAGTCGATTCCGGCGAGGCTGTCTCCCTCAAAGCTGTCATGATCGATGGTCAGGATCATTCCGGGAACGGCCGGCTCTATCTTGCGACTCCCATCTTTCTCCCTGACACCGAGGGCCGGATAGTCGGCTGAGAATTCAAAGACGTGCTCCACCCATCCCGATTCGGCCACCCGCTTCTCAAGCAGGTCATAGGCCATCGGATCGTTCTTTTCGAAGCTGTTGTGGCACCCGATGCACCTGGGGGCCCAGCTGCTGTGGCAGCTTGAGCAGCTAAGGTCTCTGTGGGCCTCGTCCCGGCCGCAGGCATCGGGCTGCCTGGCAATTGGCCTAACCTTGCCATCCCCTTTGCCAACCAGGTAGGCCTCCCCTTCGAGGAGATAGGTGTTCACCAGGGCCATGCTGTCCTTTGCGGTCATAAGCATCTCCTTTTCCTGGTGGGTGAAATTCCTATGGGAGAAAACCAGCAGGGCTTCCCTGTCCAACCGGTCGAAGGTGATTGCATTGGGTTTGTCCCTGAAATGACAGTCGCTGCACTCCAGGTGAACGGCATCCTCCGCATGCAGGTAGGACCGGCCATCTCCCATGACCTCCCTGACGTTGTGGCAGTCCACGCAGAGCATGCCGGCAGCATGGTGCACATCCTCTGTTTGTCTCCTGTAGATCCGCCCGTCCATAAAAGCCTTCAAAAGGGTGTCGGCCTGAGCCTCCTCTTTCGTGCTGAGCGTCTCCTGCCATCCCATGTAGTTCGTCGATATCCGGCTCGAGCGGCTGTGGCAGCCAAAACAATGGGTGTCATTGACCCCGATGTCGGTGGATGGATGGTATGTGGGCAGGTCCCTCCTTCCCGAGTTCAGGTATTCCCGGAGCTCTGACTCGGCCTCCTGTCCGTAGTTCAGGTGGCAGGCATTGCAGCCCCCGCCCCGGCTCAACTCCGTGATGGGACCGTACTGGTCCTTGACGGCTCCCAGGTGGCAGTTGGCGCAGAGGTTCCTCAGGTGGGTGTCAGCTGCGCTTTTCCCGATCCTGCGAATGTCGTGGTGGCTGTCAGGGCTGTCCTCTTCACCGAAGACGAACTTGTCAACGGCAACCAGCCCACTGTTGGTGGTCATCAGGGATCTCTCTATTTTGCTCAGCTCGGAGGGATGGCAGGTCCCACAGGTTTCCGCTGCGTCCGCCAGGTTGCCGGGTATCCTGACCATGGCGGCATGGGCGGAATCCTTGTGCATGGAATCGGGTCGTCCCAGGTGGCACACCGCGCAACCGATGTTTTTCGGGTCATGGTACCTGCTGTAGCCCTTTCCCTGGTCATGGCAGGACATGCAGGACTCTCCCTGTCCTTCCAGCGCCGTGTATTCCCGAGAGGCTTCCGCTTCCCGGCGCCTGTCGCAGGACCGCAAAGCAAAGAGCAGGCTCAGGGCAACTACCGCACCCAGCAGCAACAGGCACCTTCTGTTGTATTCAAAATCCTTTGCCATTGACCTGGACGTTCATGATACGCTTACAAAGGTACCCTTAGACTCCCAATAAAAACATGAGAAACCGCAGTTTCCGCGGGCTTGAATGTGACCCGCGTCACATAGCTTCATGACGAAAATCATCTTCCCGGGCCCTGGTCCGATTTAATTTTACAACTGAAAACGGGCCGGGCGCCCGTCCTCAACACTACAGAAAGCAATCCTCAAAAAAGTGCTTCTATGGACAAATCGAGAAGGTCATTCATCAAAATCTCAGCCCTGGGCGCAGGCGGGGTGGCTATGGGTACGACAACCGGCCTGGGCCTGTATCCAATAGGACTCGGAGAATCGAAACCGGTCAATTACTCCTCCCTGACGCGAACCCCGACCTATTGCGAGGTCTGTTTCTGGAAATGCGCTGCCTGGGCCTATACCAATGAAGACGGAGAGATCGTAAAGCTCATAGGCAATGACATTGACCCCCATTGTTTTGGGCGGCTATGCCCCCGGGGAACAGGCGGGGTTGGCATGTACAGCGACAACGACCGGTTGAAGACACCCCTGATCAGAACCACGGTTGACGGGGAGCAGACCTTCAGGGAAGCGACCTGGGAAGAAGCCCTTGACCTGATCGCCACCCGGTTCAGGGAGATCAGCGAGGCTCACGGGCCCGAATCAATTGCCCTGCTCAAACACGGTTCTCCGGGAAAGCACCTGGAGCATCTCTTCAAGGCCATGGGTTCGGATACGATCGCTGAGCCTGCCTACGCACAATGCCGTGGCCCCAGGGAAACCGGTTTTGCGGCCACTTTCGGATCCTGGGTGGGATCTCCCGAACCCACCGACATCAGGGACACCAAATGCCTGGTGCTGATCGGGTCCCACATCGGTGAGAACATGCACAACACGCAGGTACAGGAAATGTCTGAGGCCATAGACAACGGTGCCACCATCATAACGGTGGATCCGCGTTTCTCGACCGCGGCCAGCAAATCCAAATTCTGGCTGCCGATAAAGCCCGCCACGGATATCGCGCTCCTGCTTTCCTGGATGCACGTGCTGATCTATGAGGACCTGTATGACAGGAAATACATCGAGAAATACGCCACGGGCTTCCAGGAGCTCAAGGATCACGTCAGGACCTTCACCCCGGAATGGGCCTACAGCATCACAACCCTCAAACCGGCAGACATACGGCGCACCGCCAGGGAAATGGCCAATGCCGCTCCCGCGGTCATCGTCCATCCCGGAAGGCACGTCACCTGGTACGGGGACGACACCCAGCGCTCCAGGGCCATCGCCATTCTCAACGCCCTCCTTGGATCCTGGGGACGAAGAGGCGGATTCTACTTCAAGGAAAGCATAAAGGTTCCCAAATACCCCCATCCCGATTACCCACACCCAAAATGGGGCTGGCAGGAACTTGGGAAGAAATACCCATTGGCCCAAATGGGGATCACCACCGAGGTGATCAACGCATCCATACCGAGCCCGGACAATCCGCATGCCGTCAAGGCCTGGATGGTTGCAGGCACCAATATCACCAAATCGATCCCGAACAAGAAGCTGCTCGAGGAGGCCATGGAGGCCATCGATTTCATGGTCGTCATGGACACCATGCCCATGGACGTAACGGGCTATGCAGACGTGGTGCTTCCCGAGGCCACCTACCTGGAGCGGGCCGACGACATTCGGTCGGCGACCAATCGCGAACCCTCGGTGGCCGTGAGGCTTCCTGCTGCACAGCCCAGGTTCGACTCCAAACCCGGCTGGTGGGTAGCCAGGGAGCTCGGCAAGCGAATGGGACTCTCTGACTATTTCGATTATGAGGATTACGAGGATGTGATCAAATGGCAGCTCGAGCAGATGGGAACGTCCCTGACCGAACTCGAAAGAACAGGGATCAAGATGTTCCCGAGGAAATCGGGATCCCTGTATCTGGACGAAGCGGGAAAATACGAATTCCCCACAGCAAGCGGGAAGATCGAGTTGTATTCACGGGAGCTCAAGGACCTCGGCTTTGACCCGATGCCGGTTTTCACCAGGCATCCTGAACCTCCGACGGGCCATTACAGGCTCAATTACGGCAGGGCTCCCATGCACACCTTCAGCAGAACGGCCAACAACCCGAATCTCCATGACCTCAAAGACGAGAACCGGCTCTGGGTGAACCCCAAGGTGGCCCGCATACAGGGCCTTAAGAACGGACAGGAAGTGTGGCTCAGGAACCAGGACGGGATCATCTCGGACTTCTCCATCAAGGTCAGGATCACCGAACGTATCCGGTGGGACTCCGTTTACATGGTCCACGGTTTCGGGCATACCAACAAAAAACTGACCCGGGCCTTCGGCAAAGGGATCAACGACACCCAGATGATCAGTTCCGTTATGGTCGACCCTATCATGGGAGGCACGGGAATGAGAGGAAACTTTGTCAGCATCCTAACAGAAGATCCACATAAAACTATTGAGATATGAGATATGCAATGGTCATAGACACCTTGAAGTGCGTAGGGTGCAGCGATTGCGTGGTCGCGTGTCAGACCGAGAACAACGTTCCCGTAGGATACTGCAGGGACTGGATCACCGAGGTGGTGGACGGCTCCTACCCCAACGTGGAACTGGAACTCAAATCCGAAAGATGCAATCATTGTGACAACGCTCCCTGTGTCAGGTGCTGCCCCACGGGAGCCAGCCATACCATCGACGGAGGAATCGTTCTGGTCACGGCCGATGAGTGCATCGGTTGCGGGGCCTGCATCGAGTCCTGTCCTTATGACGCCCGTTTTCAGCATCCCGAGGGCTACGTGGACAAATGCACCTTCTGCCATCACAGGCTGGAGAAGGGCCAATCGCCTGCATGCGTTTCGGTATGCCCGACCCACTGCATGTATTTCGGCGACCTGGACGACCCACACAGCGAGGTGTCCGAACTGCTCAGGAACAGGAAGTACAAGACCCTGGCCCCGGAAGCGGGCACCGATCCACATGTCTTTTATCTGATTTGAAAATGAACCTCCATTTTGAAAATGAACATCCATCGACAAGCATAAACTTTCAGCCATGCAAGAAGAATTATTCATAAGCGGAAGAAACATTCCCAACATAGATCCCAGCCTCCAGATCTGGCACTGGCCCATCTCCGTGTACCTCTTCCTAGGAGGCCTGGCGGCGGGCATACTGTTTTTCAGCAGCGTCATCACGGTCATGGGAAAAGACAGGGAATTCCAGGGTTCGGTCAAATATGCGACTTTGGTTCCCCCGGTTGCACTCTCTCTGGGACTGCTCGCTTTGGTCTACGACCTCACGCATCCCATGTACACCTGGCAGTTGTACACGACCATCCGCTTGGAGTCTCCCATGTCATGGGGCGCCTGGGTGCTCCTGGTCACCACTCCCCTCTCCTTTCTCTGGGTGATCAGCTACTATTCTGAGCTCGTGAAGAAGCCTTCGCGGCGCTGGAGCCTGATCACCAGGATCGAAAGCTGGGTTCTGCCCTACAGGAAGCAGATGGCCTATGCCCTGATACCGCTTTCTATCATACTGGGGGTCTACACGGGCATTCTTCTCTCCGCGTTCAACGCAAGACCTTTGTGGAACAATGCGATCCTCGGCCCCCTGTTCCTGACCTCAGGGCTATCCACCGGCGCGGCGACAATTATACTGCTGTCCAGATCAGAGGCGGAGCGCCACCTGTTCACGCGAATCGACCTGGCCTTGATCGCCTTGGAAATCGGGCTCATCATCCATATGATCATGGGCATGTATGCGGGCTCGCAGGTGCAGTTGGAGGCGATGCGGCTGCTCGTGGGCGGAGAATTCACCCTCATGTTCTTCGGCTTCGTGATCATCCTGGGCCTCCTTGTGCCGGCCCTTATCGAGGTCATGGAGGTCATGGGAAAAAAGGTCCCTGCTGCTGTGCCGGCTTTTCTGGTGTTGCTGGGAGGACTCGTTTTCCGCTTTGTCATGGTGGAGGCAGGACAGATTACCCGATACCTGTATTGAGTGCAACAAGCTCATTAAGCCTAATTAAATGAAATCAGCGCGAAACAAGATGAAAAAACAGGAACAAAACAAGATGAGAGTGTACTGGAATCCCTACTTCGGAGGCTTTCTGCTCGGATTGCTCATTATTCTCACCTTTTACGTGACCGGGAGAGGCCTGGGAGCGACGGGTGCCCTGAAAAGCGGAGTTGTGGCCGTAGTCGACCAGGTTAGCACAGAGCATGCACATGAGAATGCCTACTACAGCAAATTTCTCCATAATGACGAGTCTCCTTTGAACAACTGGCTTGTCTTCGAGACCATCGGCATAATCATAGGAGCCTTTCTCTCAGGAGTGCTTAACGGACGCATGGGATTCAGGGTGCAGCATTCTCCCAAGATAACGGCCAAAAGGAGACTGATATTTGCCCTTGTAGGGGGCATCCTCTTCGGCCTGGGATCGCAGATCGCCCGCGGTTGCACGAGTGGGGCCGCACTAAGCGGGATCGCCGTTCTGTCGCTGGGCGGGTTCATCACCATGCTCACCATCTTCGGAACCGCGTACCTGTTCGCCTATTTCTTCAGAAAGAACTGGATATGAAAGCATCTAAATGATTCTAATAAACCCTTAAACCGATCAACATGGGACCTTTGATTCCGAATGAAATTATCTCACCCGAATGGAACAGCATTTTCGCCCTGGCCATTGGAATTGCCTTTGGATACATACTGGAAAGTTCCGGTTTCTCTTCTTCGCGAAAACTCGCCGGGGTCTTTTACGGCTATGACTTTGCAGTGCTCAGGGTGTTTTTCACCGCCTGCCTGGTGTCCACCATCGGCCTCCTCTACATGGACTATTTTGGCTACCTCGACTTCGGACAGCTCTACGTGCATCCGACCTACATCAAAGGGGCGCTGATAGGTGGTGCAATTATGGGGCTCGGCTTCATTACGGGTGGTTTCTGCCCGGGTACAAGCCTTTGCGCTGCAGCCATAGGGAAACTCGACGCATGGGTGTACACTGCGGGGATCATGATCGGAATCCTGATCTTCTCCGAACTGTTCTCATTGTTCGAGCCCATATACAACGGCGGATTCATGGGCTATTTGACCATCATGGATTATTTCAAGGTCTCCCCGTATTGGTTCGTGTTCGGGTTCACCCTCCTGGCCATTCTGGCCTTTGCCATATCGAACTGGGTCAGGAAGCGGGTAAAAAAGGTGGTATACTAAATTAATTCTCCTAGACATGTACAACAGAAATCTGGCGAAAATCCTGGCACATAGCTACAAGATCCTGGCACTGATACTCATCCTTCTTGCCGGCGGCCTCCTGTTTCTTCCAAAATACGAGAGACACGAAGGCATTGAACCCGAGTCGCTTCTGGCCAATGCCATAAGCCCCGAGAGATACATAACAGCTGATGAACTCGCACACAAGATCATCTCGAATGACCCCTCCATTCTGATTATCGACGTCCGGGATGCAAAGTCGTTTGAAGACTACAGCATTCCAGGTTCCCTCAACATCCCTCTTGGACGGATCCTTGATGAGGACAATGAAAACTACATCAATCAGAATGCTTTTGAGGTGATCTTCTATTCGGACGAGAACTTCTACGCGGATCAGGCCTGGATCCTGTGCAACCGGCTAGGCTATAAAAACCTCCGCGTACTGGAAGGGGGAATGAACTCCTGGTTCGACTCGGTCATCAATCCCCCGGTCCCCGGGGAGAACCAGCCTGCCACGGCTCACGATCTGTATACCTTCCGGAAGGCAGCCAGCATGTATTTCGGGGTAGTCTATCCCGATGAGATCAAAGTGACGAGTCCGCCCGTCAAGAAAGAGGAACCGAAACCGGTCGTCCCGGTCAAAAAGAAAAAGAAGAAAATGCCCGAAGGAGGTTGCTGACCTGTATGCTCGAACCCAAACTTAATTAGTTTAACCCATGAAAGAACTGGAAAAAACAAAACGAATATCGATCGCTGCAATCTTGAGCATTTTGCTGATACTTGTTGGCCTTCTCAACTACAGGAGGCCCAACCATCTCTACAGCCAGAACAGTTCAAGCACCCTGGAAAAGCTCCAGCAGACGGATTACCTGGTTCAGCCCTCAGAGGTTGATCAGAATGTCCATGCCCTGGTCGACGTGAGAAGTTCCTATGAATTTGAGAAAGGGCATCTGGACGGGGCGATCAATGTCTATGTCCCGGAGCTGCTGAGTTCGGGAAACTACGAGCTACTACAGGAGCTGACAGGAGCGGGCAAAACCCTCCTCCTCTATGGAAATGACCCGGACGAGACCCTTCCCGCATTCATGATGCTGTGCCAGCTGGGCGTAGGACCGGTGCAGATCATGGAGGCCAAAAACCATTTTGAGAAGGATAGGCTCAAGACCTCCTATGCCCGAGTGGAAGCGGATGCTCCGGAAGTGAAGAAATTCATAGAAGCCTCCGTCAAAAAAGCGGCTGAGAAGCCCAAAGTGATCATCACGAAACCTCCTGCACCGAAAAAAGTGCTTCCGGCCAAGAAGAAAAAGAAGAAGATGCCGGAAGGAGGTTGCTAGAATGGACTCATGAGTATTTAGTTGATTGTTTTGATAGGGTGCCCCGCCTCCGGCGGGGCATTTTTCGTTTGAAAACTCCGGAAAAATGTAATGCGCG
>CAZAZM010000009.1:0-84147 GCA_964489625.1 uncultured Flavobacteriaceae bacterium
AAGATCGAGATGAACATCACCAGACTGGACAGGAAGAACAGCCAGTAGGAGATCATGTTCAGGAAACCGGAAGCCATGTCGCGCGCACCGATTTGCAAGGGGATCAGCAGGTTGCTGAAGGTACCGCTCAGGCCGGCCGTGAGCACGAAGAAAACCATGATGGTCCCGTGGATCGTGACCAGCCCCATGTACATGTCAGGGGTCATCTGGCCTCCTTCTCCACCCTTGCCCAAAAAGGCCTCGATGATGCTGAAGCTCTGGTCGGGATAGGCCAGCTGGAGACGGAACAGGAGCGACATGAACACCCCGATGATCCCCATGAACATCCCGGTGATCAGGTATTGCTTCGCGATCATTTTATGATCCTGGCTAAAAATGTATTTCGTTACGAAAGTCTCTTTATGATGGTGATGATCTGACATTTTCGATTTGGATTTTCGTGTTTCTTAATTTTTGATAACCTCGGCCAAGGTCTTCTGCTCTCCCAGCCATTTGTTGAAATCAGCCTCTTCCTCGACAACGACCTTCATCTGCATGTTGTAATGCGAGGATCCGCAGATCTTGTTGCACAGCAGCAGGTAGTCGAACTCAACCGGGTCCTTGCCCTCCGATTCGCGCAGGACGTTGATGGCGTCGAATTTGGCCCTGGTGTCTTCGTTCTCCCTCATTTCGGCCGTGGTGACCGTCGGGGTGAACCCGAAGGAGGTCGTCATGCCCGGGACGCAGTTGATCTGGGCCCTGAAGTGGGGCATGTAGGCCGAGTGCATGACGTCCTGAGACCTGAACTTGAAGATCACCTTTCTTCCCTTGGGCAGGTGCAGCTCCCGCACGGGGATGTCGTCAGCAGAGCGCTTGTCGCTCATGTCCACGCCCATGGTGTTGATCCCTTCGATGTAATCGACGTGGCCGATGCCCAGCTCGTTGTCGGCTCCGGCATAGCGCGCCTCCCACTGGAACTGCTTGGCATAGACCTCCACGATCAGCGGGTTCTCGGCGTCGGACAGGTCCTGTACGTTGTTCCAGGTGTAGAGCCCGTAGATGATGAGCACCGAAAGCACGATGGTCGGGGTGACCGTCCACCACATCTCCAGCTTGTGGCTGTCGGCGAAGAACATGGCCTTCCTGCCTTCCAGCCCGCGGTATTTGAAGGTGAAGAAATAGATCAGGAACTGAGTGATGAACTGGACGACCAGGATCAGTCCCATGGTGATGACGAAGAGATTGTCAATGTCCTCTCCTTCCAGCGAAGCGGATTGCATGGGCAGCAATACCACCCTGCCCTGGAACATGGAGTAGAGCATCAGTCCGTATACGAATCCGCCCAGGCCCAGCATCAGCCAGCCGTTGATATTGTTCTCTTTCGCAGTCGCAACCTGTTCCTTCTTTGTCAATCCTAATAGTTTGAAGAACTGCCAGATGGCCGTCGCGATTAGAATAAAAACAAGAATGTAAAATAGTGCTTTCATCAATAGTCTGTAAAGTTTTTAGGCGAATTTCAATGCCGTCAAATATAAATAAAATTATTAATTCGTCTCATCGATCCTCCTCGACCCCGAATCCCGTAAAGCCCCCGGTCACCAAGACCGGCAAGGATCAATAATGATAGATCTCACTCTCCTTCATAAACGGATTACCCTTGGCGTGCAGCGGCGCTTTCGAGATCGCCGTGAACACCACAAAAATGAACAGTCCGAGGAAGAATGCCAGGGACGAGAGCTCAGGTATTCCGATGCTCCAGCTGTCACCCACCGTCGACGGGGAGATCAGCTGAAAGATGTCTATGTAATGTCCTGTCAGGATCACCAGGCCGGCCGCAATGACAAACCAGGGAATCCTTTTGAAGTCGCTGTCCATGAGGATCAGGATCGGGAACACGAAGTTCATCACCAGCATCGAGATGAACGGGAGCTGGTAGGAACCGATCAGTCTGGGATAGAAGTAGGCCGCCTCCTCGGGGATGTTGGCATACCACTGCAGCATGAACTGGTCGAAGAAGAAGTAGGTCCAGAAGATGCTGAAACCGAACATGTACTTGGCCAGGTCATGGATATGGCTGTTGTTGACAAAGGGAAGGACCCCCTTGTTCTTCAGATAGATGGTCACCATGGCCAGGGTCGTGATGCCGGATACCAGGACGCTCGCGAACACGTAGAACGAGTACAGCTGGCTGTACCAGTGCGGGTCAAGCGACATGAGCCAGTCAAAGGACATGAACAGCTCGAAGATCCCGAAGATCACGATGAAGGTGACCGACATGTTGAAGCTTTTCTTGTATAGTTTGATGTCTCCTGACTCGTCCAGCGCCAGCGAGTTCTTGCGCAGCAGGTACCTGAAGATGTTGTAGGTGAACAGGTAGATGAAGCTTCTGATCAGCCAGCCCGGGATGTTCAGCCACCAGGACTTGCCCTGGATGATCTCATCGTCGGCAGCGGCCTCTCCCATCCACACGTACATGTGGTTGAAGTGCATGGCCGACAGCAGCAGGAAGATGAAGATCAGGATCGAACCCGGCAGGATATAGGCCGAGATGCCTTCCATGACCCGGAACAGAACGATGGACCAGCCCGCCTGGGCCGCCCATTGTATGGCGTAGAACACCAAAACGCAGACCGAGATCATCAGAAAGAAGAACGCGGCGATGAAGAAGGCCGTCCAGGGTCGGTTCTGGGCCTGGTGGAGCAGGTGCTCCAAATGGCTTTGCTGCTCTTCGGCGCTGTGACCGGCCTCAGCCTCTCCGTGGCCGGAATCTCCGTGCGCAGCCGGCGCGGCGTGCGACGCCGCCTCTCCGTGATGTCCGTCATCCGCGTGCTCTAGGGCCTGGGCCACTTCCTCAGTCGTGCCCGGAGCCGATAGGAACCCATAGCCTATGCCCAGGGCACCCAGGATCATCAGAACGATTGAAACAGTTTTAAGTTTACCTGAAAATGTATACATTACTTATGCTGTGTTTGTTATCCTAATTCTTTTATTTCAAAAGGTCTGCCCTTAAGCTCTCCACATAGTGCACCACCTGCCAGCGCTCCTGCTCGGTGAGCTGCGAGGCGTGCGATCCCATCAGGTTCCTCCCGTGCATGATCACGTGGTAGATGCTGCCCTGGGTGATGTCCCTGTCCTTGTAGTTCGGAACCCCAAGGAACTTCTCGTTCTTGACCAGGGTCCCCATGCCGTCCCCCTTGTCTCCGTGACAGGTGGCGCAGTAGATCGTGTACATGGCCTTGCCGTTCTCCAGGTTCTTCGCCGTAAGCTCCAGCGGCGACCGCAGCGAATCCTTGGCCAGCTGGTATCCCTCCTCAGAGTTGGGATAGACATAGACCTCGGTCCCGCGGGCGATGGTTCCCTCGACCGGCAGCTGAGCGCTGAGTCCGTTTTCGAAGACCGGGCTGGTCGAATAGGTCTCGTAGGGCACCGGATCGTACATGTCGGTGTCGCCCATGTACTGGACCTTTCTCTCTTTCGGCCTGTCCTTGCCGCACGAAACAAGTGAGGCGAGCAACAATCCTGTAAATGCTATGCTGAGTAATTTCTTCATCGTTTAATGCTTTTCTACGATTTTTGTTTCAATGGCACCCGTCTTCTTCAAAAAGTCATCCAGCTTCTTTTCGTCGCCGCTCACCGCCACTTCCATAAGGAACTTGTCATCCGTGGTTCGCGGGTCCGGGTTCGAGGCCTTGACGAAGGGTCCGATCTTGCTCCTCATGTAGAAGGTGATCACCATCAGGTGAGAGGCGAAGAAGACCGTCAGCTCGAACATGATCGGGACGAAGGCCGGCATGTTCTCGTAGTAGCTGAAGCTGGGCTTGCCCCCGATGTTCTGGGGCCAGTCCTGGATCATCATGAAGTTCATCATCCACACGGCGAATCCGAGCCCGGTCAGACCGTACAGGAAGGCCGTGACGGCTATTCGGGTCCCCCCTATGCCCATGGCCTTCTCCAGGCCGTGCACCGGGAAGGGAGTGTACACTTCTTCGATGTGATGATCAGCTTCACGAACTTCCCTGACCGCTTTCAAAAGCACGTCGTCGTCGTCGTAAATCGCGTGTATGACTTTATCGCTCATCTCTTGGTTTTTTATCCTTGGTTCTTTTGGTTCTATTTGTTGTCTCTCGCTCTTTTGTAATTGTCACCCGATGACTTCAGGATGGATTTCACCTCTGCCTGGGCCACCACGGGGAAGGTCCTCGCGTAGAGCAGGAAGAGCACGAAGAAGAATCCTATGGTTCCCATGAAGATCCCGATGTCGACAAAGGTCGGCTCGAACATGGTCCAGGTCGAAGGCAGGTGCCCGCGGCTCAGGTTGATCACGATGATGTCGAATCGCTCGAACCACATCCCGATGTTGATGATGATGGCCATGATGAACGAAACGGTGTAGTTGGTCCTCAGCTTCTTGATCCAGAGCAGCTGCGGGAAGACCCCGTTGCAGAGGATCAGCGCCCAGAAGGCCCACCAGTAGGGCCCGGTGGCGGCACCGACCGAAAGGTAGGTGAAGTCCTCATAAGAGCTTCCGGAGTACCATCCCACGAAGAATTCGGAGAGGTAGGCTACCATTACGATACCCCCGGTCACCAGGATCACCTTGTTCATGTTCTCGATGTGCACCCTTGTGATGTAGGCCTCCAGGTTGGAAACCTTTCTCATCACGATCAGCAGGGTCTGCACCATGGCGAATCCGGAGAACACGGCTCCCGCGACGAAATAGGGCGGGTAGACCGTACTGTGCCATCCCGGGATCACCGAGGTTGCGAAGTCAAAGGATACGATGGTGTGCACCGAGAGCACCAGCGGCGTGGCCAAACCGGCCAGCACCAGGGAAACCTCCTCGAAGCGCTGCCAGTCTTTGGCGCGTCCGGTCCAGCCGAAGCTGAGCAGGCTGTAGATCTTCTTCTGGAAGGGTTTCTTCGCCCGGTCGCGGATCATGGCGAAATCGGGAAGCAGCCCGGTGTACCAGAAAACGACGGATACCGTGAGGTAGGTCGAGATCGCGAACACGTCCCAGAGCAGCGGCGAGTTGAAGTTGGTCCAAAGCGACCCGAACTGGTTCGGGATCGGCATGGTCCAGTACCCGTTCCACACACGTCCCATGTGGATCACAGGGAAGAGCCCCGCCTGGAAAACCGCGAAGATGGTCATCGCCTCCGCAGAGCGGTTGATCCCCATTCTCCACTTTTGGCGGAAGAGCAGAAGTACCGCAGAGATCAGGGTTCCGGCGTGACCGATACCCACCCACCAGACGAAGTTGGTGATGTCCCAGGCCCAGTTGATCTTGTTGTTCAGACCCCAGACCCCGATACCTGTTCCGATGGTGTAGGCGATGGCGCCGATCCCCCACAGAAACGCGGTCAGGGCCAGCAGGAACACGCCCCACCACCATTTGTTGGCTTTTCCTTCAATGGGAGCCGCAATATCGTTGGATATGTCATGATAACTCTTGTCTCCGACGATCAGCGGTTCTCTAATAGGTGCTTCGTAATGAGCCATATCTTTTGATCTATTTTGATTTGTCTTATTCCTATTTCAGTCTTATGCTTCAGTGGTGTTCTTGACCTTGAGCTGATAGAACACGTTGGGCTTCGTACCGACGAAATCCAGCAATTTGAAGGTCCTGTCGTCTTCGCTCAGGTGTGCCACCTTGCTCTCCTTGTCGTTCACGTCGCCGAACACCAGCGATCCGTTCGGGCAGGCGCTTGAACAGGCGGTCTCGAACTCTCCGTCCTTCACCGCGCGGCCTTCCTTCTTGGCATTCAGGATGGTCAGCTGCGTCTTCTGGATGCAGAAGGAGCACTTCTCCATCACCCCTCGTGAGCGCACCACCACGTCCGGGTTCAGCACCATGCGCCCGAGCTCGTTGTTCATGTTGAAATCGAACTCGTTGTTGTTCGCGTACTTGAACCAGTTGAAGCGACGTACCCTGTAGGGGCAGTTGTTCGCGCAATAACGGGTTCCGATGCAGCGGTTGTAGGCCATCTGATTCTGTCCCTGCCTTCCGTGCGAGGTTGCCGCAACCGGGCAAACCGTCTCGCAGGGAGCGTGGTTGCAGTGCTGGCACATCACCGGCTGGAAGGACACGTCCGGAGCGTCAGAAGGCTGGATCTGGGCGTTGAAGAACTCTCCCGAGCCAAAGATGCCTTCCTCCTTTCCTCGCTCCACGGTCATTTCGCTGGAGTAGTAGCGGTCGACCCTGAGCCAGTGCATGTCGCGGCTCACGCGGATCTCGTGCTTGCCGACCACCGGAACGTTGTTCTCGGCATGGCAGGCCACGATGCACGCCGCACAGGCGGTACAGGTGGCCAGGTCGATCGACAGGTTGAACTTGGTTCCTATGCTGTCGTCGAAGGGCTCCCACAGGTCCACCTTGTCCTGGGTCACCTCCTGGTGATCCAGCGAGAAGACGGGCGCGTGGTTCCATTCTTCCTTCGGCTTGTTGACGAAGTCCTCCAGTGTGGTCTCCTTCAGGATCTCCCCTTCCCTGCCCATGATGGTGTGCTGCAATTGCACACAGGCGTATTCGTGCTCACCGGCCGCTTTCTCAATGCTTGCCGCGTGAAAGGCTCCGTTGCTGAACGGATAGGCATTCACCCCGACGTTCATGTCCTTTTTCAGGTCGGTGCGTCCATAACCCAGGGCGATGGATACCGAGCCTGGGGCCTGTCCGGGCTGTATGTAGGCCGGAACATTGCTCAGGGTCACCCCGTTGGCCGTCACGTTGACCAGGTCGCCGTTGAGCGCCCCGTTGTCGACGGTCCAGTTACGGATGCCCAGTCGTTCTGCGTCTATCCTGGAGATCAGCAGGTAGTTGTCCCAGGAGGTCCTGGTTATCGGGTCAGGCAATTCCTGCAGCCAGGGGTTGTTCGCCTGCTGCCCGTCGCCCAGTCCCGTTTTCACGTACACGGTGAGTTCCATCTCTGCGGCTGCCAATTTGGACAGGGCTGCGCTCGCTGCGGACAGGTCCACTTCGTTGACCGTGACCTCTGCCTCTGTGGCGACCTTGAAGGCTCCGTCGTGCAGGGCCCTGTTCCAGGACGCTCCGCCCAGGATGCCGGTGCCCCACTGGCCTTTCAGGTATTCGTAATAGGACTGCTCGCTGCCCATCCACTTCAACAGGCTGTCCTGGAACTGGCGGGTGTTGAACAGCGGGTGTATCGTAGGCTGTACCAGGCTGTAGTGGCCTTCCTTGATCTCGGCATCGCCCCAGGACTCGAGGTAATGGGGAATGGTGGCCACGTAGCTGCAGGCCGCGGCGGTCTGGTCCGCTGACATGGCAAAGCCTACGGAAAGTCCCACCTTTCCGAGGGCCTCGGCAAAGGCCGCGCCATTGGGCAGGTTGTACACCGGGTTGGCGTTGTAGATGAAGAGCGCCGATACCGCTCCTGCGTTCATATCCTTGAGGAGCTGCTCCACTTTGGAGGCGTCTCCCTGTCTTACTTTTTTGGTGTGCTGCACGTCAACGGCCTGGCTCTGGAGCGCGTGGTTGATGGCCAGCGCCAGCAGCTGTGCGTTCTCGTCCTGGACCCCTGTGACCACGACTGCCTTGCTCCCAGCCTTCCTGATCTCGCCCAGGGCCTTCTGAACGGCTACTTCCACCGGGGTGGCGTCGCCGACCGATTTCCCTTCGACCAGGGCTCCGTAGAGCATCTGGACCACCTGGGCCTGCTGTGAAGGCTTCACGATGATCCTCTTGTCCGCGTTCCCTCCCGTCAGGGTCATGTTCGACTCGAACTGGATGTGGCGCGACATCTTGCCGTTCTTCGGCTTTCTTCCGGCAGCATAGCCCGGGCTGTAGTTGCCGCCCTGCCAGTCACCCAGGAAATCAGCTCCCACCGACACGATCACGTCGGCCTTGTCGAAGTGATAGTCGGGCAGCGCTCTCTTGCCGTACATTTTCTCGAATGCATTCAGGGCCGCGTCCTCTGAAACCGCGTCATAGACCACGTGTTCCACATTGCCATAGGCTTCTCCAAAGGATGCGATGAGGCTGTTGACGGACGGGCTGGCGCAGGTTCCGGTCAGGAACACGATCTTGCCGCCTTTGGCCTTGATCTCGTTGAGCTGGGCCATGACCTCCTTGTCGAGTGAGGCGAAATCGGTCTCCTCCCCCTTGGCAAGGGGTCCCCTGAGCCTGTTGTTGTCATAGAGCGAAAGCACCGAGGCCTGTACGCGGGCATTGGTAATGCCGTGCGCCGCCTCCTTGTTGGGCTCGATCTTGATCGGGCGCCCTTCCCTCACCTTGACCAGGACATTCGCAAAATCAAAGCCGTCGGCGATGGTGCTGGCGTAGTAATCCGGAATTCCCGGGATCACGTCGTCCGGCTTGACCACGTAGGGGATCGAGTTGATCACCGGTCCTTCACAGGCGGCCAGGGAGGCCACGGCCGTGGAGAACCCGACGTATTTGAGGAAGTCTCGTCGTGAGGTATCGCTATTGGAAAGGGACTCTTTGTCCCCGAGGAACTTGTCCGTAGGAAGGTCCTCAATGAATTCGTTTTTTTGCAGCTTTTCAACAATCGAGCTGTTTTCTTTCAGCTCTTCAACACTTTTCCAGTATTTCTTGTTAGATGCCATATTTTGTCTTTCTTGTTTATTCGTTCTGTGGAAGAACCCGCAGGTCACCCCAAATGAGTTCTTGTCTTAGTAGTGGCACTTGCCGCACTCCAATCCGCCGATCTGGGCGATGGTCACCTGCTCTACACCATATTTATTGGCCAGCTGCTCGTGGATCTTCGCATAGTAGTCGTTGCCTTTCAGGTCGACGTTGGTCGTCCTGTGGCACTCGATGCACCAGCCCATGGTCAGCGGCGAGAACTGGTACATGTCCTCCATCTCCTCTACCGGGCCGTGGCACTTCTGGCAATCCAGTCCTGCTGCGGTCACGTGCTGGGCGTGGTTGAAGTAGGCGAAGTCGGGCAGGTTGTGGATCCTGACCCACTTGATCGGCTTCTCCTCATAGCCCTCGATATAGCTGAGGCTCTCCGGATCCCATCCGATCGCGTCATAGATCTTCTGGATCTCGGCGTCGTAGAAGGCCTTGTCACGCTCCGAGCTCACCGGTCCGTTGTACTCCGAGATGCTCTTGTGGCAGTTCATGCAGACGTTGACCGAAGGAATGCCCGAATGCTTGCTGTGCTTGGCCGTCGAGTGACAGTACTGGCAATCGATCTTGTTGTCTCCCGCGTGTATCTTGTGGGAGAAGGCGATGGGCTGGATCGGCTGGTAGTCCTGGTCGATGCCCACGTTCATCAGGGCAGTGAGGCCGATGTAGCCTGCCAGGATCAGCACGAAGATGGTCGCCGCTATCTTGAGGAAGCCATTGTTGCTCGCAAAATAGATCCAGGCCACCAGGCCGAGGATCGCGACGATCACCACATAGGTCATCCAGGGGATGGGGTGCTTGGGCTCCGCGATCAGGTCGGCCCCTGCAGCAGCGGCTGCGGGCTGAACGTCACCTGCGGTGGTATAGGCGATGATGGCCTCTATGTCCTCGTCAGACAGCTGCGGGAAGGCCGTCATCGGCATCCCGTTGTATTCGTTGAAGATGTCGATGGCATCCTGGTCGCCACTCGCCCTCAGGGCGTTGTTGTCCTTGATCCAGGCCTTGAGCCACTCCATGCTCCTCTTGTCGGCGATGTTGCCCAGGGCAGGTCCGATCAGCTTCTTGTCCAGCTTGTGGCAGGAGGCACAGTGCGTCTGAAACAGCTTCTTGCCTTCGGCCACCTTGGGGTCCACTTCCTGCGCGACCGCAGCCGTGGCCGCAGCCTCCTGGGGCTCTCCCTTGGTGAATTCGAGTATGTCGTTGATGTCCTGCTCCGAAAGCTGGGGATAGGCCGTCATCGGCATCCCGTTGTACTCGTTGAAGATGTCGATGGCATCCTGGTCGCCACTGGCCCTCAGGGCATTGTTGTCCTTGATCCAGGCCTGAAGCCAGGCGTTCTCCCTCCGGTCGGTCACCCCTCCCAAAGCGGGTCCGATCAGTTTCTTGTCCAGCTTGTGACATGCCGCACAATTGGCGTTGAACAGCTTCTTGCCATTTGCATAGTCGCCCTCTTGAGCTGAGATCTGAAAGGAAATGAGGAGGAGGAAAGAAAGGCTGGTCAGGATCTTCTTCAGTGAATTGCTTTCTGATAAAACTTTCATCTGTACGATTTACGTTGTTTAAAACTCGAAATTTTGAGCAAAAAATATTTTGTTCTCCCTATTTTTATGACAAAAATCATGTTTGAACAAAATATTGTGCAAAAATACATTTTCTGCTTTACAGACAAAGTCTAAATATTCTGTTAAAGTTAATTTATAACGATTCTAAATAAGCTAAAAAAAGCCTTTGTTTAAAACAATCTCATAGATTTGTAGAAAATATAAAACAGGAGCTTCATGACTGTGAGAAAAGCGATCATTTTTGGAATTTTGATGCTGTTCCAGGCCTGGGCCTGGGGCCAGGGAAGAGAGGGTGATCTGAGGGTCGAAAGCAGCGCCAGGATCAACGAGCTGGTGGCTCAGAAAACCGAGTACGGCAAGGAGAAGAACTCCTACCAGGGATACAAGATCCAGATCTACTACGGCAGCGAGAAAGAATGCTATGAGATCCAGGACGAGTTCAGGACGCTCTTCCCCGAGATCCCGACCGCCATCGTATTCAGCACGCCCCAGTGGAAGCTTCAGGTGGGCGAATACCGGACACGCCTGGAAGCGGACCGGAGCATCGTCGGCATCAAGAAGGAATACCCTGCAGCCATCGTCCTGGCCACCAACATCAGCCTGGACTGAAGAATCCTCTAAAGAACAAAACCGAACGCGGAACATGAACGAATACCTCGACGCCTCGAACAAGAACCTGAACCCTGAGGAGTTCGACCTGGAGCGAAAGCTCAGGCCCCTCTCCTTTGACGACTTTGCCGGGCAGGAGCAGGTGATCGAGAACTTGCGGGTATTCGTGAAAGCCGCCAACCTGAGGGGCGAGGCGCTGGACCACACGCTGTTTCACGGGCCCCCGGGCCTGGGCAAGACCACGCTGGCCCACATCATCGCCAACGAGCTCAACACCAACATCAAGGTCACCTCGGGACCGGTGCTGGACAAGCCCGGTGACCTGGCGGGATTGCTGACCAACCTGGGAGAGCGGGACGTCCTGTTCATCGACGAGATCCACCGCCTGAGCCCGGTGATCGAGGAATACCTCTATTCGGCCATGGAGGACTACAAGATCGACATCATGATCGAGTCGGGGCCCAATGCCCGGAGCGTCCAGATCAACCTGGAGCCCTTCACCCTGATCGGGGCCACCACCCGCTCGGGCCTGCTGACGGCCCCCATGCGGGCAAGGTTCGGGATCAGCAGCCGCCTGCACTACTACAACACCGAGCTCCTGACCCAGATCGTCCAGCGAAGCTCGGGCATCCTGGAGGTGAAGAACAGCATGGAGGCCGCCATTGAGATCGCCGGAAGGTCCCGGGGAACTCCACGTATCGCGAATGCCCTGCTGCGACGGGTCAGGGACTTCGCCCAGATCAAGGGAGACGGGAACATCGACATCGAGATCGCGAAATACGCTCTCAATGCCCTCAACGTGGACAAGCACGGCCTGGACGAGATGGACAACAAGATCCTCTCCACGATCATCGAAAAGTTCAAAGGCGGACCGGTGGGCATCTCCACCCTATCCACCGCCGTGGGCGAGAACGCGGAGACCATCGAGGAGGTCTACGAGCCCTTCCTGATCCAGGAGGGATTCATCATGAGGACCCCGAGGGGCAGAGAGGTCACCGAACTGGCCTACAAGCATTTGGGCAAAACCAAAGGAGGGGTTCAGGACACCCTATTCTAGCTGCCCACCGTCTTTCATTGAAAATTGAACACTTCATCAAGGCATAGCGAATTCATCAAGAAACAGGCCAGTCGTCTGGGCTTTGATGCCTGCGGGATCGCCCGGGCAGAGTTCCTGAGCGAGGAGGCGCCGCGCCTGGAGGAATGGCTCAAAAAGGGCTACCACGGGCAGATGGGCTACATGGAGAACCACTTCGAGAAGCGGCTGGACCCCACCCGGCTCGTTCCCGGTTCGAAGTCGGTCATCTCCCTGACCTACAATTACTTCCCTTCAGAAAAGCAAAGAGAGGACAGCTACGGCATCTCCAAATACGCCTATGGGGAGGACTACCACAGGGTGGTCAAAGACAGGCTCAGGGAGCTGGTGTCGCTGATGAGACAGGAGATCGGCGACTTTCACGCCCGCGTTTTCACGGATTCGGCACCGGTGATGGAGCGCAGCTGGGCACAGCGCGCGGGCCTGGGCTGGATCGGAAAGCACAGCCTGCTGATCAGCAGGAAGAAGGGCTCCTTTTTCTTTTTGGCCGAGATCATTTGCGACCTCGAACTGGAGCATGACCCACCCTTTGAAACGGATCACTGCGGGAAGTGCACCCGTTGCGTGGACGCCTGCCCCACGGAGGCCATCCTTCCCGACAACACGGTCGACGCATCCAAGTGCATCTCCTATTTCACCATTGAGCTCAAGGACGAGATCCCGGCCTCGGTGCGCGGGAAGTTCGAAGACTGGATGTTCGGCTGCGACATCTGCCAGGACGTATGCCCCTGGAACCGGTTCTCGGTCCCGCATAGGGAAAGGCGATTCGAGCCACGACAGGAACTCCTGGGCTACTCCAAGAGGGACTGGGAGGAGATCACCGAAGAGGTCTTCGCGGAACTCTTCAAAAACTCGGCGGTGGAACGCACCCGATTCGCCGGATTGAAAAGAAACCTGGACTTTCTGAAAAAGTGAGCCTTGTCACACTCCGTGATGCCAAAAGGATTAACTTTGTGTGACGTAAATCCAAAATGCAATGGCAGCCCCAATAAAGAAGAAAGACGCGCTCGACTACCACGAGTTTCCGACACCCGGCAAGATCCAGGTGAACCCCACCAAGAAGCACAGCACGCAGAGAGAGCTCTCGCTGGCCTATTCGCCCGGCGTGGCGGAACCCTGCCTCGAGATCGCTAAGAACGAGCTCGACGTGTATCGCTACACCTCAAAGGGCAACCTGGTCGCCGTGATCTCGAACGGCACGGCAGTCCTGGGACTGGGTGACATCGGACCTTCGGCCTCCAAGCCCGTCATGGAGGGCAAGGCGCTCCTGTTCAAGATCTTCGCCGACATCGATGTGTTCGACATCGAGGTCGACACCAAGGACATCGACAAGTTCGTGGAGACGGTCAAGGCCATTGCGCCAACCTTCGGGGGCATTAACCTGGAGGACATCAAGGCCCCGGAAGCCTTTGAAATAGAAAGACGGCTCAAGGAAGAGCTCAACATACCGGTCATGCACGACGACCAGCACGGGACCGCGATCATCTCCGCGGCCGCGCTCAAGAACGCCCTGGAGATCGCGGGCAAGAAGGCCTCGGACATCACCGTGGTGATCAACGGCGCCGGAGCGGCGGCCATCTCCTGCACGAAGCTATACGGCGAGCTGGGCGTGAAGAAGGAGAACATCGTGATGTGTGACAGCAAAGGCGTCCTGCGGGCAGACCGGGAGAACCTGACCCCGGAGAAGAAAGAATTCACCACCGATCGCGACCTGCACACCCTGGAGGAGGCCATGGTCGGGGCCGACGTGCTCGTCGGCCTTTCCGTCGGAAACGTGGTCAGCCCGAAGATGCTCAAGAGCATGGCCGACAACCCCATCGTCTTCGCACTGGCCAACCCGGAGCCCGAGATCAATTATGACCTGGCGGTCAAGACGCGCAAGGACATCATCATGGCCACCGGCCGGTCGGACCATCCCAACCAGGTCAACAACGTGCTGGGCTTCCCCTTCATCTTCCGCGGAGCGCTCGACGTGCGCGCCACCAAGATCAACGAGGAGATGAAGATGGCTGCCGTCCATGCCCTGGCCGACCTGACCAAGGAGAGCGTCCCGGAGCAGGTGAACATCACCTATAATGAGAAGAACATAAGCTTTGGAAGGGATTACATCATACCCAAGCCCTTCGACATGAGGCTGATCAGCGAAGTACCCCCGGCCGTGGCCAAAGCGGCCATGGACAGCGGCGTGGCCCTCAAGCCCATCACCGACTGGGATGCCTACAAGGAGGAGCTGATCGAGCGCCTCGGAGCCGGGAACAAGCTGATGCGCATGGTGACCAACCGCGCGAAGTCCGACCCGAAACGGGTGGTCTTCGCAGAGGCGGATCAGCTCAATGTGCTGAAGGCGGCGCACATCGCCTACGAAGAGGGAATTGCCATACCCATCCTGCTGGGCAGCCGGCGCGACATCGAAAAACTGATGAAGGAGATCCAGTTCGAAGGAGAGGACGTGACCATCATCGACCCGAAATCCTCGGAAGAGGAGGCACGGCGCAATCGCTTCGCAGAGGTTTTCTGGGAAAAGAGAAGAAGGAAGGGCATGACCCTGCTCGAAGCGCAGAAATGGATGCGCGAGCGGAACTACTTCGCGGCCATGATGGTCAATGAGCAGGAGGCCGACGCCCTGATCACAGGGTTCACTCGAAGTTACCCCACGGTGGCAAAGCCCATGATCGACCTGATCGGCAAGATCAAGGGCATCAAGAAGGTGGCTGCGACCAACCTGATGCTCACCGACCGCGGACCCCTGTTCCTGTCGGACACCGCGATGAACATCAGCCCCAGTGCCAAGGAGCTGGCCGAGATCGCCCGCATGACCGACCGGACGATGAAGATGTTCGGGCTGGTCCCCAACCTCGCCATGGTCTCCTTTTCCAACTTCGGTTCCTCGAAATCCGAATCGGCCATCAAGATCAGGGATGCCATTTCCTATCTGCACAAGTTCTACCCCGAGGTGACCATCGACGGGGAGCTGCAGGCGGATTTTGCGCTCAACGCGGAGATGAGGAACGACAAGTTCCCCTTCACCAAGCTGCAGCAGAAGAAGGTCAACGGCCTGATCTACCCGAACCTGGAGTCGGCCAACATCAGCTACAAGCTGCTCAAGGAGCTTCGCGTGGCGGATTCCATCGGACCGATCATCATGGGACTCAACAAGCCGGCCCACCTGATCCAGCTGGGCGCCAGCGTGGACGAGATCGTCAACATGGTCTGCATCGCCGTGGTCGACGCCCAGGGCAGAAAGGGGTAGCTTCCCGGGAAATTGGCTCTGGACGGAATTAGTTATTAAAAAGGGTGAACAAAACTTCCCTGCGGACCAAAAATGTTTACATTTGATCTGATTACGATTCAGATCTTATGATTACACACATCCGCGGACGCCTCGTGGAGAAGCATCCGGACCACGTTGTCGTCGAGTGCAACGGGTTGGGATACTATCTCGTCATTTCCCTGCAGACCTTTTCAAACCTGCCCGACCAGGAGAACGTCTACCTTTACGCCCACCAGGTGATCCGGGAGGACGCGCATACCCTCTATGGTTTTTACAGCAAAACGGAGCGGGAGATCTTCAAGCTGCTGCTGTCGGTCTCGGGGGTCGGGCCCAGCACGGCCGTCACCATGCTCTCCTCGATGGACACCGAGGAGATACAGCAGGCCATCGCCAGTGAGGACGTGTCCAAGATACAGTCTGTCAAGGGTATAGGGCTGAAGACGGCACAGCGCGTGATCGTTGACCTTAGGGACAAGATCTTGAAATCCTATGAAATTTCAGAAGAATTTCAGACACCGAACAATACTATCCGAAATGAAGCGTTATCAGCTTTAGAAGTGTTAGGTTTCAACAAGAAAAAAGTTGAAAAAACAATACAAGTTATACTTCAGGAATCTCCCGACATCAGTCTGGAGGAACTGATCAAGAAGGCCCTTAAAAACTTGTAAAATTTGTTCAGTGTAGAGCAATTCAAATATAATCTCCCTATTATATTTGTTGTACTCCTCTTCAGTACGACTGTACTTTCGGCTCAAATAAATTCAGGTAATACTCAGGTAAGTAACAGATTGTCAAATACTTCTGTATCTATTGACACCATTCCCGAACTACCCTATTCCTTTCAGAGCGACCAACGCGGCGGCCTTTTCCTGAACGACAACAAGGAACTCGAGGTGATCTATGACCCCAGCACGGGCAACTACATCCTCATGGAGAAGATCGGGGACTACTACATCGAGCACCCGAGGCAGATGACGGCAGAGGAATACAAGGACTACAGGCTTCAGCGCGACATGATCGAATACTCCCGTTCCAAGCTGGATGCGATCGGGGGAAAGACGGGCAATGCTGCCGAGGCAAGGAAGAACCTGCTTCCCACCTACTATGTCAACTCCAACTTCTTCGAGAGCATCTTCGGGGGCAACAGCATAGACGTGAACGTGCAGGGTTCCATCCTGATCAAGATGGGCCTGATCTACCAGCGGGTGGAGAACCCGCAGCTCTCTGAGAACAACCGGCAGAGCACCACCTTCGACTTCGACCAGGAGATCAACGCCAGCCTGAACGCTCGGATCGGGACCAGGCTGAGGGTCCTGGCCAACTTTGACACCCAGTCGACCTTCAACTTCCAGAACATCGTCAAGCTGGAATACACCCCGACGGAAGACGACATCATCCGGAAGATCGAGGTGGGTAACGTGTCCATGCCCAGCAGGAACTCGCTGGTCACAGGGGCCCAGAACCTGTTCGGGGCCAAGATGGAGCTTCAGTTCGGGAAGACCACCGTGACCGGGATCTTCTCGCAGCAGCGTTCCCAGACCCGGACCGTGAGCGCCCAGGGAGGCTCCCTGCTCAACGAGTTCGAGTTCAGGGCCACGGAATACGACAACAACCGGCACTTCTTCCTGGCCCACAATTTCAGGGACGGCTACAACCGGGCCCTGGCCAACTTCCCGCTGATCAACAGCACCATCAACATCACCCGGATCGAGATCTGGGTAACCAACAGGAACGCGACCACCGAGGGAACGCGAAACATCGTGGCCCTGGCCGACCTGGGAGAGAACGATCCCACGAGGATCGGGCCGGCGAACGTTACCCCGGTGCCGGGTGGAAAGGACCCTTCGAACGAGGCCAACGACCTGCGTGACCTGCTCACGCTGAACGGGCCGATCAGGGACATCTCGACCGTGAGGCAGGCCCTCAGCCCCTACAACATGTCGCAGGGCAGGGACTACACCATCCTGGAAAACGCGGTCAAGCTGGTGCAGGGAGTGGACTTCACCATGAACGCGCAACTGGGATTCGTCACCCTGAACAGGCGGCTGGTGGACAGCGACGTCCTGGCGGTGGCCTTCGAATACTCCGATGGGACCGAAGTGTTCCGCGTGGGGGAATTCACCGATGCCGGGGTGGTTGCCCCGGACAACCTGGTGTTGAAGATGCTGCGAAGCGAGATCATCGACCCCAACATCCCCATGTTCGACCTGCTGATGAAGAACGTCTACGAGATCCCCGGCGCTTTCCAGCTGGAGCGTGATGGCTTCAGGCTCGAGCTCCTGTACCGGGACGACGCCACGGGTGAGCCCGTCAACATCCTGCAGAACGCCGTGACCCCGGGGGTCAACGACAGGACCATCATGAACCTCCTCAGGCTGGACCGCCTGGACCAGAACAACAACGTCAAGCCGGAAGGTGACGGCTACTTCGACTACGTGGAGGGGATCACCATCGATTCTCCCAACGGGTATTTCATCTTTCCCGTGGTGGAACCCTTCGGAGAATACCTCGACAACGAGCTGCTGCCCGAGGACGACGTCTACATCTTCAGGGAGCTCTACGACCGGACCTGGGCGGAGGCACAGAACGACTTCCAGCAGAAGGACAAGTACCTGATCAAGGGATACTTCAAATCGGACGGGCAGAGCGGTATTCCGCTCGGGGCCTTCAACGTGCCCAGGGGATCCGTCAAGGTGACCTCGGGGGGAAGAGAGCTGGTCGAAGGCGTCGACTACGTGGTGGATTACAACGTCGGCAACGTGCAGATCATCAACCCGGCCCTGATCGCCTCTGATGCGCCCATCCAGGTCAACGTGGAGAACAACATCGGCTTCAACCAGCAGAGAAGAAGGTACATGGGCCTTGACGTGCTGCACGTGTTCAACGACAAGCTGGCCGTGGGTGGAAACCTGATCAACCTGAATGAACGACCCCTGACCCAGAAGGCCCAGTTCGGCATGGAGCCGGTGAACAACACCATCATCGGGGCCTACATGACCTTTCGCTCGGAGGTGCCCAAACTGACCAAATGGGTCAATGCCCTTCCCAACATCGACACCGATGCCCCATCCTATGTGTCGGTGCGTTCGGAGGTCGCCCACCTCATCCCCGGTACCCCCAAGGGGATCGATCTGGAAGGGGCGGCCACCTCCTATATCGACGATTTCGAGGGCGCCCAGATCCCACTGGACATCAGGGCTCCCAAGCAGTGGTTCACGGCCAGCGTGCCCCAGGGACAGACGGGGGACCTGGACTTCACCAACGGGAACATCGCCGCAGGGCTTCCCGAAGAGCTCAGGTTTGGCGCCAAGCGCTCCAAGCTCTCCTGGTACAACATCGACCAGATCTTCTACGGATCCGGATTGCGGCCTTCGAACATAGACAGCGAGGAGCTGTCAAGGGCCGAGGTCCGGCAGGTGAACTTCAACGAGCTTTTCCCCAACGTGGAGCTGGACGTCACCCAGTCGAGCATCGTGCGAACCTTTGACATTGCCTATTTCCCGGGAGAACGCGGAACCAACAGCTACGACGACAGCTTCGGCAGCGACGGCAAGTACCTGAACCCGGAAGACCGCTGGGCGGGGATCACCCGGGCGCTGACCACGACGAACTTCCAGCAGGCCAACATCGAATACATACAGTTCTGGCTCATGGACCCCTACGAGAACTACTCGATCCGGCCGGAAGAAGGTGGGCCCGCCGTGCCTCCCTCGCAGCAGGATTTCCAGGGCGAGCTTTATTTCAACTTCGGGGACGTGTCTGAGGACATCCTGCGAGATGACCGCAAGATGTTCGAGAACGGGCTGCCCGATGACGGGGTTCAGATCCCGAACGGCAACGTGACGGTCACCCCCTGGTCCTCGATCCCGACCAACCAGTCATTGCTTTACGCCTTCACCGAGGACGACGCCGCCAGGGTCAACCAGGACCTCGGGCTCGACGGCCTGAACGACGAGGACGAGGCCCTCAAGTACGGGGCTGTGTTCGGCGAGGACCCCTCGGCCGACAACTACCACTTCTTCAGGGGCTCCGACTTCGACGCCCAGGACGCCTCCGTCATCACCCGTTACAAGGACTTCAGCCTGACCGAGGGCAACTCCCCGACCGTGAACAACAGCCCGGAGAGCTACCCCACATCGGCCACCACCTTCCCGGACGTGGAGGACATCAACAGGGACCAGACCATGAACTCCATCGAGAGATACTACCAGTACAAGGTGTCGCTGAACAAAGGCGACCTGGTGGTGGGGCAGAACTACATCGTCGATTCGAAGGTGACCACCGTGACCCTGGCCAACAACACCACCCAGACCACCACCTGGTACCAGTTCCGGATCCCGATCACCAAGCCCGAGGACCCGGACAACATCATCAACGACATGTCGGGCTTCACCTCGATCCGCTTCATGAGGATGTTCCTCACGAAGTTCAGGATCCCTGTGGTGCTCCGCTTCGGGGAGCTGCAACTCGTGAGGGGCGACTGGAGGAGGTACACCAAGACCCTGGACGAGGCCATCGAACCGCCCCAGGAGCTGCCGCCCGACCAAAACCAGAATTTCGAGGTAGGGGTGGTCAACATCGAAGAGAACGAGGACCGCCAGCCCATCCCCTACGTGCTTCCTCCGGGGATACGAAGAGAACAGCTCCAGGGCACGACCACCATCCAGCAGCAGAACGAGCAGTCCCTGTCCATGAAGGTAACGGACCTTCCGCCGGGAGAGACACGGGCCGTATTCAAGAACACCACCTTTGACCTGAGGATGTACAAGAAGCTCCGCATGTTCATTCACGCCGAAGCCGTTTTGGGAAGCATCGAAGTGCGCGACGACGAGCTGATCGGGATCCTGAGGCTGGGAAGCGACACGGACGACAACTTCTACCAGGTGGAGATACCCCTGAAGATCACGGATTTCAGTGCGGTGACCCCCGAGGAGATCTGGCCCGAGGCGAACAACATCGAAGCGCTCATCGAACAGTTCGGCAACCTGAAGCTCGAACGACAGGAAGTGGGGGCACCGGTCAACGAGATCTATCCCCAACCCCAGGCCGGGGAAACGCCTGAATACAGGATCAGGGTGAAGGGAAACCCGAACCTGGCCAATATCAGGACCCTCATGCTCGGGGTCAAGAACGTGAGCTTCTCTCCCAGGAGCGTGGAGCTCTGGTTCAACGAGCTGCGCGTCTCGGACTTCGACAACAAGTCCAGCTGGGCGGCCATCGTGAACGCAGACGCCAATTTCGCCGACTTCGCCGACATATCCGCCACGGGAAGCATGCACACCATAGGCTTCGGCTCCCTCGACCAGATGGTCAATGAGAGAAGCCAGGACGAGATGAAGCAATACGCCCTGGTGTCGAACGTCAACATCGGGCAGCTGCTGCCAAAGAAGGCGGCGATCAGCATCCCTGTGAATTTCAGCTTTGGGGAGGAGTTCAGGGATCCCAAGTACGACCCCAGGTTCCAGGACGTGCTCTTTGACGACTCCAGCACAGACGCGGACATCGCGAGAGACTACACCAAGAGGAGGAGCATCAACTTCATCAACGTGCGCAGGAACAGGACCTCCTCCGACCGGAAACCGCATTTTTACGACGTGGAGAACCTTTCCCTGTCCTACCTGTTCAACGAGACCTACCACAGGGACTACAACATACAGAAGTTCATTGACCAGAAGCTCAGGGCCTCCGCAAACTACACCTACAGCTTCCAGCCCAAGGTCATCGAGCCCTTCAAGGGCTGGGGCCTGGTCAGCGAGAAGGCCTACCTGCAGTTCATCCGGGACTTCAACCTGAACCTGCTGCCGACCTCGATCGCCATCAACACCAACATCGTCAGGTCCTACAATGAGCAGCTGTCGCGCACCCTTGTGGACGGTCTGCCCGACCTGCCGGTGCTCCAGCAACGCAACTACATGTTCGACTGGGACTACCTGATCGCCTACAACCTCACCCAGTCCCTGCAGTTCTCGTTGCGGGCCATGAACAACTACGTCTATGACCGCTTCGAGGAGGATGACGACATTCAGATCTACGACAATTTCTTCCGCATCGGAAGGCCGGATCACTATCACCAGACTTTCAACATGAGCTACAAGATCCCCTTCGACAAGTTCCCGGTGCTGAGCTTCCTGAACGGGACCTACAACTACACGGCAGACTACGACTGGCAGGCTCCGGCCTTCACCAACATAGAGACCCTGGCCAACACCATTCAGAATTCGAACACCCACAACCTGACCGCCGAGATGGGCATGGAGCGTCTCTATGACTACATCGGGCTGAATCGACTGTTCACCAAGAAGAAGGTGGTTGACGCCAAGCAGGAGGGGCTGACCGGGGAGATCCAGAAGCAGAGGAAAGGTCTTTCGACCGGGCAACGGATCGGCAGGACCTTTATCGACATCCTCACCGGGGTGAAGAACATACGCTTCTCCTACACGGAGAACAACGGGACCTTCCTGCCGGGATTCGTGCCCGAGTTCGGGTTCCTGGGCCAGAGCAGCTTCTCGGGGGGCTTTGCACCGACCTTCGGCTTCGTTTTCGGTAGCCAGGCGGACATCCTGGACAGGGCGATCCGAAATGGCTGGTTGCTGTCGCGCGGAGCGGACCAGGAATACTATGCCCGTAACTACAGCAAGTCGCATTTTGACAAGTTCGACTATTCGGCCAACGTGCGCTTCACGCGGGACCTCGACATCGAGCTCTTCGGAAACAGGACCTATACGGAAAGCTTCAACCAGCAGCTGGACGTCATCGACGGAGTGCTCAACGACACGCCTAGAAACGGGGTAGGCAACTTCAGCATCTCCCAGTTCATGCTGGGCAGCTCGCTCAAGGACGCCGACGAACTGTTCCAAACCTTCAAGGACAACAGGGCGATCATCTCGCGCAGGCTCTCCGAGAAGACAGGTGGCGACATCGATGGCTTCGGAAGCACCAGCCAGAACGTGGTCCTTCCGGCATTCCTGGCGGCCTACACCGGCAAAAGTGCGGAAAGCGTTAACCTTAGCGCCTTCAGGAACACCCCGATCCCCAACTGGAGAATCTCCTACAAGGGGCTCATGGGCATTCCCTTCATCAAGGAGAATTTCAGGAGCTTGACGCTGGAGCACAGCTATCGTTCCGTCTACTCGATCCTGTCCTTCACGAACAACCTGAGGTATGACAAGGACGATCCCTATGGCGACACGAACAGGGACATCGCAGGGAACTACAATCCGAAACAGCTCTTCAACGGGGTGAACCTGATCGAGGAGTTCTCCCCCCTGCTGCTGGTAGATCTAAGCCTCAAGAACTCTTTCTCCCTGCGGGCGGCCTACAACCGCGACAAGGCGCTTAACCTCAATTTCAACAACAACACCGTCACCGAGATCGCGGGCGAGGAGGTCGTGATGGGCCTGGGCTACAGGATCCGCAACGTGCGCATGAAATTCAAGATGGGCAGCGGAGGGGGCTCCACCACCTTCCAGGGGGATGTCAACCTGAAGCTGGACGTGGGCCTCCGGGACAACCTGACCACGGTAAGG
The DNA here is from genome assembly GCA_964489625.1 of uncultured Flavobacteriaceae bacterium. Classification (GTDB taxonomy): domain Bacteria; phylum Bacteroidota; class Bacteroidia; order Flavobacteriales; family Flavobacteriaceae; genus Lutimonas. The sequence goes on from CAZAZM010000009.1 coordinate 22,649, forward strand.
GCCTATGGCATCGACGAGGATGTGAACAACGACCAGATCACTGGTGGGCAGAGCCTGGTGTCGGTCAAATTCCTCGCGGACTACTCCCTGAACAAAAATTTGCTCGCGTCCTTTTTCTTTGATTATAATAATTCTAAATTTGCAGTATCCACGACCTACCCCCGCACCTCGATCAATGGCGGCATAAGCGTGAGATACATCATAGGAAATTAATTTAAACCTTTCGAAAATGAACATTCCTGATAACCTGAAATACACCAAAGACCACGAATGGGTAAGCCTGAAGGACGGGATCGCCACCGTGGGGATCACGGATTTTGCACAGAGTGAGCTGGGCGACATCGTCTATGTCGACGTGGACAGCCTTGACGAGACCCTGGAGCAGAACGAGGTTTTCGGAAGTGTTGAGGCCGTCAAGACCGTTTCTGACCTGTTCATGCCACTCGGCGGCGAGATCACCGAGTTCAACGAAGGGCTTGAGGACGCCCCTGAAAAGGTCAATTCGGATCCCTATGGGGAAGGCTGGATGATCAAGATCAAGGTTTCCGACGCCTCAGAATTTGAAAGCCTGCTGAATGCTGAGGAGTATAAAGAGCTTATTGGAGCGTAATGCCCTGGGGATCGCGATTGCCGCAACCGTGGCCGTGGCGATCCTGAGCCTGGGGGCAGTGCCCAAGATCAACACGGGTCTCAACCTGAAATCCGGAGACAAATACCTGCATTTCATCGCTTACTTCACCTTGTGCTTCCTCTGGTACTTTGCACTCAGGGACCGTTTGCACCGCTATGTGTTCAGGATCGTGGTCCCCGTGGGATTGATTTTTTATGGCATCATTCTTGAAGGATTGCAAAGCGGACTGACCACGTACCGGACCGGAGACGTGTACGATGCGCTGGCCAACACTGCAGGAGTCTTGGGAGCCATGTTCCTGTTCAACAGGCTTCTGAAGTGGTACGACACAATTTAAAATCAATTTGTTTTTTTGATTATTAATTCATTAATTTAGCGCAGAAGAAAACTTACAAAGAATTATGGAAGCCAAAAAGAACCCGAAAGCGAACCTGGAAAAGCATAACAAACAGTTCATGCTGTTGGGCTTAGCCCTCGCGCTGATCGTCATCTACATCGGTATCGAGTGGAAGACCTTCGAGCGTAACATTGCCGACCTGGGAATCGCCGACATTGCTGCAGATGAAGAAATTGACATTCCGATCACAGAAAGAATCCAGGAGGTGAAACCACCACCACCGCCACCACCGGCTCCTGAGAAGATCGAGGTGGTTGAGGATGAGGAAGACATCGAGGAAACCGTCCTGGAATCGACTGAAACGGACCAGAACGAGGTAATCGAGGTGACGGAGATCGAGGAGATCGTGGAAGAGGAAGAGGTAGTCGATGACGTTCCTTTTGCCATCATCGAGAACGTGCCCGTGTACCCGGGCTGCAAGGGAACCAACGAGGAGAAGAAGAAGTGCATGGTGGACGAGATCACCAAGCACGTGAACCGAAAATACAACACCGGACTCGCCGGGGACCTGGGTCTCAGCCCGGGCAAGAAGAGGGTCTATGTTCAGTTCAAGATCTCCAAGACAGGTGAGATAGTAGACGTGAGGGCCCGCGGACCCCATGCCCGTCTTGAGAAGGAGGCTGTGCGCGTGGTCGAATTGCTGCCCAAGATGGAACCGGGCAAGCAAAGAGGTCGACCGGTGGGTGTGAAGTACACCCTGCCCATCACCCTCCTCGTGGAGTAAAACAAACAGACCGCCTTCTTCAAGGCGGTTTTTTTCTGCCTGATTTTCAGCTAGGTTCCGGTGGCTAACATGACAAAAGTCATGGTTTTTGGGGCAGGTTTTCGCTAACTTAGAAAGCATTCCCTAAAATCCAGAGCCATGTTAGTCAAAAAAAGAGACGGAGCACGGTTGTCCCCCCACAGAAAAATTTTCTTTCAACTCGGACTGGTACTTACCCTGCTGATCATTTACACCGCACTTGAATGGAAGACCATGGACCGCTACGTCCAGGAATTCCACGACGTTACCTATGAAACCGAAGAGGTAATAGACATTCCCCTGACCCAAAGGATACAGGAGATCAAGCCCCCTCCTCCCCCGCCACCGGCACCCGAGCGCATCGAGATCGTAGCCGATGAGGAGGAGATCGAGGAAACGGTTTTGGAATCCACGGAAACGGATGAGTCGGAATACGTGGAGGTGGAACCCCTGGAAAACATCGAGGAAGTGATCGAGGAGGAAGAGGTCGAAAAGGACATTCCCTTTGCCATCATCGAGGAGCCCCCGATCTATCCGGGCTGCAGCGGAACCAAGGAACAGATGAAGCAGTGCATGCAGGACAAGATCAATGAGCACGTCACCAAGCACTTCAACATCAACCTGGCCCAGGAGCTCGGTCTGACCCTGGGGAAAAAGAAAGTGTATGTGCAGTTCAAGATCGACAAGAACGGGGACATCATAGACATCAGGGCCCGTGGACCCCACGCGCGATTGGAGAAAGAAGCGGTTCGCGTGGTTCAGATGCTGCCCAGGATGACTCCAGGCAAGCAACGAACCCGCCCGGTCAGGGTATCCTATACCCTGCCGATCACCATGGTCGTCCTGGAATGAAATTGGGTTCGATCAGGAATGGTAACACCCGCCTTGTTGTCGAGTAGATTTCGTAAATTGCTCCACTAAAGCCGAGGAATGATCCCAAACTTGAACAACCTGCCCCCCTATGACACCCTGGGGGTGATGGAGCGCGTTGACCGCTTTTGCAAAAGAAGCATCAAATCATCTGCAAAGGTCGAGGGTCTCAAACTGGCCCTGAGCATGATCGACCTGACCACCCTGGAGGGCAAGGACACCCCGGGCAAGGTGAGGCAACTCTGTTACAAAGCCATGCATCTTCACGACCGGATGGAAGGGCTGCCCAAGGTGGCGGCCGTTTGCGTTTACCCCACCTATGTGGGCCTGGCCAAAAAGCAGCTCAGCGGGTCGGGGATCAACGTGGCATCCGTGGCCACGGCGTTTCCCAGTGGACAGTCCAACCTCAAGACCAAACTGGACGACACCGCATATGCCGTGGAGCAGGGAGCCGACGAGATCGACATGGTCATCTCGCGGGGAGAGTTCCTCGCGGGCAACTACTCATTCGTTTTCGACGAGATCGCGGCGATCAAGGAAGCCTGCGGTCAGGCACACCTCAAGGTGATCCTCGAGACCGGGGAGTTGGACACCCTGGACAACGTGCGCAAGGCGAGCGAGCTTGCCATGCACGCGGGAGCGGATTTCATAAAGACCTCAACCGGAAAGATCCAACCTGCGGCGACCCTTCCGGTGACCTATGTGATGCTGGATGCTATCAAAGACTTCTTTCTGTCAACAGGCAAGATGATCGGGATGAAGCCCGCCGGCGGTATCTCAAATTCAAAGACTGCCCTGCAATACCTGGTCATGCTCAACGAGGTGCTTGGGGCAAAATGGATGAACAAGGACTATTTCCGCTTCGGGGCTAGCAGCCTGGCCAATGACATCCTCATGCAACTGGCCAAAGCGGAAACCGGACACTATCAGTCTTCTAATTATTTTTCAAAAGATTAAGCATGGACAAACCTGTCGGCAACGAGGTTTTCACCTCTCAATGGACCTATGAGAAAGCCCCGGAAAGCACGGATCACATCCGCCTGAAGGAGCGCTACGAACTCTTCATCAACGGGGACTTCACAGCTCCGGTGGATCCGGTCTATTTCAAAACCTGCAATCCGGCCAACGACGAGGTCCTTGCGGAAGTCGCCCAGGCAAGCCAGGCAGACGTGGATCGCGCGGTCAAAGCGGCCCGAAAGGCCTTCAAGGGCTGGTCGGGATTGTCCGGAAAGGAGCGAGGAAAATACATCTTCCGCATCGCTCGGCTGATCCAGGAGCGGGCACGGGAATTCTCGGTGATCGAAAGCCTGGACGGGGGCAAGCCCATACGAGAATCCAGGGACATAGACATACCCCTGGCGGCGGGTCATTTCTTCTACTACGCGGGCTGGGCGGACAAGCTGGACTACGCCTTCCCGGGAAGAAAGGTGAGACCCCTCGGCGTTGCCGGGCAGATCATCCCCTGGAACTTCCCCCTGCTCATGGCGGCGTGGAAGCTCGCGCCTGCTCTGGCGACGGGAAACACCGTGGTTCTGAAGCCCGCCGAGACCACTCCGCTCACAGCCCTGAAACTGGCTGAGATCATCAGGGAGAGCGGTTTGCCGAAAGGCGTGGTCAACATCATCACAGGGGCGGGCGAAACGGGTGCGGCCCTGGTGAACCACCCGGACGTGGACAAGATCGCCTTCACGGGATCGACCGCGGTCGGCAAATACATACAGAAAGCGGTGGCCGGCAGCAACAAGAAACTGACCCTCGAGCTCGGCGGCAAGGGAGCCAACATCATCTTTGACGACGCTCCCCTGGACCAGGCGGTGGAAGGGATCATCAATGCCATCTTCTTCAACCAGGGTCACGTGTGCTGTGCCGGGTCCAGGCTCTTCGTGCAGGAATCCGTGGCCGAGGCAGTGATATCCAAGCTCAAACTGCGAATGAACAGCCTGCTTGTGGGGGATCCCCTTGACAAGAACACCGACATCGGGGCCATCAACTCGAAAAAGCAGCTTCAAACGATCCAGCGGTACATCGAGCTGGGACAGAAGGAAGGAGGATTGATCTATCAGCCCGACTGTGAGCTGCCCAAAAACGGGAACTGGTGTGCCCCCACCCTGTTCATGGACGTTTCGCAGTCGCATACCATCGTCCAGGAAGAGATCTTCGGGCCGGTGCTGGCCATACAGACCTTCAGGACCATCGACGAGGTGGTGGAAAAGGCAAACAACACGCCCTATGGTCTTTCGGCAGGGGTATGGACCGACAAGGGCTCCAAGATCTTCCACCTGACCCGAAAGCTGAATGCGGGGGTCGTTTGGGCCAACACCTACAACAAGTTCGATCCCACCTCTCCCTTCGGTGGATACAAAGAGAGTGGTTTTGGAAGAGAGGGCGGACTCCACGGACTCAAACCCTATGTTAAATTCGACTGAAAAGATTCTACCGAGATGAGCAGACTAGAGATCAACAAGACCTATAAGATTTTTATCGGCGGGAAATTCCCGAGGACCGAGTCGGGGAGGTATTACCCGCTCTATGACAAGAAGGAAAACCTGATCGCCAACCTCTGTCTTTCTTCGCGAAAGGACTTTCGGAATGCGGTCGTGGAGGCGAGAAAGGCCCAGGGCTCCTGGGCCTCGGCATCGGCCATGAACCGGGGGCAGATCCTGTACCGGCTCGCGGAGATGCTCGAAGGAAGGACAGAGCAGTTTGTCCATGAGATCCGATCCCAGGGAGCTTCAGAAGGCAAAGCCAGGAAGGAAGTCGAGGCCGCCATCGACAGGCTGGTCTACTACGCGGGTTGGAGCGACAAGTACCAGCAGGTCTTCAGCTCGGTCAATCCGGTGGCCAGCCCGCATTTCAACTTTTCCAGCCCCGAGCCCATGGGAGTGGTCAGCATCATCGCCCCGGAAGAGCAGGGACTGCTTGGCCTGGTATCGGCTTTGGCACCGGTCATCGTGGGCGGCAACACGGCAGTTTTGCTGGCCAGTCATTCGAAGCCGCTGTGCGCCATCTCCTTTGCCGAGGTCCTGCACACATCCGACGTTCCCGCCGGGGTCGTGAACATCCTGACCGGAAGCCGGGAAGAGCTTCTAACGCACATGGCCTCTCACATGGACGTCAATGCCATCGTATATTGCGGCAGCGACGAGCAGGAGATGAGAACGATCAGCGAGCTCGCGTCTGAGAACGTGAAGCGAACGGTCTTCTACAAAAAATCGGACTGGCTGCCGGAGACGAACGAATCTCCCTATTTCATAGAGAAGACCCAGGAGATCAAAACGACCTGGCACCCGGTGAAGATCTGACGCAAACCATCCCAAACTCTAAGAAAAATAAAATGATGAAAGAAAAGGAATACTTTGCCCATGAGACCGCGGTGATCGACGAGAACTGCAACATCGGGAAAGGAACGAAGATCTGGCACTTCAGCCATATCATGTCGGATTGCAACATCGGCCAGAACTGCAATATCGGGCAGAATGTGGTGGTGTCGCCGGGGGTGACCCTGGGCAACAATGTCAAGGTGCAGAACAACGTTTCCATCTATACGGGCGTGAACTGCGAGGATGACGTGTTTCTCGGGCCCTCTATGGTGTTCACCAACGTGATCAATCCGCGCAGCGCGGTGAACAGGAGGAACGAATACATGAAGACAACGGTCAGAAAAGGAGCGAGCATCGGGGCCAACGCCACCATCGTCTGCGGCAATGACATCGGGGCCTTTGCCTTCATAGGGGCCGGAGCCGTTGTGGTGAAGGAAGTCAAGCCCTATGCCCTGGTGGTCGGAAACCCGTCGAGGCAGATCGGTTGGATCAGCGAGTACGGTCATCGCCTGAACTTCGATGAAAAAGGGATCGCCGTCTGCCCTGAGAGCAAGGAAAAATATCAGCTAAAAAATAACCTTGTTAATAAAATAATTTAGATTTGTAGCGTTTTCATGCTATAACCAAACCGGTTCCCAGAAACCGATTCCAGTCCTATGCGCAAGAAACTTTTACTCAGCATCCTGTTCCTTACCTTTATTTCAGCGGCGTTTGCCCAGATCGAAAAGCCTCCCGTCTATCCCGGATGCGAGGAAGAGTCATTGCAGGGGATCAACGCCTGTTTCAATTATTCGCTGAAGAAGGACCTCCTCGAGGAATTCAAGGTCCCGGCCGTCGTTGATCGGGAAAATTACAGGGGAAAGGTCAAGGTCGTTTTCCTGGTCTCCCGGGAAGGAAAGCTCGAGGTGCTCTACGTCAACGCCATGTACCCGGAACTGGAGCAGGAGGTCAGAAGGGTTTTTGGTACCCTGCCCCGTGTTCAACCGGCCACCTTCAACGGGCGTCCGATCGACCAGAGATTCCAGGTCCCGATCAGCGTGCCCCTGGCAGACAATTCGCTGGAGCAGCCCGTCGTTGCCGCGGAAACCCAGGAGCCACAGCAGCCGGAGGAGCCGGTGGTGGTCAAACAGGACATCGAAGAACGAATAACCGACTGGGATGACACCTTGTTCCCGGAATTCCAAAGTGAGCTGAACATCCCGTTCGCCCACCAGGAATACGATAAGATCATTTACAGCCTGGACCGGGCCGAAAACACCCATACGGCCTCGAAACCCTATGTCTACAACGAGGTCAGGCCCTATATCGACCTCGAGGCGCAGAGAACGGCGATCCTCAAGGACAAGCAAAGCTGGGGAGGCCGAAAGCTCTGGAACGAGCACCTGGCGCTGGTCAAGGGAAATAACTTCTGGTTCACGGTGAACCCGGTCTTCGACCTCCAGATGGGCAAGGACAATTCGGACGTGGACTATACCTACAACAACACGCGAGGGCTGCAGATCCAGGGTTCCCTGGGCAAGAAGCTCAGCTTTTCCACCTCCTTTTACGAAAGCCAGGGTCGTTTTGCACAGTACATCAACCGGGATACCCGCCGCCTGAACCCGATCATCGGGGCCAGCGCCGTCGTGCACGGACGCGGCAAGGCCAAAAGCTTTAAAGAGGGGGGCTTCGACTACCCCGTCGCGGAAGCCTACCTCAGCTATACTCCAAGCCAGTTCTTCAACTTTCAGTTTGGCAACGGGAAGAACTTCATCGGGGACGGGTACCGCAGCTTCCTCCTTTCGGACGTGGCCTCACCCTATCCTTTCCTGAAGATCAACACCACTTTCTGGAAGATCAAATACACCAATATCTGGGCCTGGATGGATGACATCCGGGAGGAGTCCTCGGATGACGGGACCAACCTGAGGAAATACGTGGCCATGCACCACCTGAGCTGGAACATCAGCAAGCGCTTCAACCTGGGTCTCTTCGAGGCGGTGATCACCAACGAGAACAGCTACAACGGCTTTGACATCTCCTTTTTCAACCCCATCATCTTCTACCGGGCCGTGGAATTCTCCAACGGGGGCGATTTCAGCGGGAACGTGCAGGTGGGGATGAACCTGAAATACAGGCTGCGGGACAACCTGAGCCTTTACGGGCAGCTTCTTGTGGATGAGCTACGCGTCAGCGAGGTCTTTGACGGCAGCGGATGGTGGGCCAACAAATTCGCCGTTCAACTGGGAGCGAAGTACTTTGACGCCTTCAAGGTGGACGGCCTCATGTTGCAGGGCGAGTTCAACTGGGCGCGTCCCTATACCTTCTCCCATACGGTGGAGGAGCTGAACGCAGGTCATTACAACCAGGCGATCGCCCACCTCTGGGGAGCGAATTTCTGGGAGGTCATTGGCATTGCGCGGTACAACAGGGACAGGTGGTTCGGGAATGCCAAAGTGATCTTCGGCAACAAAGGTTTTGACTTCGACAATTCCACCATCAGCTATGGGGGAGATATCTATATCGACAATGACTTCAGGCCTTCAGACTACGGCAACGAAGTCGGCCAGGGCAACGGCACCGACATCTTCATCGCAGACCTCCAGGCAGGCTATGTGCTGAACCCGGTGACCAACCTGCAGCTGTTCGGGGGCTTCACCTTCAGGAACTTCTCTCCATCGGTGAGCGGAAACGTTGTCAGGGAAGACAATACCACCTGGTTCTCCGTGGGCCTTCGCGCAAACCTGTTCAACTGGTATTTCGATTTCTAGAAGTAGAAGCCCAGCCCGACCTTCACGGCAAAATTGGCTGAACCCGGCGTATTCAGATAGCTGCCGCGGTATTCAAAGTCAACCCGCAGTAGCTTGAAGATGTTCCCGATCCCGAAGTGGTATTCCCAGTAGACGTTCTCGGGGGCCACGTAGAGGATGTCCGAGGCATTGATGGCCTTGTTCTCCTCCGAGATGCTTCCTATGACCCCGCGCACGCCAATGATCTCCCGCCAGTTCAGGTTCCGTATCAGCGGTATGCGTGAAAAGATCTTTCCGTTGAAATTGTGCTCCAGGTGCAGGGAAACGTACTCGTCGGTGATGAACTCGTAGTAGTTCAGCAGGTCGAACAGTTTTCTCGAAGTGAAGAAGGTCTGGTTCCCGGGTACGATGTTCAGCAGCTGCAGGGGCACCGCGTTGAAGGTCTTGCCCACCTCCAGGGTCGATCTCAGCCTGCCGAACAGGCCTATCTGTATGGGCTGCTCATAGAAGAACTGCACCTTGTGGTAGTCGAAATCGCTGTTCATAAAGCCCTTTAGACCCCGGGTGTAACTCAAGAAGAAGGTCGGGTAGCGATTGCTGTTGCTCTCGCTCCTCTCCACGCCAAAGCCGTAGGTTTCCCTGTTCGGGGTGTACTGCAGGGACAGGCTCAGGTCGACCTGGTCGATCGACGACCGCACCTCCCCGTTCTCGTCAAAGTAATCCACGTTGAACAACTCGGGGTCGGATGACTCCAGCGTCTTATAGGTCGTTCCCAGGGTGAGCTCAAGGTTCTTGAAGGGCTCCATGGAGACCGTAAAATTCGTAAGGTCTATGTTCGAGAGCTTGGTATTGTCTCCCCGGGTGAAGATCGAAGTCGTGGCAAAGCTTCGTTCCAGCACCTCGTTGGCCGTGGTCAGGCTGACCCCAAGCTGCTCGATGTCCTTTCGGGTCCCGAACGAGAGGATCCAGCGCTTGTCATTCTTAACCATCCACTTCCCCTCGATCCCGTATTTGAACTTGCTGTCCATGAAGCCGTAGGCCAAAAAGCCCCTGACCCTCCATTTGTCGTTCTGGCTAAAATAGGTCCTGCCTCCTACCTTGAGCCGCAATCCTTCTATGTCGTTGTAGCCCACCGTGGAGAAAACAGGGCCGTAGTCCCAGCCCTTGGCAAAGTTCCAGTATCCCGAGGCCAGGATCTCCCCGATGGTGTTGATCTGCTGGAAGCGCTTCACGTTCTTGAGTGTATCGAGCATCTTGTAGATCCCGATCTCGTTCTCCGTCAGGCTCTCCTGCCGGTTTCGGGTCCAAAAATCATCCGGGCGGTTGTAGATGGAGGGGTCATCCTGCACCTGCTCCTTGTAAAAGTCATCCGGGCGCCGCACGTCGAAAACGTGGTTGTCGTAGAGGGTGGTGCGCCTGCCGTAAACCCCTTTCGACTCGTCCTTCCGGTTCAGGGCAAAATCCGTCATGATATAGTCTCGCTTCAACAGGAAGACCGAATCGTTGACCACGTCGAACTCCTGCTCGATATAGATGTCCTTGACCCAGTTGACGTTGGCATTCTTGTTGGCGTACATCTGGATCTCCTTGATGGCAAAGGTCGTGTCATTGACCCAGAAGTCTCCCTTGAAGGTGAGCTCGTTCTTCCTCCTCGGATAGAAGAGAATGTTGTAGCACCATTTCCCATCGATGAAGCTGCTGTCCGTAAGGACGTAGTTGTAGACCTCGGGGCCCAACCGCGACAGGGGGCTGGAGAATTTCTTGTCGAAGAACAGCAGGTAGTTCTCGTAAATGTCGAAGTCCACGTAGAGCTGCTTCAGGAAGGCGATCAGGGCCTGGTTGTCGGAATAGCCCGAGTTCTTGTTGGCAATGAGCTTGCTGCTCGCCTTCCGGGGATAGATGTTCTTCCCGTAGGTCTTGTACACCGACTCGTTGATGAAGATGGGCAGATAGACCTTGCCCGTGATGTTGGAGGTGTCGACCTGGTCAAATACCATTTCCAGGCCATCGAAAACCTTGCGGTTCATGAGCTTCTCGTCGATGTTGTTCAGGTCGAACTCGATCTTCTCGTACTTGTCGAACTCGTAGCGATCGTAAAGGTAAAGCCCGTTCCTCCTCTTCTTTCTCCAGATCTTTTTCAGGATGTCCACCGCGGGGTTGTTCTTCTTGGGCATCTTCCCCGTGTAGAGGGTGACCTCATCGAGCTGATTGCTGGTCTCGCTCAGCACGATGCGCAGGTCCATGTTCACCGCCTCAAGAGGCACCAGCTTGGTCTCAAAACCCACGAAGGAGACTTCAAGCTCCGAATAGGTGGCATCCGACTCGAGGTAGAAGGTACCGTTCTCATTCGAGATCGTGCCCTGGGTGGATCCCTTGAAGATGATATTGGCAAAGGGGACCGGCTCATCCTGCTCATCCACGACGATGCCGCTCACCCTGACCTGTGCCGCAGCGCCAAAGGTCAGCAGTAAAAGCAGAAAGCAGATTTTCTTAATGATCGCCTTTCCCATATTGATAACAAGCTCGATGGATTGCTTGCAGCGCACAAAAATATCACATTAGGACCATATATGTTCCAGCATGCGCGTTAATTTGCCCTCAATTGTAACGTAGATTGCCCCTGAGTTGTTGCCGTACGAGCCGTCAGATTCTCACAGACTGCTCATGTAACGCTTGGGCGTCGCACCGAACTTCTTTTTGAAGGCGGCGATAAAATGACTTGGCGTGCTGTACCCCACCTCGAAGCTCACCTCCGCGATATTGTACTTCTTTGTTGCCAGAAGCTTTCTCGCGTATTCCATCTTGTAACTCAGCAGATAGGCATATACGGTCTCCCCGTAGATGTGCTTGAACCCGTCCTTCAAGTGGGCCAGCGGCAGGTTGATCATGTCGGAGAGCTCGCTGAGGGTGGGAGGCTCCGCCATTCTCTCGATGAGTATCTGCTTGGCCTTCTGGATCTTCACGACGTTGACCTCGTCCTCCAGGAAGGGGCAGTTCTGGGCTCCCTCATTGTCGGATTTGTGGAAGTACAGGCTGATGAGCTCGTAGACCTTGCCTTTGGTATACAGCTTTTCCAGGGAGGAATGGAGCCCGTAATGAAAGATCTGGTTGAGAACCATGATCTCGTTCGGGTTCAACTCCTTGTCCCTGTAGTATTTCTTGTTTATGTTCTCCCCGTTGAGGAAATGGATCAGGCCCGCCTCCTCGGAGAAGAAGGTATGGAATTTCTCAATGGTGATCAACAGGATGATCATCGTGGCATCCGGTTCCAGCTCAACGTCTATGGGAAGATCCTGCTGCGGATTGTACAGCAAGAAGGATTTGTTCTCCGGAATGTCCAGCGTGTAATGCCCGTGATTGAAGATCAACTTGGCGTTGCCTGAGAGGCTGAAGTGCAGCTGTATATAGGATTTGTCGACCCCCCGCTTGAAGCGGTCCGGTGCATTGTGCCTGTTATGTAACTTGAGCAGAATAAAGCCCTCCTCCACCTCATTGTCCGCCAACAGGCTTTTATCGATACTTTTGCTCATCTCGCGTATTTTTTTCAGATGCGGATCTGAATGAAAGCAATGCTATCCTTGTTATGACAAAGATAGTAATTCCATCTCATTTCCAATGAATTCAGTGACTTTTTGCCCTATTTTATGGGACAAAAAAAGTCACCCGGAAATTCAGGTGACTCGAAGTTTTGACCGAAGCCAGCGTTCCTGTTCCCGGAACCGTCAGGCTCAGGCATACATGACCTTCCTGATGGCCTTGATCACGTCATCCTTGTTGGGAAGCCATTCTTCAAGCAGAACCGGAGAAAAAGGCGCCGGCGTGTCCGCGGTGGTTATTCTCTGTATCGGCGCATCCAGGTGGTCGAAGGCATTCTCCTGCACCTGGTAGGTGATCTCACTGGCCACGCTGCCAAAAGGCCAGGCCTCCTCAAGTATCACCAGCCGGTTGGTCTTCCTGACCGAGGTCAATATGGTTTCATGGTCCATGGGGCGAACCGTTCTCAGGTCGATGACCTCGACGGAGATACCCTCCTTTTCAAGTTCGTCAGCAGCTTTGTAGGCCTCTTTGATGATCTTCCCAAAACTGACAACGGTGACGTCCTTGCCTTCCCTTTTCACGTCAGCAACTCCGATGGGAAGCACGTATTCTCCCTCGGGAACCTCTCCCTTGTCTCCGTACATCTGCTCCGATTCCATGAAGATGACCGGATCGTCGTCGCGGATGGCCGCCTTGAGCAGGCCTTTCGCGTCGTATGGATTGGAAGGCACGATCACCTTCAGACCCGGCGTATTGGCATACCAGCTCTCAAAGGCCTGCGAATGTGTTGCTCCCAGCTGTCCTGCTGAGGCCGTAGGGCCACGGAACACGATGGGGATGTTGAACTGCCCCCCGGACATCTGCCTCATTTTGGCAGCGTTGTTGATGATCTGGTCGATCCCGACCAGCGAAAAGTTGAAGGTCATGAACTCTACGATGGGTCGATTACCGTTCATGGCGGATCCCACGGCTATTCCCGAAAATCCAAGCTCTGCGATCGGGGTGTCGATCACCCGCTTAGGGCCGAACTCGTCGAGCATGCCCTTGGAGGCTTTGTAGGCACCATTGTATTCGGCAACCTCTTCTCCCATGAGGTATACGGCCTCATCTCTTCTCATTTCCTCGCTCATCGCCTCTGCGATCGCTTCCCTGAACTGTATAACTTTCATAATCTTGTTTTAAGGCATGCAAAAATAACTATTTTAGCCGAATATTGATCCAAGGCATTTGACTATTTTTTGCCGCTCTCGCCCCGAACCGCCCGCAGCAGCGGGAATAGAGGGCGCTGCTTTGCACCCGGCCACAAGACAAAATAAATTTTATTATGCATGCATAGTATATTGAAAATATTTTTTAACTTCGTTCCTGTAAAATCCGTGAACTAAAATAATTGTGAAAAAATGAAGATATTAGTTTGTATCAGTCACGTCCCCGACACTACCTCGAAGATCAATTTCTCGGACAACGACACAAAGTTTGACGCCAACGGGGTGCAGTTTGTGATCAATCCGCTGGATGAATTTGCTCTTACCAGGGCCATGTGGTTCAAGGAAAAGCAGGGAGCTTCGGTCACCGTGGTGACGGTGGGCAATGTCTCTGTAGAGCCGACATTGAGAAAGGCCCTTGCCATTGGCGCCGACGATGCGATACGGGTCGATGCGGAAGCCACCGACGGGCTCTTCGTGGCGAGGCAACTGGCCGAAGTGGTCAGCCAGGGAGGCTATGACCTCGTCCTTGCAGGAAAGGAATCCATCGATTACAATGGCGGAATGGTTCCCGGCATGCTGTCGGAAATATGCGGATACGGTTTTGTGAATGCCTGCATAGGCGTCGAGGTGAAGGGCGATTCGGTCGTTGCACAGCGTGAAATCGACGGGGGCAAGGAGACCATGGAAGGAAAATTGCCCATGGTGATCGCCGGGCAGAAGGGCATGGTGGAGGAGAAAGACCTGAGAATTCCCAATATGAGGGGCATCATGATGGCCCGCAAAAAGCCCTTGAACGTCATCCCGGCAACGGGCGCCTCGAGTGCCTCCAGCACGATCCGCTACGAGAAACCCGAAGCGAAAGGAGCCTGCAGAATGGTGGATGCAGGAAACCTGGACGAGTTGATCCAGCTGCTTCACAATGAGGCCAAGGTCATCTGACATCCCCAAAGAGTAAACATCAAGGTAGAAGAATTTTAACTGTAAACAATATGGTGGTTTGATACCATCTCAAAACAAAAAACTATGTCAGTATTAGTATTTGCTGAACAATCAGAAGGAAAATTCAAGAAAACGGCCCTGGAAGTCATCTCTTATGGCAAGGAGCTTGCCACCAGGCAGGGTACGGACCTGGTCGTGCTCACCATCAACCATGGAGGAGCGGAAGAGCTGGGCAAGTATGGAGCAGACAAGATATTGAGCGTACAGGATGATCGCCTGAACACCTTCAGCGCCAAGGCATTTGCCGATTGCATCAGCCAGGCCGCACAAAAGGTCAGCGCCGATTCGATCATCATCGACTCCTCGAGCGACGGCCTCTACCTGGCCCCGATCCTGGCCGCGAAGATGGAGGCAGGTTATGCCGCCAACACAATGGCCCAGCCGGAGAGCCTGGAGCCTTTTGTGGTGAAGCGAAAGGCCTTCTCCTCCAAGGGATATAATTTCTCGCAGATCAACACCCCGGTCAAAGTGATCGGCCTGGCCAAGAACTCCTTTGGCTTGAAGGAAAGCCCGTCCTCACCAGATACGGAGGCCTTCAGCCCGGATCTGAATGACGAGGACTTCGCCATCAAGGCGACCTCCACGGACAAAAGCACAGGAAAAGTGACCATTGCAGACGCGGATGTAGTCGTCTCGGGCGGAAGAGGACTCAAAGGCCCTGAGAACTGGGGAATGGTGGAAGAACTCGCAGAGGTGCTCGGCGCGGCCACGGCCTGCTCCAAGCCCGTCTCTGACCTGGGATGGAGACCCCACAGCGAACACGTGGGTCAGACCGGCAAGCCGGTTTCCTCCAATCTTTACATCGCCATCGGCATATCCGGTGCCATACAGCACCTGGCCGGGGTGAATTCCTCCAAGGTCAAGGTGGTGGTCAATACCGACCCCGAGGCACCCTTCTTCAAGGCCGCTGATTACGGGGTGGTGGGTGACGCCTTCGAAGTGGTTCCCGAACTGATCACAAAACTCAAAGAATTCAAGGCCACGACTTAAAAGGCTGTAAAATTTTAGTAACTTGTCCCCTGCAAAAGGCCAGCGAAATTGTCGGATTTCTTTAGTCCTTGATTTTACTGGTCTTTTGCAATTTTATTGGTAAATTTATGATGCTTTGTCTTAAATTTGCATAACACTGCGTCGATTTGTAACTTGTAATCTAGTCGTGAGTTTAGTCCGTTTGAACATAAAAGGAATCTCCTACAGTCAGACCCAGAGCGGGGCCTATGCCCTGGTCCTGAGCGAGGAAGACGGTGAAAGGACGCTTCCCATCATCATAGGGGCCTTTGAAGCGCAATCCATCGCGATTGCACTGGAAAAGGAGATCAAACCCCCCAGGCCGCTGACCCACGATCTTTTCAAAAGCTTTGCTGACCGGTTCAACATCGTTGTCAAGCAGGTGATCATTCACAAGCTGGTCGACGGGGTGTTCTATTCCAGCCTGATCTGCGAATGCGACAAGATAGAGGAGATCATCGACGCCCGAACCTCTGACGCCATCGCCCTGGCTACGAGATTCAAGGCACCGATATTCACCTTCGAGAACATACTTGACAAAGCCGGCATCATCCTGAAGATCAAGGATGAGTCGAAGCTCTCAAAGTCGAAGTTCAAAATGGAGGATCTCGTCGCCAATGTGGTGGACGAGCCCTCATCCTTCAAGGATGAAAGCCTGGAAGACCTGTACAAGCAGCTCGAGCAGGCAGTTGGGAACGAAGACTACGAGCTCGCGGCCAAGCTCAGGGATGAAATCTCGAAGAGAGAGACAAAATGACCGTTAAATGAAGAAGCTTTACGGGTTATTTTCACTCCTCCTGCTCCCATTTTCTGCCAATGCCCAGCAAGCACTTGATGCCATGAGCCCCAGTGAGGGCGCCTCCTTGAACTCCATCATGAGGGGTGTGCTCGGAATGATCGTTCTGATCGCCCTTGCCTATGCTTTCAGCTCGAATCGCAAGGCCATCCGCTGGAAAACGGTGGGCATCGGACTTGCCTTGCAGTTGCTCATCGCCATCGGGGTGCTCAAGGTGCCGCTGATCCAGGCAGGCTTCGAATCCGTGGGCCAGGTCTTCGTGAAGATCCTTGATTTCACCAGGTCAGGCAGCGAGTTCCTATTCGGGGGACTGGTGGTCGACATGGACAAATTCGGCTACATCTTTGCTTTCCAGGTCTTGCCCACCATCATTTTCTTCTCTGCCCTGACCTCGGTTCTCTATTACCTGGGCGTGATCCAGAAAGTGGTAAAGGCCCTGGCCTTGCTCCTGTCCAAAACCCTTAAGATCTCCGGGGCGGAAAGCCTTAGCGTGGCAGGGAACATCTTTTTGGGGCAGACCGAGGCCCCCTTGCTGATCAAGGCCTACCTGGAGAAAATGAACCGTTCGGAGATCCTGCTGGTCATGATCGGCGGGATGGCAACCGTTGCCGGTGCGGTCCTTGCCGCTTATATCGGCTTCCTCGGAGGGGATGATCCCCAGCTCCGGCTCCAGTTCGCCAAGCATTTGCTGGCCGCCTCGGTCATGGCGGCGCCGGGCGCGATCGTCATTTCGAAGATACTCTATCCGCAGACCCACGAGATCGAGACCGACGTAAGCGTATCCGATGAGAAGATCGGGTCGAACATACTTGACGCGATTTCCAACGGAACCACCGAAGGACTGAAGCTGGCCGTCAATGTCGGCGCCATGCTCCTGGTTTTCGTCGCCTTCATTGCCATGATCAACGGGATATTGGGTTGGCTCGGGGACCTGACCCATATCAACGCCTGGATGTCGGCCAACACGCCTTATCCCAGGCTCACGCTGGAGTCCATACTCGGTACGGTTTTCGCCCCGCTGATGTGGCTGATCGGGGTGGCGAGCAACGACATGATGATGATGGGTCAGCTGCTGGGAATCAAACTGGCCGCCAGCGAGTTCATCGGATACATACAGCTCGCCGAGCTGAAGGATGTGAGCAATGAAATACACCTGAACAACGCCAAATCCGTGATCATGGCCACCTACATGCTTTGCGGATTCGCCAACTTCGCCTCCATCGGCATACAGATCGGTGGAATCGGGTCACTGGCTCCGGGCCAGCGCAGAACCCTCTCGGAATTCGGCATGAAAGCCCTGATCGGAGGCTCCATCGCCTCCCTGATGTCGGCCACCATCGCCGGAATGATCATCGGCTAGAGCTCATTTGCCGGGAAAGCTTTATATTTGGCTTTCGATTGCAGCCACCGAAATGCAGAGCCATTGGTGGTTTTCCAACAGATTACAGAAAGACTTTTAACCCATAATCCTGGATTGATGAGACAATACTTAGACCTGATTCAACACGTGATCGACAAGGGAGTGACCAAGGAAGACAGAACGGGCACCGGAACGAGAAGCGTTTTCGGCTACCAGATGCGATTTGACCTGAATGAGGGCTTTCCGATGGTGACGACCAAAAAATTGCACCTCAAATCGATCATCCACGAGTTGCTATGGTTCCTGAAAGGGGACACTAACATCGGCTACCTGAACGAGAACGGGGTCAGGATATGGGATGCCTGGGCCGACGAGAACGGAGACCTCGGGCCGGTTTACGGCTACCAATGGAGAAACTGGAATGGAGAAGGGATCGACCAGATCAGCGAGCTGGTCGAGACCATCAAGACGAACCCGGACAGCCGAAGGATGATCATCAGCGCATGGAACCCAAGCGTACTTCCGGATACCTCAGTGAGTTTTGAGGAAAATGTTGCCAATGGGAAAGCCGCATTGCCCCCCTGCCACGCCTTCTTCCAGTTCTATGTGAGCGATGGCAAGCTTTCCTGCCAGTTGTATCAGCGCAGCGCCGACATATTCCTGGGGGTCCCGTTCAACATAGCCTCCTACGCCCTGCTGACCATGATGCTGGCCCAGGTGACCGATCTGGGCTACGGGGATTTCGTCCACACCTTTGGCGATGCCCATATTTACAGCAACCACATGGATCAGATCCGGTTGCAGCTGAGCAGGGAGCCACGGCCACTTCCGCGGATGATCCTGAACCCGGAGGTGAAAAATATCTTTGAATTTAAGTATAAAGACTTTAACTTAGTAGACTATAATCCGCACCCGCACATCAAAGGCGCAGTTTCGGTATAATCCCCCAAAAAAAGAGAAATTATGAATGCTTTGGAGCTGAAATTAAATCTGATCAAACACATTACCCAAATCGAGGACGTCAGTCTTTTGCAGCGCATGCAGGCCTTTTTGAACACTTCGGGAACGCTTTACAACAAAACCCTGAACGAGATCCCTTCTCTCAGGAACAATAAGGACACCGAATTCAATGACAAGGAAGACTTTACCGATTATATAAAGGAATGGGTCAAGGACATGTAAGCTGAATTATTTTGAATTCGAATCTAGATCACGAACTCTACGAAAAAGCCCGAAAGAGGACGAAACAGAAAAAGCGATTGTATTTTCATTTCGTCTTTTTTTTGGTCGGATCCGTATTTCTGGTCATCCTGAACAAGGGCGTCAAATTCCACGAAGAGCTCGACTGGTACGTCTGGGGGATCCTGGCATGGCTTTTCTTTCTTTTGATCCATGCGATACGGGTTCTCGTGATGAATCGATTTTTCAACAAGGAATGGGAAAGGGTTCAGACCGAAAAGCTCATTCAGAAGCACGAGGCCAAACTCTCAAAGTTGGAGGCCAAACTCGAAAAAACCGGAGTCCTTCCCAAAGCAGAAGAAACTGCATCCAAGCCCTGAACTTATGGTTACTATAATTGCAGCCGTGGGCCGAAACCGGGCCCTGGGCAAAGACAATGACCTGATCTGGCATCTGCCTGCGGACCTCAGGCGATTCAAGCAGCTCACACGCGGCCACCATGTCGTGATGGGCAGGAAAACCTATGAGTCACTGGGCCGACCCCTGCCGAACCGCACGAATATCGTCATAAGCAGGAACCCCGGCTTCAAGGCCGAGGGCTGCGTGGTGGTCAATTCCCTTGAAGAAGGGCTGGAAATGGCCAAATCGGATCCCAATCCCTATATCCTGGGAGGCGCTGAGATCTACAGGCAGGCACTCGAAGTAGCTGACTTCATGGACCTTACACTGGTTCACCACGATTTTGAAGCCGATGCCTTCTTCCCGGAGTTCAGCGAAGACGAATGGGAGGAAACAGGAAGGCAGGACTTCGAAAAGGATGAGGAGAACCCCTATGACTACAGTTTTGTCCAATACAAAAAAAAGTGAGCTCTTATGGGGCGAGCTCACTTTTCAAATCACTGGACAATAACTAATTAATAATCACACTTTAAAAAAAGTCTCTTTAAATCGTAACCGATTTCACATACTTTCTTCCGTTGGACCAGAAGACGAACAGGTACTCCCCCTTCTTGGCTTCCGAAAAATCATAGACCTTCTCAATGATGGTCTCGCTTTCGAATTTCTCGCTCAGGACCAGGTCGGAATTCTCCGCGTAATAGAGCTTGTACTGGAGCGGAGCGGCCTCGAAGGAAGTCCTTGAAACAAAGACCTTGTCTTCGACCACGCGAACAACCGGCTTCAGGATGGTGTTCTTCTCCTCCTTGCGGAAGTTCACCTCGCTGGATCTCACATCGAATGGGATCACTACGATGCTCAATTCTGAATCCAGCTCGAAGAAGTAAGACCCGTCGGGCAGGGCAGTCAGGTCAAACCCCTTGGAATACTCACCCGTGCTCTGGATCGCCTCCTTGTAAAGGGTAAGTCCCTTGAAGTCTTTGATGAACAGGGTCGATCCCTGGCTCACCTTGGCGAAGCTCAGGCTGGTCACATTCGGCTCCTTTTCTTTGGTCGGATTTTTCAGGTCCTTCGCATAGCCCATCAAAGAAGCCGTAAGAGCCAGGGCGATCAGACCTTTGGTTGTTAATTTTTTCATGATAATATATTATTAAAATTAGACAGGACAAATGTAGACCCAAGTCAGCTGTCTAAAAACAACATTTTTGATCAATTTATATACTGTATTATCAATTTACAATAATTTAACACTATATATGGGTAATTTACTGCAAAATATGGTTAAATTCGTACAGATGTTCAGAATCTAAATGAATTACTTTTGTGGAAAACAAGACAATAATGATCAACAAAAAGCCCAGTTTTGAAAAGATCAGCCCGGGTTTTGGCAGCTCGATACTGGTGAAGCAACACAATAAGGAAGTGCAGAACACTACTGCCTTCTGGCATTTTCATCCAGAAGTAGAGCTGGTATATGTAAATAAGGGGGAAGGAAAAAGGCACATTGGAAGCCACCTTTCCTATTTCAACAACAGCATGCTCATCCTGATCGGCTCGAACCTCCCCCACAACGGATTCGTGGACCGTCTGACCACCAATGGAAAGGAGACCATCGTTCAGTTCAAACTGGACTTCCTGGGCAACACCTTCTACAACATACCGGAAATGGCCAACATCAATGCCCTGTTCGAAAGGGCCAAGAAAGGCATACTCTTCAAACCGGAAACCAAAAAGCTGGTCGGCCCCAAAGTGGAGGCGCTCGTTGAGATCCAGGGAATGGCAAGGGTCATCAAGCTGCTGGAGATATTGAACGACCTGTCACAGGCCAATGACTATTCCCTCCTGAACGCCGACGGTTTCGCCTTTGAGACCGAGCCCCAGGACAGCGAGAAGATAGACATCATCTTCAAGCACATCAACAACAACTTCAAAAGGCATATCAGCCTGGATGAGATCGCCGACAAAGTGAGCATGACGACCCCAGCCTTTTGCCGTTACTTCAAAAAGGCCACGGGCAAGACCTTCACCAAGCTGGTCAATGAATATCGCGTGGTTCACGCGACCAAGCTCCTGCAGGAGAATCAGTCGAGCATCACGGACATCTGCTTTGAATGCGGCTTCAACAATTTCTCGCATTTCAACAGGCTGTTCAAGGAATTCACCGGAAAGAGCGCTTCCAAGTACCGCAGCGAGACCAAGAGGATGATCCAGTGAATCAATGGATCTCCAGCAGGAAGGGAAGTCGCGTCTGAATTCCATGGAGATTACCGATCTCCCTGATCTTCTGATAGGCCTCGTAATTGACCTCTCCCAGCTCTTCCCTGATCTGGTTCTCCCTGGCCCGGGCGAAGGGCCCTTTGAAGAGGTCCTTGAACTCCTTCTCGTAGTCCGGGTAGTTCCGTATCCTGTACTCAGTGAGCTCCACCATGTCTGCCGCCACCCTGATCGCGTCCTCCAGGCTTCCTAACTCATCCACAAGGCCAATCTCCAAAGCCTGCTTGCCGGTCCAAACCCTTCCCTGGGCCACGCTGTCGGCCTGTTCAAAGGTCATGTTCCTTCCTGCTGCCACCTTGGAGACAAACACATTGTACACCCGCTCGACTCCTTCCTGCCTGACCTTGTAGAAGTCCTCGTTCATGGGCTCAAACATGCTGTAGCCCACGGACTGCCTGTTGGTTCCGATCTGTTCGGCGTTGATCCCGATCCTGTCACTGAACTGGCTGATGTTCGGCATGATGCCAAAAACGCCAATGCTGCCCGTGATGGTAGTGGGCTCGGCAACGATCCTGTCCGCGTTGCAGGAGAAGTAATAGCCCCCGGATGCCGCATAGCTTCCCATGGAAACCACTACGGGCTTCACTTTTTTCGTCACCTCGATCTCCCTCCAAATGATGTCTGAGGCCAGGGCGCTGCCGCCCGGAGAGTTGACCCTGAGGACGATTACCTTCACGTCCTTGTCCTCCCTTGCCTTCTTCAGCGACTTGATCATGAGGTCCTGACCCACGAAGCGCTCATCTCCCTCGCCGTAGATGATCTCACCCTGGGCATAGATCACTGCGATCCTGTCTTTTGCCGTGGAGACGATCCTTCCCTTTCCGGACTCGATATAACTTTTAATGGACACCAGGTTGAGCTTGTCCTCCTCCCCTATTTTCACGAGCCCCTTCAGGACCGTTCTGTACTGGTCCAAATACATATGACCCGACACCAATCCAGTTTCCTGCGCCCTTTCCGGAGTTCGCGCCAGCAGGTCATCTGCGATCGCATTCAACTGCTCCGTGCTCAATTTCCTGTTCTCACCGATGTCATCCAGCATCTCGGACCAGATCGAATTCAGGAAGGCCACGGTCTGCTCCCGGTTCTCCTCACTCATTTGATTCTCCAGGAAGGGCTCCACGGCGCTCTTGTACTTTCCGTGCCGCACGACTTCCATCTTGACCCCGTACTTGTCCTGAAAGTCCTTGAAGAAAAGGATCTCTCCGGAAAGTCCCTTGAAATCGAGGAAGCCTACCGGGTTGAGGTAAATCGAGTCGGCCACCGAGCTGAGATAGTAGTTCTTCTGGTCGTATAAATCCGAATAGGCCGTGATGAACTTGCCGGATTCCTTGAATTCATAAAGCTTGTCCCTGATCTCCTGGACCTGTGCGATGCCGGCGCGCAGGAAGACCGACTCTATGCTGATCCCGGAGATCTTTTCGTCGTACTTCGCGTTGTCGATGGCATTGATGATGGAATTGAGCCCCATGACCTCGTCTTGGAGGCCCAGCAGCTGCTCGAAGGGATCGTCGCTCACGGGCGCGTAATCCCTGATCTGTTCATCGAAATTCAGGACCAGCACGGAATTGTCCTTGACGATCACCTTGTCTTCTTCCATGAAGCTGGAACTGATGAACGAGCCTATGGCTACAAAAACAAAGAACATGATAAAAAATGAGATGAATACACCCAGTATCACCGCAAGAAGTTCTCGTAAAAATGTCATCTAAGTATTTTTAATTATAAGTCGATCTGAGCACCATTATGTTACAGCCCGCAAAAAGGCCTTTTGTTTTGAGCTTTTTCGAACACTATTTGTTTTCTTTGTACTGCTGATTCCATCCCCCGGAATGCAGGGGCAAGATAAGGCCTTTGGCCTAATAAAACAATCGCAGAAAGACCAGCAAAAAAGATGAAAATTCTCAGGACAGCCTACCTTTCCCTGGGCAGCAATGTCGGGAACAAGCTCGAGAACCTGCAGCGGGCCGTAGACGCCATTGGTGAAGAGGCGGGTCACGTTTCACGGGTCTCCTCCGTCTACCGAACGGCCTCCTGGGGATACAAGGGAGAGGATTTCCTAAACCTTTGCCTGGAACTGTCAACGGCGCTGAGCCCCGAGCTTCTGCTGGAAAGACTCATTGCGATTGAAAATCGCCTGGGCCGCGGGAAGCAAATCGGATCCGGTTACCAGGACCGCGTCATTGACATTGACATCCTGCTCTTCGACGACGAGGTGATCTTCCAGGATGACCTGAAGGTGCCCCATCCCAAAATGCTGGAACGAAAATTCGTGCTTGTTCCGCTGGAGGAGATAGCGCCCAACCTGATCCACCCCATCGCGAAGATGTCGATCCGCAGCTGCCTTAAGGAATGTGGGGACGAGGGCCAGGTGGAAAAGATCGATCAGGCCGTCAAAAGGCCGGTGTCGCTGATGGAAAAATACAACTACATCGCCATAGAGGGAAACATCGGCTCGGGCAAGACCAGCCTGGCCCACAAACTGGGTGATGACTTCAACGCCAAGCTCGTGCTCGAGCGGTTTGCGGACAATCCCTTTCTGCCCAAATTCTACTCTGACCGGGAGCGCTATGCCTTTCCGCTCGAAATGAGCTTCCTCGCGGACCGCTACCACCAGTTGAGCGATGACCTGGGACAGTTTGACCTGTTCAAGAATTTCATCGTGTCGGACTATTACATCTTCAAATCCCTGATCTTCGCCCAGGTCACCCTGCCCAAGGAAGAATTCGCCCTGTACCGGAAAATGTTTGACATCATGTACAGGGACATACAGAAGCCGGACGTCTACGTGTATCTATACCAGAACACGGAGCGGCTGATCGAAAACATAAAGAAGAGAGGCAGGTCCTATGAGCAGAACATCGAGCAGGAATACCTCGAAAGGATCCACAGGGGGTACCTGGACTACATCAAGGCCTCGGAAGGGCTGAACCCGTTGATCATAGACATCTCCGACATGGATTTCGTCGGACGGGAAGAGGACTACCGGGAGATCGTAAAGCAGATCCTCCAATTCGGAAACTGAGCAGATCCGGCGATCAGTTGCCCCTGATCCCCATTTTTTCCGCGTAATAATCGCAAAAATCCCGCATGGTGGCCCCCATTTTGTCATCTCCCGTGGCCGTTTCAAAGGTGTCTGCCATCGACAGCAGGGTCTGGTGAAAGAACTGGATCATCTCGTTGACGGGCATTTCCTTGGTCCAAAGATTGATCTTGTAGGTGTCCTTTTCCCTGGAATCCCATACGGAAAGCAGCAGGGCCTTGGATTCCATGTCACGTATTCCCCCGTCGTCTGCCGACCAGGTGAGCTCCTCGGGCACCCTGTTCTCGTCGAGTCCCACTTTTATGTTGATCTCTGATCTGTGTTTGATTGCCATCTTTATTTCTTGGGTTTATAGCTTGAGCTTTTGAATATCTCTTCGTTGTCCGTGCGGATCAATTCCTTCAGGTCGACCTCATTGTTGTCCATGTAGGCATCGACGATCCTCCAGCCGAACCAGGACCCCACCCTGCCGGGGGATTCCCGGTCCACCTCCAGGTAGAACTTTGAAAACGGAGCCTCGTCGATGAATCTTTTGGTCATTTCGGGGTCGGTGCTGTAAAGCAGCTCGTTCTGAACGAAGTACTTCCACATGTCGCTTTCGCTGGACTGGGTCCAGTTCCATTGATCCGGGGTGTACCCCATGACCTCCTCGGGGGGCAGGTCCGGCAACAGCAGCTCCATGATCTTGAGCCGTTTGCCCTCCTGCACCATCCGCGACACGAATGAATTGCTCGCCGGGGGAAGCAGGGCCGGTCTCACCAGGGCCTCCGCGACATCCACGATCATGTGTCCGCTGTTGTAGTTCTGCTTCACATAGCCCGGAAAATCAGCATAGACCTCGTGCTCCTCGCCCAGGTAGAGGTCCAGGCCGATAAAGAGCAGGCTGTCGGCATAGATCACCTTGTTGTTGTAGTCCACCTGCGTGATCACCGTGAGAACCCGGGGTTCCCTGAAGGAGGGAAAATAGTATTTCATGTGGCGGAACAAGGACTCCAATCGCTTCTCCTGCAAGCTGAAGTCCCCGAAGACCTTCTGGGATTCGTCGTAAAGAAACCGTTCATCCTCGTCCTTCATCTTGTTGACCCAGACCGAATCCGGGTTGGGCTCGGGAAAGAGATAGGGAAATTCGGATTTCAGACCCGGGAGGTCTTCCTCTGCCCCACCGTAGAACCTTTCCTCGAATCGGATCACCTCGGGCTCCGAAGAGATCCCCGACAGGTCGGGTGAATCCTTTTTCTCAGTGGCGCAGGACAGCGCCAGGAGGGTCATGGAAAGGGCAAGGGAGTACAGAATACGCATTTAGCAGGGCTTTTCGGGTAAAAAATTAATATTTTTGTGCCACGCAAAACTACTAAATTGTTGTCAATAATGAATACTCAAAAAGTCGCATCCCATATCACGAACTGGCTTAAGGACTATGCCCTCAAGGCCGGGGTCAAAGGATTTGTGGTCGGTGTCTCTGGAGGAGTGGATTCCGCCGTTACCTCCGCGCTCTGCGCGCGGACCGGCCTGGAGGTCCTCTGCCTTGAAATGCCCATACACCAGGCCCAAAGCCAGGTTTCAAGGGCCCAGGAGCACATCGCCCATTTGAAAGGCCAATACGAGAATGTCGGTTCGGAGCGCGTCGAGCTGACCGGGGTCTTCGAGGAATTCATCAGCGCATGCCCAAAGGAAGAGGAATCAGACAGGCGCAGCCTGTCCCTGGCCAACACGCGGGCCCGGCTCAGGATGACGACCCTGTATTACTTTGCAGGGCTCAAGGGACTCCTGGTGGCCGGTACGGGCAACAAGGTGGAAGACTTTGGCGTGGGCTTCTTCACCAAATACGGCGACGGCGGAGTTGACCTCAGCCCGATCGCCGACCTTATGAAATCCGAGGTCTACGAGCTGGCGGAATACCTGGGGGTCGTGGAGTCGATCCGACGGGCCCAGCCCACGGATGGGCTGTTCGGTGATTCACGCACCGACGAGGACCAGCTGGGTGCCTCCTATGACGAGCTGGAATGGGCCATGGGCCAGGCAGACTCAGGCCGTTCCCCGGAGGATTTCACCGGCCGGGAACGAGAGGTGCTTGAGATCTACACAAGGCTGAACAGGGCGAACCGGCACAAAATGGTTGAGATCCCGGTCTGCAAGGTGAGCGAAGAGCTCAAGAAGGTCTAGGAACGGAGGGGTCAGAGCACCCGGTTGAGCTTTTCGAACAGCAGCTGCTTCAGGGAGGTGTAATCCCTGATCGCCTCCAGGGTCTCGCGACCCGCTTCCAGATCAGGAGTGTCAGAATCCTCAGAGGTGAAACCCGATTTGAGCTCATTGATCTTCTCTGCAATGAGAATCCTCCTCAGGTTGTAGAGCACGTCGGTCACCAGCTTGGACAGGTAGTGCTCTTTGCCATTGACGTATATGTTGTGCTTTTCCCAGTTGCTTAGCTCGTACTTTTCATCATCCATCAACAGGTCCGAGACCGCCGATGCGATTTCCGGGTCCTTGTGATTGGTGAAAAGATCGGCGCTGATCTTCTCGTCCTGGTTCAACAGGTGGATGATCTCGTAATAGATCTTGAGAAAGACCGGGTCGGTGAATTCGATCTCGTCCTCGTGCAGGTGCATGTAGATCTCACTGGAAACCCTGTTCGAATATTGCTCCCTGACGATCCTCTTTCTCCCCTCCTCGTCGATCTCGGAGGTGAAATCGACGAACTCGACCTCCTCATTGCCATACAGCAACAGGATCTCGATGATCTTTCGCTCCAGCAGGAGCATGGGGTTGACCTTTTCCAGCTCCTTCGTCTCCTTCTTGACTCCCGTGAAGGGCGTCCTCTGGGAGACGGACGTCCTCGTGTCCCTGCTCAGCCCTTTGAGGATCTGGGCCAGCTCATTGAAAAGGACGCTTTCCGAGATGTCCATGATCCGCGCGCATTCCTGCACGTAGACCTCCTTCTGGATGTTGTTCGGTATTTTCGATATGCTGGCCACGATGTCCCGGATCAACTCCGCCCGTTTGACCGGGTCGTTCCTGGTCTCCTCCTGAAGCAGGGAAGCCTTGAACTGAATGAAGTCCTGGGCCTGGGCCGTCAGGAACTCCGCGAGCTCTTCAGGCGTTCGGGAACGCGCAAAGCTGTCGGGATCCTCGCCGTCCGGAAAGGCCACCACCCTTACGTTTAGGCCCTGCTCGAGGATGAGGTCGATACCCCTGAAGGAGGCCCTGATCCCTGCTGCATCGCCATCGAACAGCACGGTGATGTTGTTGGTCAGCCGGTTGATCAACCTGATCTGGTCCGGCGTGAGTGCAGTTCCCGAAGAAGCCACCACATTGACCACCCCGGCCTGGTGCAGGGAGATCACGTCGGTATAGCCTTCGACCAGGAAGCAATTGTCCTCCTTTGCTATGGCCTGCTTGGCCTGGTAGATCCCATAGAGGACCTTGCCCTTGTGGTAGATCACGCTGTCCGGGGAGTTCAGGTACTTGGCGACCTTCTTGTCTGCCGACAGGGTTCGCCCACCAAAGCCCAGCACCCTGCCGCTCATGCTGTGTATCGGGAAGATCACCCGGCCCCTGAAGCGATCGAATTTCCGGTCCTCGTTGACTATGGTCAGGCCGGTCTTGTCCAAAAACTCCAGCTCATACTTCTTCGACAGAGCCTCGTCGGTCAGGGCCGTCCAGTCCTCGGGCGAATAGCCAAGCTCGAACTTCCTGATCGTCTCGTCGGTGAATCCCCGCTCCCTGAAATAGCTCAGGCCGATCGCCTTTCCTTTCTCCGACTCCCAGAGCACCCTGGAGAAGAAATCCCGGGCAAACTCCGAGACCAGGAACATGCTTTCCCGCTCGTCGGCGCGCTTCTTCTGCTCGTCGGTCTGCACCGTCTCCTCCACCTCGATCTGGTACTTTCTCGCCAGGTAGCGGATGGCCTCCGGGTAGGAATAATGCTCGTGCTCCATCAGGAAGGTCACCGCGTTGCCTCCCTTCCCGGTGCTGAAGTCCTTCCAGATCTGCTTGACGGGGGAAACCATGAACGAAGGCGTCTTCTCGTCGGCAAAAGGGCTGAGCCCCTTGTAGTTCGCACCTGCCTTCTTCAACTGCACAAAATCCCCGATGACCTCCTCAACCCGGGCGGTGTCGAAAACCTTGTCAATGGTCTCTCTGCTGATCATGGAACTTGATTAAGCCAGGTTAAATATAAAAAAACTGCCCGGAAAGGCAGCTTTGCAAGATATGGTTTCAGGGCTCAGGAAACTGCCTTCAGCTTCTTGATCGTAGACTTGCTGATCTTGCTCTCGGCATATTTCCGGGTGACCTTGAGGGATTCCTCCTCGCTTCCCGGAAGCTCGAACATGGCATCCGTCAGGATCTCCTCACAGAGGGATCTCAGGCCGCGTGCGCCCAATTTGTACTCGACCGCCTTGTCCACGATGAAATCCAGGGCCTCATCCTCGATCTTGAAATCGATCCCATCCATCTCGAACAGCTTGGTGTACTGCTTGATGATGGCGTTTTTCGGCTTGGTCAGGATCATGCGCAGCGTTTTCTTGTCGAGGGGCCGCATGAAGGTCAGGGCCGGCAGCCTCCCGATGATCTCGGGGATCAGGCCGAAGCTCTTCAGGTCCGTGGGCAGCACGTATTGCAGCAGGTTCTTCTCGTCGATGCGCTCGCCTGACATGGAGGCGCCGTATCCCACGGCCTGCATGTTCAGGCGCTTGCTGATCACCTTGTCCAGCCCGCTGAAGGCTCCTCCGGCGATAAACAGGATATTCTTGGTGTCCACTTCGACGAACTTCTGGTCCGGGTGCTTTCTTCCTCCCTTGGGTGGAACATTGACAACGGTGCCTTCCAGGAGCTTCAGCAGGGCCTGCTGCACGCCTTCCCCGGAAACGTCCCGGGTTATCGAAGGGTTGTCGCTCTTCCTGGCGATCTTGTCGATCTCGTCGATGAAAACGATTCCCCGTTCCGCCTTGTCGACCTTGTAGTCGGCCGCCTGGAGCAGGCGGGTCAGTATGGTCTCCACGTCCTCACCCACATATCCTGCCTCTGTCAGGACCGTGGCGTCCACGATGGCAAAGGGAACGTCAAGCATCTTGGCGATCGTCCTTGCGATGAGCGTCTTGCCGGTTCCGGTCTCCCCCACCAGCACGATGTTGCTCTTCTCGATCTCGACGTCATCATCCTTGGACTTGGGCTTTTGCAGCAATCTCTTGTAATGATTGTAAACCGCCACGGACATGACCTTCTTGGCCTGGTCCTGCCCTATGATGTACTGGTCGAGGAAGTCCTTGATCTCCCTGGGTTTCTTGACCAGGAAATCAGAGCTGCTGCTGTTCCGTTCATTGATCGATTCCTCCAGCACGATCCCATGGGCCTGCTCGATGCACTTGTCACAGATGTGGGCATCGATCCCCGCGATCAGCAGATTCGTCTCCTCTTTTTTACGTTTGCAAAAAGAGCATTCCAATTCCTCTTTTTTTGCCATTCCTGCTAAATTAGTTCCCGCCTCGCCGCAGAATTATTTGTTTCTCGTCAACACTTCATCTATCATGCCATATTCCTTGGCTTCCTCTGCCTTCATCCAGTAATCCCTGTCGGAATCGTCGTGCACCTTCTTGACCTTCTGGCCCGAGTGCTTGGCGATGATGGCATAGAGCTCGTCTTTCAGCTTCAGTATCTCCCTGGCCGTGATCTCTATGTCGGATGCCTGACCCTGGGCCCCTCCGAGAGGCTGGTGGATCATGATCCTGGAGTGTGGCAGGGCCGATCTCTTTCCCTTCTCCCCGGCACACATCAAGACGGCCGCCATTGAGGCTGCCATCCCGGTGCAGATCGTCGCCACCTCCGGCTTGATGAACTGCATGGTGTCGTAGATGCCGAGCCCGGCATAGACCCCTCCCCCGGGAGAGTTGATATAGATGGAGATGTCCTTGGAAGAGTCAACGCTTTCCAAAAAGAGCAACTGGGCCTGAATGATGTTGGCGACCTGGTCGTTGATCCCCGTGCCCATGAAGATGATCCTGTCCATCATCAGTCTCGAGAACACGTCCATCTGGGCCACGTTCAACTGCCGTTCCTCAATGATATAGGGAGTTACGCTACTCACCAGCTGATCGATGTAGAGACTGTTGATCCCCTGGTCCTGTACTGCGAATTTCTTAAATTCCTGTCCGTAATTCATACTTAGATCTTTGTGTTGTTAGGTCTGTAAATATACTAACTAATTGACAATATCCACCCCAAAACCCATTCCCTGGGTGAGGAAAGCGCCTACCACCTAAAAAAAAACTCCATAAGGCTTGATTCCTTATGGAGTTATGCACGAATCGGATTCGTTTTATTGGTAGACTTCCTTGATGAAGTCCTCGTAGGTCACCTCCTTGCTCTTCAGCTTCATGTTCTCCTTGAAGAAGTTCAAAAGCTTCTCGGTCTTGAGCTGATCGGAGAGTCTCCTGACCTCGTCCTGGTTGGACATGACCCGCATTACGATATCGTCCAGCTCCTTGTCGCCGATCTGGCTGTCACCGAACTGGGCCATCTGCGCTTTGACAAATCCTTTGGTATAATCCTTCAGGTCTTCGAAATTGTACTGGAGCTCCTTGTGGTTTTGCATCAGCTTGGATTCGATGAGCTGGTACCTCAGTCCCTTTTCAGAACGCTCGTATTCCTCACCTGCCTGCTCCGGTGTCATGGGCTTTTCTCCGGATACGGCGAGCCATTTTTTGAGGAACTCCGCCGGAAGGTCGAACTTGGTGTTCTCGATCAGGCTTTCGGTCACTGCGTTCAACAGTTGCTGGTCGGCCTGTGAGGCGAATTGCTTCTCTGCATCCTCCTTCAGCTTGTCGCGGAACTCCTTCTCGCTCTTGACCATGTCCGCTCCGAAGATCTTGTCATAGATCTCCTGGTTCAGGTCCGCCAACTCGGTCTTGCTGACCTCATCAATGGCCAGGCTGAGCGGAATGTCCAGGTCGTGCGCCTCGTCATGGCTGATCCCCAGGATGTTCATAAGCAGGTGGTCATCCGTGAACAGGCCCTTTGATTTGAGCTCCACGCTGTCTCCTGCCTTCAGGCCTTTCAGTTTATTGACATTGGCCTTGCCTTTGATCTTCTCCATTTTGAAGGTCGACTTCTTCTCGATATCACGCTCCTCGTTCCTGAAGGTTCCCGTTACGTTGGAATCTTCGTCAACCTCGGCCTGGGTGACCAGCTTGCCGTACTGTTCCCTTATATTGGCTACCTGGTTGTCGATCATCTTCTTGTCGGCAACGATCTTGTAGGAGGTGATGGCCTTTTTGGGATTCAGGTTCACTTCGAAATCCGGGGCAAGGCCCAGTTCGAACTCGAAGGAGAAATCATCTCCGTCCCAGGAAAAATCCTCCTGCATTTTGGGCAGCGGGTTCCCAAGGACATCAAGTTTCTCCTCTACCAGGAATTTATTCAAAGACTCCTGAAGAAGTTTGTTGACCTCATCGATCATCACGGATTTACCATACTGCTTCTTGACCAGGCTCATAGGCACGTGTCCTTTCCTGAAACCCGGGATGTTTGCCTTCTTCCTGTAATCCTTCAGCTGACTGTCAACTTTGTCCTTGTAATCCTCAGTGGTAATGTCGATTTTCACCACCGAATTAAGGGCATCAATGTCTTCCTTCGTAATCTTCATCGTTTTATTTGTTTTCGCTTTATGAATTTAAGGGTGCAAAAATAATTAAAATAAAGCAATAAATCGCAATCCCGGACCCAATTTGAACCCTGGGAAACATAAGCTTATGTTAAAATTCCAATTTCGCGGAAAACTCCGGTCGAAGAACCCTACTCGATCAGCCTGTACAGGACCGACTCGAAGAGGGTCAGGAGGATGCTGAAAAGCATGGCCGTCCAGAATCCGTCAACGGAAAACCCGTCGATCCAGTTGTTCGCGAGCAGAATCAGTGCGGCGTTTATGACGAAGAGGAAGAGGCCCAGGGTGAGGATCGTCACCGGAAGGGTCAGCACCACAAGGATCGGCTTGAGAATGGAAAAGAGCAATCCCACCACAACAGCCACCCAAAGAGCGGTGACATAGTCATCCACCTCCACGCCCGGAAGGATGTAGGCTATGGCTAGAACGGCTAGGGCGCTGAGCAGGATCTTGAAAATGAAGTTCATGGAAAGGCTGTTTTAGGATAAAGACCAAATTAGCCTTTTTCGAGAAAACTGACAACCTTTTTGTAAAATTCCTCCGGGTTTTCGGCATGGAGCCAGTGGCCCGCATCGGGGATGTCCTCGATCTCACTGTTCGGGAAATGGGCCCTGATCAGAGATTCGTCGGCCCTGGTGATATACCCGGAGTTCACGCCCCGCAGGAACAGGGCCGGGACCTCCGACATGGAACGCGGGGGCAGCTCCACCCCGACCTCATCGATGTTTTCCTCGAGGCTTTCCAGGTTGAAGCGGTAGGCCAGCTCATCCCTGCCTTTTCTGTACACGTTCTTCAACAGGAACTGCCTTATGCCCCATTCCGGAATGTAGCGACTGAACACCTCCTCGACCTCGTTCCTCGAGGAGACCGAATCGAAGTCCACTGCGTGCAGCGCCTCCAGGATGTACTGGTGGTGCCTCGGGTAGAACTTGGGCGCGATGTCGGCCACGATCATCCGGTCCACGCGCTCCGGGTGCTCCACGGCCAGCAACATGACGGTTTTCCCACCCATGGAATGACCCAGGACATGAGCCTTGTCCAAACCGTGATGATCCATGTATCGCAACAGGTCCTCCACCATGAGCTCATAGGAGAAGTCATCCGAATGAAAGCTCCTCCCGTGATTGCGCTGATCGATCAGGTGCACCTGGTAGGAGCTTGAGAAGGAATTCCCCAGGGACTTCCAGTTGTCCCCCATGCCCAGAAAACCGTGCAGGATCAACAGGGGCTTGCCCTCTCCCAATATCTGTGAGTGCAGGAGCTTCACGAGGCAAGCTTTTGAAGGTACATGCCAACGACGTTCTCCAGGCCGAAGTAGAGTGCCTCCGAGATCAGGGCATGTCCGATGGACACTTCGAGAACCCCCGGCACCTCCCGGACAAAGAATTCCAGGTTGTCCAGGCTGAGGTCATGGCCGGCATTGATGCCCAGGTCCGCTTCGGCGGCCACCCTGGCAGCCTCGGCATACTTTCGGACTTCGGCCTTGTTCCCCTTCCCGTACTGCACGGCATAGGACTCCGTGTAGAGCTCGATGCGATCCGTTCCCGTCTTCGCCGCAGCCTCGATCAGGGATGGCACGGGATCCATGAAGATCGAGGTCCTGATCCCGTTGCGCCTGAACTCCCCGACCACCTCCGCCAGGAAGGAGCTGTGGGTCAGCGTGTCCCATCCGGCATTGCTTGTGATCGCATCGACGGCGTCGGGAACCAGGGTGACCTGATCCGGCCTGATGCCGAGCACCAGGTCAACAAATTCCGGGATCGGATTTCCCTCGATGTTGAACTCCGTGGTGACGACCTCCTTGAGGTCGATGGCATCCTGGTACCTAATGTGTCTCTGATCGGGCCTGGGATGAATAGTAATTCCTTGTCCTCCAAATGCTTGTATGTCTACAGCGGCCTTCAGAAGGTCGGGCACATTGCCTCCTCTCGCATTGCGCAGAGTGGCTATTTTATTTATGTTGACGCTCAGTTTTGTCATCACGGTTTCATTTGATCGTTTAATGAGAAAGATATGCTATCTTTACACTTGAAATGGGCTTCTCAGTCGCGCAAAATTACAACAAATTGTAGGATAAAAAGCTACCGAAAGTGCAGACCACAGATTACATACTGAATGACATCAGGCCGTTCACCTTCGAGACTCCCATGGAGGAAGTGAAGGAGACCTTCAGGAAAACGCGCTATTCGCACCTTCCGGTCCTGGAGGGCAAGATCTACTTCGGTGCCGTCAAAAGAAGTGAGCTGGACCTGATCAAGTCCCCGGGATCGAAGCTGATGGATCACCGGCAG
Organism: uncultured Flavobacteriaceae bacterium; assembly: GCA_964489625.1. GTDB lineage: Bacteria > Bacteroidota > Bacteroidia > Flavobacteriales > Flavobacteriaceae > Lutimonas. The sequence continues at coordinate 57,086 of CAZAZM010000009.1, forward strand.
CTCATTCAGCCGTTCTATGCCACCGACAGGATGAACTGGTTCGAGGTCCTGCAGTACTTTGCAACCTACAACACCAACCTCATGCCCATACTGGACAGCGACAAAAAGTACATCGGGTACTTCGAGCTGGATGATTTTCTGAACCAGTTCAAATGCACGCCTTTCCTACACGAGGAAGGAGTCATCCTGGTGGTTGCCAAAAACGTAAAAGACTATTCTTTCAGCGAGATCTCCCAGATCGTGGAATCGAACAACGCGACCCTTCTCGGGGCCTTTGTGTCCAAGATCGAGGATGAGACGGCCCAGATCACGCTCAAGCTGAGCCTGCATGACATCAACAACACGCTTCATTCGTTCAGGCGTTACAACTACGAGATCATCAACGAGTTCGAAAAGGACAAGTACATCGATGAGCTCAACCAGAGGTCGGAGTACCTTCAACGCTATCTGAACATCTAAGCCAAAGGCATGAAAGCAGGAATATACGGTCAGACCAACAACGAGACCACGGTCAAATACACCGAGCATCTGATCGACAGCCTGAAGCGCAAGAACATAGACTTCTTCCTGGAGCGGAATTTCAGCGAGGGCATCACCAGGATCTCGGGGGCCCGCTATCCCTCCTTCGACGGATACGACGGACTGGACCATAGCTTTGACGTCTTTTTCACCGTGGGCGGAGACGGGACCTTTCTCAGGTCGGTGACGCTGGTGCGGGACCTTGGCATCCCCATCGTTGGGATCAACACGGGCAGACTCGGTTTTCTGGCCACGGTTCAGAAGGAATTCATAGAAAGAGCCGTGGAACAGATCTCAAACGGGGAGTACCGCATTGACGAGCGCTCCATGCTCTGCGTGAGGACCACGGACCGGAAAGAAGACTTCGAAGGGTTGAATTTCGCCCTGAACGAGGTGTCGGTGAGCCGGAAGAACACGGCATCCATGATCAAGGTGGACACCCTTCTCGACGAGGAATTCCTGACCACCTATTGGAGCGACGGACTCATCATCTCAACCGCGACCGGTTCCACGGGATACTCCATGAGCTGTGGTGGGCCGATCATCTCTCCGACCTCTAAGAGCCTGGTACTCACTCCTATCGCCCCGCACAGCCTTGCCGTTCGGCCCCTGGTGATACCCGAGGAGACGAAGATCGAGCTGAACATCGATTCCCGCTCGGACGAAGTCCTGCTTACCCTGGATTCCCGGATGTACACCCTGGAGAACCGGTCGAAGGTGTACATACAGCGATGCAACTTCACCATACGCACCCTTCAGCTGAAGGATGAGACCTTCATCAAAACCCTGCGAGAGAAATTGCTCTGGGGCGAGGACAAACGCAACTAAAAGCTAGGCTATTACACAATTTTACGCTTAAATAACTGTTAATCAAAAAAGACCTTTTAAACCGATCAAAACCAAAAGGTTTTTTTATATTTGCAAACCATTTTTAGCGATGAAAAAACTTGTAATTGCCATTGTGTTCATCCTTGTTTCCGCGACCTCCTTTTCACAGATTAACGAACTGGGCGTTTTCGCCGGAGGAAGCAACTACATCGGGGACATAGGAAGGACCAATTACATCTATCCGAACAGCTACGCGCTGGGCGTCATCTACAAGTGGAACATGCATCCCCACTATTCGCTTCGGGCAACCTACACCTACTCCAATATCAAGGGAGATGACAGCGACTCCGACAATTCGTTCAGAAAGGCACGGGGACTGAGCTTTTCAAATGACGTCCATGAGCTGGCAGCGGGGATCGAATATCACTTTTTCAAATACAATCTCTCAAAAACGGGGCATACCAACACGCCATACCTGTTTGCAGAGCTCGCCGTGGTGAACTACGGGACCTTCGACAGCACAAGCCTGGCATCTAGCAGAAGCTTCAATTTCACCGTTCCCTTCGGGGCAGGTTTCAAGACCATCCTGGCACCAAACGTGGGCATTGGCTTCGAAGTGGGCTTCAGGTACACCTTCAAGGACGACATCGACGCCTATCCCTTCCTGGAATACGACCCGACTAGGAATGTGCAGATCAACCCGAACAACAACGACTGGTATGTCTTTACCGGAATAACCCTGGTATTTGCCTTCGGAAGGGAAGGATGCTACACCGGAACCTTTTAGACAGCATGGACTTAAAATCAAAAATAGATCAGAATTGCATTCCGAAACACGTTGCCGTGATCATGGACGGCAACGGGAGGTGGGCCAGGAAGCAGGGTTTGAAGCGAGTGCTGGGGCACCAGAAAGGCGTGGAATCCGTTCGTCAGACCGTAGAGGCCGCCGCTGAAATAGGGGTGCAGGCCCTCACGCTCTACGCATTCTCCACGGAGAACTGGAAGCGGCCACGATACGAGGTGGACACCCTGATGAGCCTGCTGGTGAATTCGCTGAAGAACGAGCTCGATACCCTGCAGAAGAACAACATCCGGCTCAATGCGATCGGCAGGCTGGAACAGCTGCCCGAAAAGGCGAGAATTCAGCTTGAGGAAGTGATCGATCTGACCCGTGAAAATGACCACATGGTTCTTACGCTTGCCCTTAATTACGGGGCACAGGAGGAGATCATCAACGCGGTGAAATGCATTTCTAAAAAAATTGTTAATAATGAACTCAGGCCTGAAGAAATTGATGAAAAAGTTATAAATAATCATTTATATACATTTACTTTGCCGCTCGTTGATTTTCTCATACGGACCAGCGGTGAGAAGCGCATAAGCAATTTCCTCCTTTGGCAGATTGCCTATGCGGAACTTTATTTTACAGATGTTTTGTGGCCTGATTTTCGTAAGAAGGATTTCTACGAAGCCATACTGAATTACCAAAGCAGAGAAAGACGATTTGGAAAAACGAGTGAACAGATTGGAAGCAGCAGCGAATAGACTGAGAGACTTCTTCACCCTTATTGCCTTACTGACTGCTGTTGTCCTCCAAGGACAGGGTAATGACCCGGTCGCCCCCCCATCTCAAGACAGCATTCCCGTCACACAAGCCCTCGACTCCCTGCCGGTGGTCGCGGCGGACACCATCGTGCCTTCAGGGCCCATGGAAGTCGAAAAGAACAAGCGCTACCTAATTGGAGGCATCAGCGTCGTTGGAAATGAGACCATCTCAGAGCAATCCATACTCATCTTCTCAGGCCTGAGCACCGGGCAGCGCATCAAGATCCCGGGAGACAAGCTGTCGTCGGCCATCAAAAAGCTCTGGACCTCCAAGCTTTTCAGCAATGTGGACGTCTACGTGACCAAGATCGACGGGGACGCCATCTATCTCGAGATCGCGGTCAGGGAGCTGGACAAGGTGGGCAAGGTCACGATCACGGGGCTGAAGAAGTCAAAGATCGAAGAGATCGAAAAGGAGATCGAATTCCAGAACGGCTCGATGCTGACGGAGAACCTCATCACCACCACGGAGAACTACATCAAGGAAAAGTTCAGGGAGAAAGGATACCTGAGGACCAAGGTCACTGTGACCACCCGCAGGGACACTTCACAGACCAACGTGCAGGACGCACTCATCGTCATCGACAGGGGTGAGAGGGTCAAGATCAAGAACATTCGCTTTCACGGGAACACTGCCCTCAAGGACAGCAAGCTCCGGAAGACCATGAAGAAGACCAGGGAGAAGGGGATCACTCGCATTTTCTCTCCTTCCAAATACGTGGAAGACCTTTACGAGGAAGACCTGGACAAGGTGGTCGAAGCCTTCCAGGAGAAAGGATTCAGGGACGCTTTGGTGGTCAAGGACTCCCTGTCCTGGAATGATGACAACACGATCAACCTGGACATCTTCATGAACCAGGGCGAGCGCTACAAGTTCGGGGACATCGTATTCCTGGGGAACAGCGTTTTCACGGATGAGCAGCTCATGTCCCTGCTGAAGATCGAAAAGGGAGTGACCTATAACGGAAAGGCACTGAACGAAAGGGTCTACGGTGACGGATCACCCGATTCCCAGGACCTCACAAACACCTACCTGGACAACGGCTACCTGTTCTCGAGGGTAACGGCCGTTGAGACCAGCGCAGAGAACAACACCATCGACCTGGAGATCCGGATCATTGAGGACGAACCCGCGACCATCCGCAAGGTCACCCTCAAGGGGAACGACGTGACCAATGACCACGTCCTCTTCCGGGAAATACGGACCAAACCCGGGGACCTGTTCAGCAAAAGTGACATCGTGCGATCGATCCGGGAACTCGGGCAGCTGGGCTATATCGACCCCGAGAACATTGTCCCGGACGTACAGCCCAATTTTGGCGACAAGACGGCAGACATAGAATACATCGTTTCGGAAAAAGGCGCCAGCCAGATCGAGCTGCAGGGAGGATACGGAGGTGGAACCTTTGTGGGAACCCTGGGTCTTTCCTTCAACAACTTCTCGATCAGGAACCTGCTCAACCTGGAGGAATACAAGCCCGTGCCCAGGGGGGACGGACAAAGCGTTGCGCTCAGGTTGCAGCTCAGCAAGTTCTATCGAACCTACAGCCTCTCGTTTTCGGAGCCCTGGTGGGGAGGGAAGAAGCCCAAGGGATTCAGCTTCTCCATCTACAACTCGAGCCAGTATGGCTATGACCCCATACAGAACGACGTGGACAAGGACCAGCTCCTGGACATTTTGGGCGCCTCGATCGGATTGAGCCAAAGGCTCAAGTGGCCGGACGACTTCTTCACCCTTTCAACCTCATTCAACTACCAGCGATACAAACTGAAGAATTATACCATCTCGGCCTTTGACTTCAGGGAAGGAGTTTCCAACAACTTCAACTTTGCGGTGAACTTCGGAAGGAGCTCTGCCGGGCCCAATCCCATCTTCCCCTCGGGAGGCTCACAGTTCAACCTGCTGTTGAAGCTCACACCTCCCTACTCGCTCTTTTCGGACAAGGACTACACCAATCTTCCCGACGAGGAGAAGTACAACTGGATCGAATATTACAAGATCGTGTTCTCCGGCCGATGGTTCAGCCCAATCGTGGGAAAACTGGTCCTGATGTCGAATGCCGAACTGGGCTTTCTGGGTGCATACAACGACGAGATAGGCGCACCTCCTTTCGAACGATTCTACGTCGGGGGAGACGGGATGCAACAGGGAAGGTTTGACGGACGAACCACGATCGCCCTGAGAGGTTATCCCAACTCCAGCCTTTCATCGCAAACGGGGGGAACCATTTACAACAAAGTAGCCTTTGAACTGAGATATCCCATCACGCTGAAGCCTTCAGCCTCGATCTATGCACTCGGCTTTCTGGAAGGAGGAAACTCCTGGAACGAATTCGAAGAGTACAGGCCGTTCACCCTCAAGAGGTCGGCCGGGGCGGGCATACGGGTGTTCATGCCGGCGTTCGGATTGCTGGGAGTTGACTTCGGTTATGGCTTTGACACCATACCCGGATCCAACCTGATTTCAGGCTGGCAGACACATTTCATCATCGGTCAGCAATTTTAGCCTACATTTGCTATATTTGCCCCGAATCAGGGAATGGCACGGTTTTTTCTTATGTAGAAAAAGAATGAGAGTGACACGAGTATTTTGGATAGTTCTTCTGGGATTGAATCTGAGCCTGAGCGCCCAGAAACCCCAAAGGGTTGCCTATATAGACATGAACTACATCCTGGAGAACGTTCCCGAATACCGAAACGCACAGTCCCAGTTGGATTCCAAGGTCAAGACTTGGCAGGAAAAGCTGGACGGGCTGTCGGATGAGATCGAACAGATGAAGACGGATCTCAGCAATGAGAAGTCCCTTCTGACCAATGACCTGATCCGGGAGCGCCAGGAGGACATTGAAATCAAGGAGCAGGAGCTGAAGCGACTGCAGCAGGCCTATTTTGGCCCGACAGGGGACCTGTTCCAGTTGAGAAAGCAGCTGGCCACCCCCGTGCAGGACCAGGTGTATAACGCAATTCAGGAGATCGCGAGAAACAAGAAGTACGATTTCGTATTTGACCGTTCAAGCGACCTGATCATGCTGTACAGCAACGAGAAATTCGACATCTCCGAACTGGTGTTGAACTCGATCGTAAAGAACCGGAAACGACAGGCGGTCGAAGACAGGAAGAAGGAGCGAATGGCCAAAGCCGGAGTGATAACAGCTCCGACGGTTCTCGAAGGTGCGGAAGAGCTTGCCGAACCTGAAGATGAGCCTTCTTCAGAGGGAACCGCCGAAGAGGCCGTATCAGAGGAGCCTGCAGCAGAGGAAGCAGCGGTGGAGAAGACCGAGGAGCAGAAGAAGCTCGAGGAGCGCATCCAAAAGAGAGAAGAGCTCAAAGAGAGGATCAAGGCCCAGCAGGAAGCCAGGGCGCAGATGAGAGACTCCCTCCGCAAGGTGGCAGAGGAGAAAAGGGAGGCCAAGCTGAAAGAGATCGAGGAAAGAAAGAAACAAAGAGAGCAAGCAATTCAAAATAACAATTAAAGAGAGACAAAGAATTATTATTAATTACAAATTATTTGAAAATGAAATTATTTAGGAATTTATTTGTGGCATTGGTGTTGATGATGGCCTTCAATTCTGTCCAGGCTCAGGCGGTGGCACATATAGACAGCGAACAGCTTCTGATGGCGATGCCGGAGACCAAAGCAATGGAAGACGAATTGAAAAAGGTGCAGCAGACCTATGCGGACGAGTACAATGCACAGGCTACGGCCCTTCAGGCGAAGTTGAAGAAATACGACGCCGAGGCACCGACCCAGACCGACGCCAAGAACGAGGAGAGAAGGGTTGAGGTGGAAGGCCTGAAGAACAAGATCCAGAAATACGCCCAGACCGCTGATCAGGAAATTCAGAAAAAGCGATTTGACCTGTTGAAGCCCATCGTTGAAAAGGCTCAAAAAGCCGTTAGCGACGTGGCTTCCGAAAAAGGGATCAAATACGTTCTTGATTCTTCCCCGGGCAAAGGACTGATCGTCTTCGAGGGTGAAGACCTGTTGCCTGCCGTAAAGGCCAAATTGGGAATCTAAGATTTCGATTCGCGCTGATTGGCGCCAAAGAAAGAAATGAAGAGACCGTCATGAGAGATCATGCCGGTCTTTTTGTTCTAGCCACTCGCTATTTGTACCAGCCCGCGTATTTCACGTAGCTTTCCGCGATGCGCTCGACCTCCCCGGTCAGCAGCTCGGGCTCGATGTCCTTGATCTTCTTTGCGGGCATGCCTGCATAGACCGAGCCCGACTCCACCACGGTACCTTTGGTCAGAACCGCTCCGGCGGCAATGATGCTGTTGCTGTGGACCACGCAGTCATCCATGATGATTGCGCCCATGCCGACCAGGACATTGTCGTGGATGGTGCATCCGTGCACCAGGGCGTTGTGACCGATGGATACGTTGTTGCCGATCTCAGTGGGTGACTTCTTGTAGGTCGCGTGGATCACCGCTCCGTCCTGCACGTTGACCTTGTTGCCAAGCCGGATGTAATGAACGTCACCTCGGATCACCGCATTGAACCAAACGCTGCACTGGTCTCCCATCTTCACGTTGCCTATGATGGTCGAGTTCTCTGCAAAATAGCAGTCTTTGCCGTATTCAGGGGTCTTACCCAAAAGGGTTTTCAGGATCATTTTTTAGGACCTTTTTAACGAATGAGTCAAAAGTAAGCAAAAATACTTTCGTAAATTTGCGCTACTAATTTCGATACCCATGCCGCACATAAAAATTGAGCCCACCGACAGTCCTTCGATCATCAAATTCGTGTTTGATAAAATGCTTACCGAGGGAAGCTTCGAGTACAATTCCATAGACGATGCGGGGAACTCCACCCTGGTCCAGCAGCTGTTCCACCTGCCCTTCGTCAAAAAGGTCTACGTGACCGCCAACTTCCTGGCCATTGAAAAGTTCGACATCCTCGAATGGAAAGAGGTGCAGGAAGAGCTCAAGGACATACTCGGGGCCTATGTCGCCGAAAACGAAAGCATTTTCAACAAGCAGGAGAAAGCCAATCTTGTAGAGGTCTACGCCGAAAGCACTCCAAACCCGAACGTCCAGAAATTCGTCACCAACCGCCTGCTCACCAACCAGCACATCGAGCTGAGTTCGGCAGAACAGGCCAACGGGGTTCCCCTGGCCCTTGAGCTTTTCGAGTTTCCCTTCGTGAAGGAGGTCTTCATCTCCGACAATTATGTCTCCATACAGAAGACCGAAAGCCTGGACTGGTTCGAGATCAACAACAGCCTGAGGGATTTCCTCAAGGAATACCTACAAAGCGGACGCAGGGTGGTCGCAGAAGACTATCGCCCGGCTGTTGCCCCGAACAACAGTCAGAAGCCGGAATTCACCCCTACGGACGACGAGGTGTCAAAAGAGATCATCGGGGTCCTGGAGGAATACATCCGACCGGCCGTTGCCGGTGACGGAGGCAATATCCAGTTCCTGTCATACGTCCCGGACACCAAGGAGGTCAACGTGCTCCTGCAGGGAGCCTGCAACGGATGCCCTTCCTCCACCATCACCCTGAAGAATGGAATTGAATCCACCCTGAAGCAGCTTCTTCCGGGAAAGGTGGAAGTGGTAAACGCACTCAACTGATCGAATCCAGACAAATGATGACAATGAAAAAGATACTACCCCTTCTGTTGATCCTAGCGGCAATGCAGACGACAGAGACCAAAGCACAGCAAAGCAAGATGAAATACCCCGAAACCAAGAAAGGACAGGTGGTCGACAACTATTTCGGCACCGAGGTCGCAGATCCCTATCGCTGGCTGGAGGACGACCGGTCGCAGGAAACCGAGGCCTGGGTCGTTGAGCAGAACAAGGTCACCCGGGGCTATCTGGAGAACATCCCATTCCGTGAAGAGATCAAAGAGAGGCTGACCAGCTTGTGGAATTACGAGAAGTACGGCTCTCCTACCAAACACGGAGCCTACAATTACTTCTACAAGAACGACGGCCTGCAGAACCAGTATGTCCTGTATCGCCAAAAAGGAGACCAGGAGCCCGAGGTCTTCCTCGATCCCAACACCTTCTCCAAGGACGGGACCACCTCCCTGGGCACCGTTTCCTTTACCAAGGACGGCTCAAAGGTGGCCTACAGCATCTCCGAGGGAGGCTCAGACTGGAGGAAGATCATCGTGATGGAGGCGGAATCAAAGAAGATCCTGGAGGACACCATCGTCGATGCAAAGTTCAGCGGCATCTCCTGGTACAAGAATGAGGGCTTCTACTACTCCAGCTACGACAAGCCCGACGGAAGCGAGCTCTCGGCCAGGACGGACCGGCACAAGCTCTACTTCCACAGGCTGGGCACCAAGCAGGCAGAGGATCAGGTGATCTTCGGCGACAAGACCAAGAGAAGGTACGTCTTCGGATATGTGACCGAAGACCAGAATTACCTGGTGGTCACCGGGAAGAACTCTACCTCAGGCGGCGAACTCTACGTCAGGGACCTCAGGGACAAGAACGGGGAGCTCATGACCCTGGTCGATGACTTTGACGGAGATCATTCGGTGGTGTACAGCGAAGGCAACACCCTGTTCATTTCCACGAACAGGAATGCCCCGAACCGAAAGCTCGTCACAGCGGATATCAGCCGTCCTTCCCAGGAATACTGGCAGGATCTCATCCCGGAGACCGACAAGGTGCTCAGCGTGACCACGGGAAGCGGATATCTCTTTGCGGAATACATGAAGGATGCCCTGTCACAGGTGATCCAGTACGACACCAAAGGAAACAAGGTCCGGGAAGTCAAATTGCCCGGAATAGGCTCCTCTGCGGGCTTCAGCGGAAAGAAGAAGGACGACAGGCTCTTCTATTCCTTCACCAACTACACCCAGCCTTCCACCCTTTACGAATTTGATCCGGAGACGGGCCGTTCCAGGGTGTACAAGAAACCCCAGGTAGATTTCATTTCGGAGGATTACGAGTCCAGGCAGGTGTTCTACACCTCCAAGGACGGGACGCGGGTACCCATGATCATCACCTTTAAGAAAGGCCTCGAGCTCAACGGAAAGAACCCGACCATCCTCTATGGGTACGGAGGCTTCAACATCAGCCTCACCCCCAGCTTCGGGATCACCACGGCGGCCTGGCTTGAAATGGGGGGCGTCTATGCCGTAGCCAATCTCAGAGGAGGCGGTGAGTACGGAAAGACATGGCATGATGCCGGGACGAAGATGAGCAAGCAGAACGTCTTCGATGACTTCATCGCAGCGGCAGAGTACCTGATCGACGAGCAGTATACCAGTTCTGATTACCTGGCCCTGCGCGGCGGCTCCAACGGGGGGCTGCTGGTGGGAGCCGTGATGACCCAGAGGCCCGAACTTGCCAAGGTGGCCCTCCCGGCCGTGGGCGTTCTCGACATGCTCCGATACCACACCTTCACCGCAGGCGCAGGCTGGGCCTATGATTACGGAACTTCCGAGCAAAGCGAGGAAATGTTCAGGTATCTCTATGGCTATTCCCCGGTGCACAACGTCCGCGAAGGAGTGGAATACCCGGCCACGCTGGTCACCACGGGGGACCACGACGACAGGGTGGTTCCGGCGCACTCCTTCAAATTCGCCGCCGAGCTGCAGGACAAACAGGAGGGTCAGCAGCCCGTGCTCATACGGATAGAGACCAAAGCGGGTCATGGCGCGGGAACCCCGGTATCCAAGATCATCGATCAATACGCTGACATTTACAGCTTTACCCTGTTCAACATGGGCTACAAAAGCCTTGACTCGGAAATCAATTACTGACATGAGATGTCCCTGGTGCGGCGACGATCCCCTGTATGTCGAGTATCATGACCGGGAATGGGGAATCCCTGTGCGGGATGACCGGGTACTGTTCGAGTTCCTGCTGCTGGAGACCTTCCAGGCGGGGCTGAGCTGGATCACGATCCTGAGAAAAAGGGAGAACTTCAGGGTCGCCTTTGACGGCTTCGACTGGGAGCGCATCGCAGAATACGAAGAGAGCAAATACCAGGAACTCCTCGGAAACGAGGGGATTGTCCGCAACCGGCTGAAGATCCAGGCGGCGATCAGCAATGCACGGGCCTTTCAAAAGATCCGTGAGGAAGAAGGCTCGTTCTCAAATTACATCTGGGGCTTTGTAGGGCAGCAGCCTGTGGTGAACCAGTGGAAGAGCATGGATCAGGTGCCGGCTGCAACGGCACTATCTGACCGGATCTCAAAAGACTTGAAAAGAAGAGGCTTCAAATTCGTGGGATCGACCGTGGTCTACGCCTTTATGCAGGCCGTGGGGCTGGTCAACGACCACCTCACCTCCTGCTTCAGACATCCGGATCATTGACATCTTCAACGGTTGAGCTTCTAATCACGGGGACGAAGATCTCCGTGACCCATTTGGACGGGTTCGGAGTGTCTGCGGGCCGCACGGCATAGATCTCAAAGGGCTCGCCATCCGCATCCGGCACATAGCCTTCCAACTGCTCTGATTGTGACCTGGCAAACTCCCAGGCCTTTGCAGAATAGGCATAGTTCCCCGTAAGCACCGTCTTGAAGTACCTGCCCCGATCCATAAAACCCGTCAGGACATCGGAACCCGCATCCGTTATGACCCTCTCGCTCACCGGGTATCCCACCGAGAACATGGTCGTCCCGTTTTCAACATCGTACTTGTGATAGATCGTGAAGGGGGTACCGGTCAACCTGATCCCCTTTTTCTTCGCATAGGCCCTGACCTCATCCATCATCGGCCCGAACCTGTCATTCAAGTCGCTGATGCGGCTGCTCGCAGACACATAGAGGTAGAATCCCCCGCTGTAGTCCACGACGCCCATCCCTTCAATTGAATGAACCTTGAGCTTTCTTTGCAGGTTCTCATCGAACAGCTCCAGGCCCCTTTCCTGCATCGGTCCCATCTGCTCTTCCATGTCACTGGCCATGAAGCGCGTCATGAAGGGCATCTCTCCCTTCATCCCCCAGGTGAGCTCAGTTCCCTCCTCCGTCTTTTTCAGGATCCAGTAAACATCCGATCCCATCTCTCCGAAAGGGGTCTTGAAAATAATCTCGGAATCTATTCTCTCAACGGGCTGCGTGTTCAGGGTTCTCATCTTACCATCGCCCTCCTCGGAGGTCCAGGAATAGGAAGCGCCCTCTCCTACCGTCTTGTCGGAATAGGTGACAACAATGGTTGAATCCTGCTCATACCAAGGGCCCCACTCCGCCCAGTTCCGATAGTCGTTCAGGTCATTGAACACGATTTCCGGCTCTGCCCCGATCAGTCGGGTGCGTTTCACATCATAGCTGCCGTCCAAAGATGCAAGGTAGATGGATGCACCGACCACGACAACGAGCACAAGGATAAAAAAGTACTTGACGATGCGCATGGGAAAGAAGTTTGATCATTTGATGCCCAAAGATAAGAATTAAATCTCAAGTCTTTCAATTTGAAGCACTTATTAAAGGCCATAAGTTTGGTTAAACTCCGGCTTTTGGCTAAATTTGGGCATTCAATCTAAATCAATATTCAATCACATGAAAATCAAATATTTCTTGGCCATTTTCATCATGGCCGGACTGCTTTTCGCATGTCAGGAAAAGCGCGAGGACCCTTCGGTTCAGGAACCCCAAGTTGAAGCAAAGCAGGACTTCGAATACCTTTCGGAGCAATTCGCCGATGTCAAGGTTCTGAGGTATCAGATCCCGGGATTCGATCAACTGAGCCTGCAACAGAAAAAATATGTCTATTACCTCACCCAGGCGGGTCTGGCGGGAAGAGACATCATGTACGACCAGAACTACAGGCACAACCTGAAGATACGCAGGGCGCTTGAAAAAGTCTACCAGGGATTCGAAGGAGACAGGTCCACGGAAGACTGGAAGAATTTCGAGATCTACCTGAAGCGCATCTGGTTCTCCAACGGAATTCACCATCACTATGCCAACGACAAGTTCATACCGGGCTTCAGCAAGGATTATCTGAACTGGCTGCTCAAGGAAACCGGGGCAGAGCTTTCCGGAGAGGCTTTCGAGGTGATATTCAATGAGGACGACAGCAAAAAGGTCAATCTCGATCCGGAAAAAGGCCTCATCGAAGGCTCCGCGATCAACTTCTACGGGCCCGACATCACCACGGCTGACGTGGACAAGTTCTACGCCGCGGTCGAGGTGGACGAAAAGAGACCCGTTGAAAAGGGCCTCAATTCAAAGCTGGTGAAAGAGAACGGCAAGGTGGTTGAGAAAGTTTGGAAGAGCGGAGGGCTCTACGGTGCCTCCATCGACAAGATCATCTCCTGGCTGGAACTGGCTAAGGGAGTTGCCGAGAACGAACAGCAAAAGAAGGGCCTGGAACTGCTCATCGAGTACTACAGGACCGGAGACCTCAACACCTGGGACGAATACAACATCGTCTGGGCAAAATCCACCGAGGGTGACGTGGACTACATCAACGGCTTCATCGAGGTGTACAACGACCCCAAGGGCTACAAGGGTTCATATGAATCGGTGATCCAGGTCAAGGATTTCGAGATGTCCGAGAAAATGGCCGTTCTGGCCAATAATGCGCAGTGGTTCGAGGACAATTCGACCCTGCAGGAAGAACACAAGAAGGAGAACGTCGTCGGCGTTTCCTACAAGACCATCAACGTGGCCGGAGAGGCTGGAGACGCCTCGCCTTCCACCCCGATCGGGATCAACCTTCCGAACAACAACTGGATCAGGGAGCAGCACGGATCCAAATCTGTGTCCCTTGGCAACATCATCCATGCCTACAACAATGCCGGAAGCAGCGGCAGGCTGAAGGAATTCGCCTTTGACGAAGAGGAGATCAAATACGAGGAGGAATACGGACAACTGGCAGACAAGCTCCACACGGCGCTTCACGAGGTGATCGGTCACGCCAGCGGCAAGCTGAACCCGGGCGTGGGCACCCCCAAGGAGACCCTGAAGAACTACTCTTCCACCCTGGAAGAAGCTAGGGCCGACCTGGTGGGCCTCTACTATCTTCCTGACGAGAAGCTGGTCGAGATCGGAATCTCACCCGATGCAAAGGCCATTGGCAAAGCATCCTATGACGGCTATATCCGCAATGGGTTGATGATGCAGCTCATTCGACTCAACCTGGGTGACGACATCGAGGAAGCCCACATGAGGAACCGGCAGCTCGTGTCTGCCTGGGCCATGGAAAAAGGACAGGCCGACAAGGTCATCGAAAAGGTGGTAAAGGACGGGAAGACCTATTTCCGAATCAATGATTACGACAAGCTCAGAGAACTGTTCGGCGAGCTCCTGCGCGAGATCCAGAGGATCAAGTCGGAGGGTGACTTCGAGGCCGGGCAGAAACTGGTCGAGACCTACGGAGTAAAGGTCGACCAGGAATTGCACAAGGAGGTGCTGGAGCGAAACAGCCAGTTCAAATCGGCTCCCTACTCAGGCTTCATCAATCCAAAGCTGGTTCCGGTGACGGATGAAAACGGGGAAATGACAGACATCGAGGTGGTGCAGCCGGAGAGCTTTGCCGCGCAGATGCTTGAATACGCGAGGGACTATACGACACTCCCCGACGTGAACTAATAAGAAATAGAATCATTCAAGGGCATAAGAACCTGCTTCAGTAAGGTCTTATGCCCTTTTTAGTATCTTAGGGCCATGAAGGGCGTGGTAACCAAATCAACAGGCAGCTGGTACTGGGTCAGGACCCAGGACCACCAGGTGCACCAGTGCCGGATCCGGGGGAAGTTCAGAACCCGGGGGATCAAGAGCACCAGCCCGGTGACCGTGGGAGACCACGTTGACTTCGAGCTCGAGGGACAGGATGGCTACGGGGTGATCACCCACATTCACGATCGCCGGAATTTCATTGTCAGGAAATCGGTCAAGCTCTCGAAGCAGACCCACATCATTGCGGCGAACATCGACCAGGCCTTTCTGCTGATCACCCTGGACCAGCCCCCGACCTTCACCCCCTTCATCGATCGCTTCCTGGCCACTGCGGAAGCCTATGACATAGAGACCATCCTGCTCTTCAACAAGACCGACCTGATGGACGAGGAACTGTCGGCGCGTAAGAAGGAGCTCATGGAGCTCTACGATAAGATCGGCTACACCTGCATCGAGATCTCGGCCACGGAAGGCACGAACGTGGAACGGGTCAAAGAGCTCATGATCGGCAAGACCAGCATGTTCTCAGGGCATTCCGGTGTAGGCAAGTCCACCCTGATCAATGCCATCTCCCCCGAACTGCAGTTGAAAACCGCTGCCATCTCCGAACAGCACCGGCAGGGACAGCACACGACAACCTTTGCCGAGATGTTTGCCATCGCCACCGATCCCGAAAGCTATATCATTGACACCCCCGGCATCAAGGGCTTTGGGGTCGTCGACTTCGAGGACAACGAGGTGGGGGACTACTTCAGGGAGTTCTTTGCGCTGAAGCACCAGTGCAAGTTCAACAACTGCCTGCACCTCAACGAGCCGAAATGCGCGGTGAAGGAGGCGGTCGAGAAAGGCGAGATCGCCGAATCGCGCTACCGCAGCTACCTGCAGATCCTGGCCGGTGAGGAGGAGCATTACAGAACCAATGTTTACGAATAACAGGGATGAAAGCGGTTGTACAAAGAGTGAAATTCGCTTCGGTTGAGGTAAACGGCAAGGTCATCAGCAAGATCGGTCCCGGGCTTCTGATCCTATTGGGAATAGGAACCGATGACAATGCCGCAGACATTGACTGGCTCGCCTCTAAGATCGCCAACCTGAGAATCTTCAACGATGACAAGCAGGTCATGAACCTGTCCCTGCTGGAGACAGGGGGCCAAGCACTTATCGTCAGCCAGTTCACCCTACTCGCCAGCACGAAAAAGGGCAACCGGCCCTCCTACATAGCAGCGGCCCGACCGGAAACGGCCATACCCCTTTACGAAGCCTTCGTAGAGGAATTCGAACGACTGTCCGGCAAGAAGCCCGGAACAGGTGAGTTCGGGGCAGACATGAAGATCGACCTGTGCAACGACGGTCCCGTCACCATCGTTATCGACAGCAGGAACAGAACCTAAGCATCACGAAGCGATCTTAAAGCGTATAGGCATATCCCAGTGAAAAGACCAGGCCGCCGATGTGGCTCTCGCCGAACTCCTTGTTCTTCTGCAAGGGGGTGAAGCCGTAAGATCCCCTGAAGCCCAGGAAGACCTCGTGCTTCTCGTTGAGCTTTCTGATCAGGCCCGCACCCGCGTGAATCCCAACATTGGTCGCGTTGAGGTCGTCCTTCACATCGGTGGTCGCGTCAAAAGACTGCTCCGGAAGCGGGATGAACGGCGGGCCGAAAGCAGGGTCATTGGGGTTGAAGAAGGGGTTCGGCACACCGAGGGGACTGTTTCCCCGGCTGTCCAGAAAGAACTGGCTGTCGCCGCTGGTCACCTGGTTGGCGCTGATTAGAAACCCAATGTAGGGCCCTCCCTCTACGTAGAAACGCCATTCATTCCCCCAGCCCAGCTTGAGCAGAATTGGGATTTCTATGTACTCCAGCTCTGATATGTTGTTGAACTCGGCATAGAGCGGATCCGAATTGGTCACCGGTCCGCGGCCCTGAAGCTGCACCAGCTGGTTCAATTGCGCCAGGCTCAGTCCGTTTTCCACCAAAGCGCTCTCCAGGTTATCCGTAGGGATGGGTTGCAGGCCGTCTCTCTTTCCACCCCTCTGGGTATACAGGATCTCTCCCTGCAGTGATAGCAGGTCATTGATCGGGAACTCGACGAAGGCACCAAAATCGACACCATCCGTAGACTTGAAGTCCTCCGTGTAGATGTTGTCGCTGTTGTCTGCAATTCTCCCGATGCTGTAACCCACCTTGCCCCCGATCTTGATTTGGGCATAGGTCAGCTCTGCCAGGATCAAAAAGGTGAGTAAAAAGATCTTGATCACTTGTTTCTGTTCCATTGTCGTATGTATTTGTGGTTAGTTTTGAACGAATTCGAGTCTTTCAGACCCGCATTATCAAAGTAAATATATCAAAATTACCAAAACGGCCAAGGAAACCTGACAAGAAGTAAAGGCCCGACCCCATGGAACTCAGCAGTTGCAGCCCTTGTCACAGCCGTTCTTGCGGCTTCTTTTCTTGAAGAGGAACCTGCGGCCCAGGTAGATCAGGGCAGCGGCCAGGGCGATATATATGAGCGCATCCTGCATCACGCCCAGGCCTGGAAGAGATTATAGGTCAAAAAGGAGGCGACATAGGCAAAGGCGCCCATGCCAAAAAGCTGGATCAGCGGCCATTTCCAGCTGTTGGTCTCGCGCCGTACCACGGCCAGCGTGCTGATGCACTGCATGGCAAAGGCATAGAAGATGAGCAGTGACATGCCCACCGGCAGGTTGAAGAGCTTCTCCCCGGTATCCTCATTGATCTCCGCCGCCATGCGCTCCTTGATGGTGGCATTGTCCTCGTCCTCATCTCCCACGCTGTAGATGGTGGCCAGCGTTCCGACGAAGACCTCTCTCGCGGCGAAGGAGGTGATCAGGGCGATACCGATCTTCCAGTCATAGCCCAAAGGCTTGATCACCGGCTCCATGGCCTTGCCCATGACCCCGATGTAGGAATTCTCGAGTTTGTAGGAAGCCAGCTCAGCCTCGTAATTATCATCCTCAGACATCGAATTCTCCATCTCGAACACCTCATCCGCCTGGTAAAAGGCCTCGGGGCCCGTCGAAGCGAGGAACCACAAGACCACGGACAGGGCCAGGATGATCTTGCCCGCGCCAAAGACGAAAGCCTTGGTCTTTTCGACCACGGTGTAGAATACATTCTTGAAGGAGGGCATCTTGTAATCGGGCATCTCCATCAGGAAGAAGCTCCTGCTCTTGATGTCCAGTACGCGGTGCAAAAAGTAGCCTGAGAACACGGCCATGCCGAATCCAATTAGATACAAACCGAGGAGGGTCAGGCCCTGAAGGGAGAATATTCCCAGGATCCTCTCCTGGGGTATGATCAAAGCGATCAGGATGGCGTAAACGGGCAGGCGGGCCGAACAGGTCGTGAAAGGTACGACCAGGATCGTGATCAGGCGCTCCTTCCAGCCGCTGATGTTTCTGGTGGCCATGACCGCAGGAATGGCACAGGCCGTCCCCGAGATCAGCGGAACCACGCTTTTTCCGCTCATGCCGAACCTCCTCATGATCTTGTCCATCAAGAATACCACGCGGCTCATATAGCCGGTTTCCTCAAGGATGGACACAAAGAGGAAGAGAATGGCGATCTGGGGTATGAAGATCACTATGCCCCCGATTCCCGGAACGACGCCTTCTGTGATCAGGTCCGTAAGCCTTCCGGGTGGCAGGATTTCCCCCAACCACTGGCTGATCCCGGCAAACAGGGAATCGATGAAATCCATCGGAATGCTGGCCCAGTCAAAGATGGACTGGAAGATGAGCATCAGGATCAGGGCGAAGATCAGGTAGCCGAAGACCCTGTGGGTCAGTATTCGGTCCAGCCTGGTGCGCAGGTCGCGGGCCTTTGACTTGTCCACCCTGTAGCACATCTTCAGGATCTCGGCGATCTGCTGGTACCTCAGGATGGTCTCCTTGTGCTGGTAGCGCTTCAGCCTTCCCGTGTCCGACCGGTAGCCGGCCATCAGCTCTCGCTCCTTCTCGCTCATGTCAGGGAGGTCCTTCAACTGGGTGAGGCACAGCCAGGTCTTGTAGCGACTGAACCTGGGAAAATCCTTGTCCAGGGCTTCGAAATAATCAGGGTCTATGCGGTGCGAGATATGGGCCAAAGCAGATCTGTCCAGCTCCCTGTACCTGGATATGGACTCCTTGAGCTCATCGATCCCTTCGTTTCTCCGGGCGCTTATGAGCACTACTTCTCCCTTGAGCTCCCTTTTGAGACAATCCACGTCGATCTCGATGCCCTTCTTCAGGCTCTGGTCGGCCATGTTGATCGCCAGTATGGTCGGGATCTCCAGGTCCTTGATCTGGGAGTAGAGCAAAAGGTTCCTCTTAAGGTTCTCCACATCGGCAACGACCACGATCACATCCGGAAAATTCTCGTTTCCCTCGTCCAAAAGGGTGCTGAGCACGATGTTCTCGTCAACGCTGGTGGGATTGATGCTGTAGGTTCCGGGCAGGTCGATCACGCTCGCCTTCAGGCCGGGCCCTATCGTGGCCCTCCCGATCTTCTTGTCTACGGTGATCCCGGGATAGTTCCCGACTTTCTGCTTGAGTCCGGTAAGTTGATTGAAGAGTGAGGTCTTACCCGTATTCGGGTTCCCAACCAAGGCGATATGTATGTCGGTACCCATCGAGGCAAACTAGGCTTGGGTGATCAGAATTCGCTTCGCGGTTTCCTCCCGAATGGCAAGGTAGCTGCCATTGACCCTGATGTAAAGCGGATCCTTCAGGGGTGCGCGTCTGATGAGCTCAACGGATTCACCCGGCATGCAGCCCATTTCAAGAAGGGCCAGGGGAATGCTCTCGAAAGATATCTCACTGATGATCCCCTGCTCTCCTACCCTGAGGTTTGCAATACTCTTATCCAATTTTTATTTAGATTAATTACAAATACTTTGCGAAAGTACGTAAATTTTTTCGTTTGAAACTTGATAAAAATCAGTATCCGGAAGAAACGAAACGGCGTCTCTTCAGTTCCCTATTCCTCCCTTTTCAGGATCTCAATATCGTCGATCAGGCGCTGCATCTCCTCCTTTTCCGTTCCGTCGTAGAAGCCCCTGATCTGTCCTGACCTGTCCACCAGGATGAACTGCTCGGTATGGATGAAGTCCTGGTCCCCTCCGTCACCCTCGTCGAGCACCGCGAAGTAGGACTTCCTGGCCAGCTCGTAGATGTGCTTCTTGCTTCCCGTGGTGATCTCCCACTTCCCCTCAATGGCCCCGTTCTTCTCGGCATAGGCTTTGAGCACGGGCACACTGTCCATGACAGGGGTGACCGAGTGGGAAAGGAATTTCAGCTCCGGATCGTTCCTGTAGTGCTCCTGAAGGTCCTTCATGTTGACCGCCATGATCGGGCAGATGGTCTGGCAGCGGGTGAAGAAGAAGTCGGCCACGTAGATCTTTCCTTCAAAGTCTGCTTTGGTGATCACCTTGCCATCCTGGTTCACCAGCTCGAACTCTCCGATCCGGTGATTGCGACTGATGTGCTTGACCGAATCGTCCACCAGTCGCGGGTTGACGTCTATGGGGTTGTACACCGGGAGCCTGTCCTTGGGGCGAACCAAAAAATAGAGGATGGGCACAAAGACCAGGGAAAAGAAAAAAATGAATGTCAGGGTTGGCTTCGACTTCTTGAAAAAATCAAATAGATACATTATTCGTATATTTGAGATTCCTGAAAATTGCTGAATCAAACCCCAAATTTACGCCATATGAAGTATTTAATGCTGCTATGCCTGCTATTATTTTCCCTCGCGGGGGAAGCGCAGGAGACTGGCGTGGATGCTTCCTCCGAAATTGACCGGATCGCGGAGCTGGAATCGGCCAAAGCCCGGCTTCAATCCCGCTTCAAAGCCTCAGCCGGCCTTTCGGATTACGACCTGACCTACCACAGGCTGGAATGGAAGGTCGATCCCGGCAAAGCCTCCATCGAGGGAAAAGTAACAACACATTTCAGGGCCCTGGCACAACTGGAGAGCCTTAGCTTCGACCTGGCGGAGAACATGAAGGTCTCGGAGGTCCTTCAGCGGGGGGAAAAACTAGAATTCAGGCAGGGTCCGGACGACCGACTCGAGGTTTTTCTCACCCAGTCCCTGGCCCCGGGAGAGCTGGATTCCCTGAGCATCACCTACGCAGGCAACCCGGTGAGCTCGGGTTTCGGGTCCTTCGAGATCTCGACACACGGAGACATGGGAACACCGGTCCTGTGGACGCTTTCAGAGCCTTATGGCGCAAAAGGCTGGTGGCCCTGCAAGCAGGACCTGATCGACAAGATCGATTCCATTGACGTGTACATCACCCACCCCGTCCAATACAGGGCCGCTTCCAATGGGGTGTTGATCTCGGAAACAGACTCTGGAAATCTCAGGACCGCTCACTGGAAGCATCGGTATCCCATCCCGGCCTATCTTGTCGCCATCGCGGTGACCAACTACCGGGTTTTCGAGCAGGAGGTCGATTCCGCCCCGTTCAGGATCGTCAATTATCTCTATCCGGAAAGCTATGACCGAACGGTAAGGGACCTTTCCGTAACACCCGGGCTCATGGGCTTTTTCAGAAAGAGATTCGGTGAATATCCCTATTCTCGAGAAAAATACGGTCATGCCCAGTTTGGCTGGGGAGGCGGCATGGAGCACAGCACCATGTCGTTCATGGGAAGCTGGAGCCCGAGTTTGATCGCACATGAGCTCGCGCACCAGTGGTTCGGCAACAAGGTCACCTGCGGAAGCTGGCAGGACATCTGGCTCAACGAGGGATTTGCGACCTACCTGGATGGGCTGGCCCTAGAAGAGTTCAGTGGCGATGCAGCATTCAGGGAATGGAGAAAGAACCTTGTCCGGCAGATCACCTCCGAGCCCTCGGGTTCGGTCTATGTGGATGACACCACCTCCGTGGGACGGATCTTCAGCAGTCGATTATCCTACCGCAAGGGAGCCATGGTATTGCACATGCTGAGATACAAGCTCGGGGAAGAGGTCTTTTCCCGGGCCCTGGCGAACTACCTGGAAGACCCGCAGCTGAGTTATTCCTATGCGAAGACCCCTGACCTGATCCGTCATCTCGAGCAGAGCAGCGGAGAGGACCTGAAGGAGTTTTTCGACGATTGGATCTACGGGGAGGGATATCCTACATACGAGGTTGTCTGGAGCCAGGACAATGACGGCCGGCTGGACCTGCAGGTCAGCCAGACTCAGTCGCATGAGTCCGTGGACTTCTTTGAAATGCCCCTGCCCCTGACCCTGAATGGGGCCGAAGGGCAAACACAAAACCTGCGCCTGGAAATAACAGAAAACGGCCAGGGTTTCAGCACCGCGGTCCCCTTTGAAGTAGTCTCGGTCCAGGTGGATCCGGAAAAGAACATCATCAGTGCCGGGGACCAGTCGGTCCTGGGCCTGGATCAGCATGCGCTGGAAGAAAGCATATCTGTCTACCCGAATCCTGTATCGGACCTCCTCTTCATAGACAATTCAGGCCTGGCCATGCTCAAGAGGCTCACCCTATACGACATCCAGGGCAAAAAGATCAGAGAGCTGGCCAATCCCGGCTCCGTGATCCCGGTGCAAGACCTCAACTTTGGCCTTCACCTGCTGGTCATTGACACCGACCGGGGTACCCTGCGCAAGACCATTCTCAAGAAATAGCCGCTTTTAACATGGATTTAGGCCTCCTCATTTCTTAAAATAAACCATAAAGCGTACATTTGTCGATCCTAAAAAAAGAGAACCTACTGAATGGAATCATATATCAAGATCACCCAGTTCCTGCTGAGCCTGTCCCTGTTGATCGTGCTGCATGAAATGGGCCACTTCATACCCGCAAAGCTGTTTAAGACCCGGGTTGAGAAGTTCTATCTTTTCTTCGATTACAAATTCTCGCTCTTCAAGAAGAAGATCGGGGAAACGGTGTACGGAATCGGTTGGATCCCCCTGGGAGGCTATGTGAAGATCTCCGGGATGATCGATGAGAGCATGGACAAGGAACAGCTCAAGAAACCTCCACAACCCTGGGAGTTCAGGTCCAAGCCGGCCTGGCAAAGGCTGATCATCATGCTCGGTGGGGTCACGGTCAATTTCGTTCTCGGAATCTTCATCTACATCATGATGTTCAACGTCTGGGGAGATGAGTACGTCGGGGTTGACGATGTGACCTATGGCTTTCACGTGGTTGAAGACTTCAGGGAGCTGGGATTCCAGAATGGAGATCGCATCCTGAAAGTGGACGGAGAGGAACCCGAGAATGTCATGGATGTCAACAGGCACCTGTTCCTGCGGGATGTCAGGGAGATCGAGGTGGAGCACCCAAACGGGGACACCGAGACGATCGAACTGCCCGAGGACGTCGGTTACCGGATGTGGCAGGGCGGATACCTGGATCCCTTCACTCCGCGCATTCCCGCTCAGCTGGACAGCATAGTGCCGGATTCTCCTGCGGGCCTGGCAGGACTGGAGAAAGGAGACAGGCTGAGATCCATAGACGGAACCCCAATGGAGTTCTGGGACGAATTCATGGATAAGGTAAAAAAGAACGAAGACAGGGTCCCGATGGAGATCGCCGTGGACAGGGAAGGACGGGAGATGACATTCTCGATCGCCCCGGATGAGACCCAGAAGCTGGGAGTCTACCCTAAAGTCGACATGGAAGAGATGCTCACTGTGAACCACAAGGAATTCACCTTTGCGGAAAGCATTGAGCCGGGCTTCTCAAGGGCCTACTGGACCCTCGCGGATTACATGGCCCAGTTCAAATACGTTTTCACGAAGAAAGGAGCTTCAAGCCTGGGCGGATTCATAACAATTGGGAGCATTTTCCCCTCCACCTGGAACTGGGAGGCCTTCTGGAGCATCACAGCCCTGCTTTCGATCATGCTCGCCTTCATGAACCTGCTGCCCATCCCTGCTCTTGATGGAGGGCACGTGGTGTTCACCCTGTTCGAGATGATCAGCGGCAGGAAACCCAGCGACAAATTCCTGGAATACGCGCAGATCGCAGGATTCATCATCCTGGTGTCGCTGCTGCTGTTCGCAAACGGCAACGACATCTACAAGTGGATCACCGGACAGCTGTAAGGAAACAGCTGCAACAGAAACAAAAAAACTCCATCTTGAAGATGGAGTTTTTTTATTCTGTGATCCACGGTCTGCCTCAGTCCACAAGAATGATGATCTTGTTGTCGTTCAATTCTATGGTGCCGCTCTGAATGTTCAGAATGCTCGTGGTCTTGTCAATGCTCTTGAATCGTCCCTGGTAGCGCTCGTCAAAACTGAGGTCACCCTGGATCTTTATCTTGCCTTCCTGGAGCAGGGAAACGATGGGTGCGTGATTGTTCAGCATCTGGAACTCGCCGTCCACGCCGGGAACCGTCACCGATTCCACTTCTCCCTGAAATATGCTCGCCTCAGGCGTTACTATCTCTAAAAACATGTCAATATCTGTTTAAGTCCGGATCCTGATTAGACCTCGGCCAGCATTTTCTCACCTGCCTCGATCGCTTCCTCAATGGTTCCCTTCAGGTTGAAGGCCGCTTCAGGATACTTGTCAAGCTCCCCGTCCAGGATCATGTTGAATCCCTTGATGGTTTCCCGAATGTCAACAAGGGCACCGGGAATTCCCGTGAACTGCTCGGCCACGTGGAAAGGCTGTGAAAGGAAACGCTGTACCCTTCGTGCCCTGTGCACTACGAGCTTGTCCTCCTCACTCAGTTCTTCCATACCCAGGATGGCGATGATGTCCTGAAGCTCCTTGTATTTCTGCAGGGTTTCCTTCACGCGCTGAGCGGTGTCGTAATGCTCGTCACCCAGGATGTCCCTGCTCAGGATTCGCGAAGTCGAATCCAGGGGATCCACCGCAGGATAGATACCGAGCTCGGCGATCTTCCTTGAAAGTACGGTTGTCGCATCCAGGTGGGCAAAGGTAGTCGCAGGCGCGGGGTCCGTCAAGTCGTCCGCAGGCACGTATACAGCCTGTACTGAAGTGATGGATCCATTCTTGGTAGAGGTGATCCGCTCTTGCATCGCACCCATTTCCGTAGCCAGCGTCGGCTGATATCCAACCGCTGAAGGCATACGACCCAGCAGGGCCGATACCTCAGAACCTGCCTGGGTGAATCGGAAGATGTTGTCGATGAAGAACAGGATGTCCTTGCCCTGGCCGTCACCGGCACCGTCCCTGAAGTATTCCGCGATGGTCAGACCTGAAAGCGCAACTCGGGCACGTGCTCCGGGAGGCTCGTTCATCTGGCCGAAAACGAAGGTCAGCTTGGATTCCTTGAGGCCGGACATGTCCACCTTGCTCAGGTCCCAACCGCCTTCTTCCATGGATTTCTCGAACTCTTTTCCGTATTTGATGATACCGGACTCGAGCATTTCCCTCAAAAGGTCATTTCCTTCACGGGTTCGCTCACCCACCCCGGCAAACACGGACAGACCTCCGTGGCTCTTGGCGATGTTGTTGATAAGCTCCTGGATCAGTACTGTCTTGCCCACACCGGCTCCACCGAAAAGTCCGATCTTACCACCCTTGGCATAGGGCTCGATCAGGTCGATCACCTTGATCCCTGTGAAAAGGACTTCGGTAGAAGTGGAAAGGTCTTCGAACAATGGCGCAGAACGGTGGATAGGCAGACCGTTGTCTCCATCCTTGGGAAGCGACTTCAAGCCGTCGATGGGATCGCCGTTCACATTGAAGAGTCGACCGTAGATCTCCTCTCCCACCGGCACTTTGATGGGGTTTCCTGTTGAAACCACTTCAATACCCCTGCTCAATCCGTCAGTCGAATCCATCGCAATGCAACGAACCGTGTCCTCACCGATGTGCTGCTCGACCTCGAGGGTCAGAACCGAACCGTCTTTCCTGGTGATCTCCAGTGAATCATAGATCTTCGGAAGTTCGTTCCCCGATGAGAATTCAACGTCAACTACCGCTCCTAAAATCTGAGCAACTTTACCTGTAATCTTTGCCATTATCCTATTGTATTTTTATTCTTTTTATCTCTTGATTCATCCGTTTCGCACTGAAACAGAGCGTTCTCGATTTGCGGTGCAAAGATATGTTTTTAAACCAAAAAACGATAAGGATTTTTTCAATTATTTTTCAATCTTAAGGATATACTCCGCAACCGCCATTTTGGCCTCTTGCGAGAGATAATCCTGAGAGGGTATTTCCGGATAATCCTCTTAAGTATGAAAAAAAATATCCGCCCTGGGGCGGATATCTTTGACCTTATTATGTTTTCTTATGAATCATCTCATGCTGGCCGAATAGAAGGAAGGATAGTCGCCTATGTCCACCAGGGCGCCTGCCTCTTCAAAGTTCGACCCATAGGTGGCGTCGATCTCTTTCAGGAACTCATTGGCCAGAAGAGCGTAGCCCCTGGCGCTCAAATGAATGCCATCCATAGAAAAGGCACCACCTGTCACGTATTTGCCGGTTAACACAAACCCATCGCTGGCCAGTCCATTTGTGGAGAGCTCCTCTAGAAGCCCTTTGGCATCGACCAGCCCCAGACCAGCCTGGGCCGCTAAGCCATCGATCGTGGCGTTGTAGGCATCCGTGGCCTTGGCGATAGAAGCCTGTTCGTCAGGAATCAGCACCCATCGATCTTCCAAAGGATAAGTGATTCCATTTACGGACAATTGACCTGCGGTTTGAGGTGGAACACCATTCCCAGTAAGGAAAGCAAAATACTCCTGATTCACGGTACCGATCACATTGGAGGAAGGAAGTACCAACAGATCCTCTGCTGTGGCCTGGCGCGCCTGCTTGAACTGGTTTCCCAGCAAGGCAGCAGTCAGCGGGTCCACGAAATTCTGAAGGACCTGGGTCAGTTGGGCACTGATGTCCACCAATGACTCATCGTGGATAACCACAGGGCTCGCGGCTGTCGTTGAGAACACAACCGATCTTTCGGGTACTCCCAGAAAAGCATAGGCTGCGTTGAGTTGCCCATACAATTCATTCAGATCCTCGATCAAATCACCGAAATCCGGGTTGGTCGGATCCAGCGGATCATGGGGCACAGTCGTAAAATAAGGCAGGCTCGTTACCGCCGGAATATTGCCAATAACACCTTTCGAACCATTGGCCGTAAGAGCGCCTACTACGGACGAGGCCACCTGGGCGAAAACGTTCGGATCGGTAATGTCGTTGGGACCATATGTCCTCGGGTCGAAATTCCCGGTCTGATCCACACCCGTTCCCCCGGAGACCGCATATCCGAGAACATCGTTACCTGCAATTTCAGAGATCACGAAAAATGTCGGGTTCTGGGCCACGGCGTCTTCCAAAACTGTGGCATTGGGGCTTGAGGCCATACGCGCGAAATAAGGGTTGGCCTGTCCCAGGGGGACGCCGGCAAGGTTCCCATAGCCTGGAGCAACCAGGTGGAAGCTCTTGGCTCCCGGAACTCCCATGTTGTTGAAAGGTCCGGCGATCACGTTGGTCACCTCGGTTGTCGGAGTGCCATCGATCGGAGCAGGTCCTGAACCGTTGAAATACAGCCTGGGGCCTGCAATGACGT
>CAZAZM010000010.1:0-55074 GCA_964489625.1 uncultured Flavobacteriaceae bacterium
TTTTAATACGATTCGTACTATATTTGTAGTACGAATCGTATTATCTTACAAGTCATGAAAACGAACTTTCTTCAATCCTCAGCACTCGGAGCCCTTGTCCTGACAGCTCTATCGATCCTTTTTGACTTTGCAATCGGCCGGAGTCTGAACCCATCCCTTATTGGCTGGATGCTCTTTTCAAATACACTGGTCTCAGTCATTCTCGGACTGACCATAAAGAACAATATTCTATTTGGCCGGAGACTCGCCTTGTCTGTATTTTTGATCTATTTCCTGATCGGGCATTTCAGCCTGTTGATAGAAGCCTATATTTTTGACGTGACCGAAAGGCAACAAACCCTCATGATCATCCTGCAGGGATTTATGATTACCCTGATATCCTCCCCGATCCTCGTCCTCCTTTTTGGCAAATGGAAAGGCCAGGAAAGAAAACTTGATTTTGCCCCCCGTTCCGGTCTCTCCTGGGTATGGCGCATCCTTGTGGGAGATATTCTCTATGTGTTTCTCTATCTGCTCGCTGGATTCATACTTTACGCTGTCTATCCCCAGCTTATGGACTTCTACGGGGATAAGGTGCCGCCATTTTCCGTCATGATCAACACCCAATTCTTCAGGGCAGCCATCTTCATCGGCGTCGCTGTTCTGCTGAGCAGGACCATTGAGCTTTCGTTGTTTCACAGGGCCCTGCTCGTCGGTTCCTTCTTTTCGATCGTTGGGGGACTGGCTCCTTTGATGGTACCCGACAATGAAATCATGCCGGCTTATATTCGTTTAGGCCATGCTTTCGAAGTCGGCATTTCCAACTTCCTGCTCGGGATAGCACTGACCTATCTTTTAGGTCAGAAGATCCTGGCCAAGAATCTCCGGGAACCGCTGCGATCAAAACAGGAAAACGAACTGAATCTAATATGAAGCCAAAAACCCATTCTCAGCCTGAAATGAAAAAGACAACCACGCTGGACTATATCATACTGGGACTCATCCAAAACCAAAATCTTTCCGGTTACAGGATCAGAAAGACTTTTGAAGACACTGCCCTGGGCAACTTTGGGGGAAGTCCCGGCACGATCTACCCGGCCCTGAAAAGACTGGAGCACAACGGACTCATATTCAAGAAGAAGTTGAAGCAAAGCAAGAAATCAGAATACTCGATCACGGAGTCGGGACTGACCTATCTCAAGGATTGGTTAGAACTGTCCCCCTCGACTGATGAGATAAAAAAGAACCCGGAAGTCTTAGTGCTAAAATTCGCATTCATGGACGGGTTGATCAGCCCCCAACAACAGATCGAGCATCTGAATCACATGAAAAAAGGGCTGTCAAATTATCTCAATGAGTTGGAAGGCTTCTTCGACAAGGAGAGCAAGGCTCTGCCTCCCACGGGCAAGATCGCCTTTCAACACGGTCTGATGTCCTATCGAACCCACCTCGATTGGTGTGATCATGCCCTCGCATCCCTTCAAGGAGATTATTGAGAAAGGTCGTTTTGATAAAATAATTGCTTATCTTTTTTACCCCATTAACTTGGCTTTTTTGGATCAAATGAAAAACAAACTCTCAAGAGTAAATGCTCAAGGAATACTTTGACATTCTGGATAGCTACTATCCTCTGAGCCCCGAGACCAAAGCCAACCTTGTCAGGCATATTTCAATGCGTCAAGCGAAGAAAGGCGACATGATCCTGGAATTCGGCTCGGTATGCGATCACATCTACTTCGTCAACCGGGGCGTGATCCGAATCTTCTATTACAAGGACGGAAAGGAGATCACAGAATGGCTTGCCGACGAGAAGCAGTTCTTCTTTTCCATTGTCAGCTTTTTCGAAGATAGGCCGAGTCGCCTGATCATTGAAGCCCTGGAGGATTGCGAGATCATACAATTGTCCAAAGAGGGACTCGAAAGCCTCAAAAGGTCGAACCTAGAAGTGGCGAACCTCATCATAGGGTTCTATTCCACCTCCCTGATCCTTTCGCAGAAACGGATGGAATCCCTGCAGTTCGAGTCCGCATCGAAGCGATACCAGAACCTGCTCAGGGAGCACCCTAACCTGGTCGGCAAGGTTCCCCTCCAGCACGTCGCCTCCTTCCTGGGCATCACCCAGGAGACGCTGAGCCGCATACGAGCCAGTCTTTAGGGTGGTTAGGAGATTAATTGACATATGTCAATTGCCATGCTCGAATTTATTTCGAAATTTGAGAAAACTTAAACTTTTGAAGAATGAACAACAGTATTAAGCAACTGCTTACACTAGTCGCAATTGTCTTGCTTGCCACCGGCTCTTTGCTGGCCCAAAATACGTTTGGGGGTCTTGCCCTCTACACCGTGCGCGAGGAGATGTCAAAAGACCCAAAGGCTGTTCTTGAGAAGGTGGCTGACGCCGGATATGCCTATGTCGAGGCCGCGGGCTACAAGGACGGAATGTATTACGGGATGAAGCCGGTAGATTTCAAAAAGAGCCTGGAGAAAATCGGGCTGAAACCCATGAGCACCCACCAACCCACAGTGACCCTTGAAAATGCGGATCAGCTGATCGCCGATGCCAAAGCAGCGGGATTCAAGTACTTCGTGATCCCGGTTCCGCCGAAAGGCCACTTCACCAGAGACGCCGATACGGGCAAAAGGCACATGGATGGAGATTTGGATCTCCTGGTTCAGATGTTGGATGCCGTTGGCAAAAAGTGTAATGAAGCGGGGCTTCACTTGCTCTACCACAATCATGACTTCGAATACGAGAAAAACAAGTCAGGCATCGTCCCCATTGACTACCTGCTTGAGCATTGCGATCCCGAGTACGTGAATTTCCAGATGGACCTCTACTGGGTGACCAAAGCGGGAGCCGATCCCGTATCCTATTTCAATAAATACCCGGGACGCTTCAAGTCCTGGCACGTGAAGGACATGGATGAGGAAGGAAATTTCGCCCCCGTCGGAACCGGAACGATCGACTTCAAGCGCATTCTCAGCGAGCGAGGAACCTCCGGCATGCAATTCTACCTCGTGGAACAGGACAGGACCTTTGACCTCGCACCGATCGAAGCGATCAAGATCAGCCACAAAGGGCTGGCAGACCTGGGCTTTGATTGATATCTTATAAACTATTTATATAAAAAACTCAATCCTATGAACATTAAAGAAACCATCCTGCTGGGAACTGTTCTGGCATTCCTGACGCTCACAGGCTGCGGCCCTAAATTCACGGAGGAAGCCGGCGAAGATTTTAACCTGGTGAAAAACGAAGCGGGTGCCACGCTGGGCTATCATCCTGAATCTGGCGTCCAGATCCTGACCACAGACCGTTACGCCTTCAAGGACCTGAACCGTAACGGCAGTCTCGACGCCTACGAGGATTGGCGATTGCCTGCGGAAGAGAGAGCCGCCGACCTGGCCACAAAGATGTCCCTGGAGCAGATCGCCGGGCTCATGCTGTATAGCGGCCATCAGTCCATCCCGGGAACGGGAGGCTGGCGGGGGCCCGCACTCTACAATGGAAAACCGTACGCCGAGAGCGGAGCCGATCCCAGTGACCTCTCGGACGCCCAGAAGAAATTCCTGGACGAGGACAACCTGAGGCACGTGCTGATAACTACTTTGGAGTCTCCGGAGGTTGCAGCGCGCTGGAACAACAAGGCCCAGGCCATGGTGGAAGGCCTTGGGCTGGGAATCCCGATCAACACGAGCTCAGACCCCAGGCATGGCAAGGACTCCTATGCCGAGTTCAACGTGAGCGGAGCAGACATCTCGATCTGGCCGGGTACCCTGGGGATCGCAGCCTCCTTTGACCCGGGCCTGATGCAACAATTCGGCGATATCGCTTCGCGGGAATACAGGGCACTTGGAATCGCCACCGCCCTGTCACCACAGATCGACCTGGGCACGGAGCCCCGCTGGTATCGCTTCGACGGGACCATGGGTGAAGACCCCGATCTGGCCACAGACATGGCAAGAGCCTACATCGACGGGTTCCAAACCACCGAAGGGGCCGGAACCGAGGGTTGGGGAAGGCACAGCGTGAATACCATGGTCAAGCACTGGCCGGGAGGTGGGCCTGAAGAAGGAGGACGGGACGGCCATTTCGGCTATGGGGCCTATGCGGTCTATCCCGGGAACAACCTGAAGGACCAGCTGCAGCCCTTCACCGAGGGAGCATTCAAGCTCAAGGGAGGCACTCGAATGGCCTCAGCCGTGATGCCCTATTATACCATTTCCTACGGGCAGGACACGGTCAATGGTGAAAATGTCGGAAACGCTTACAACAAATACCTCATCACAGACCTGCTGCGAGGCACATATGGCTATGACGGGGTCATATGCACCGATTGGCTCGTGACCGGCGACGTGGGATCGATCGATGAGTTCCAGGGCAAAAGCTGGGGCGTGGAGACCATGACCGTGGCCGAACGTCACTACAAGGCCCTGGAAGCCGGAGTGGACCAATTCGGTGGAAACAACGAGAAGGGACCCGTGTTGGAAGCCTACAAGATGGGGGTCGAAGAGCACGGCGAAGAATACATGCGCAAGCGATTCGAACGCTCGGCCGTCCGCCTGTTGTTAAACAGCTTCAGAACGGGATTGTTCGAGAATCCCTACCTGGATGTTGCCGAAACCGGGCGTACCGTGGGAAGCGAAGAATTCAAGAATGCAGGTTACGAGGCCCAGCTCCGTTCGACCATACTCCTGAAGAACTCGGACGAGGCCCTTCCCATAAAGGAAAAACTCAAAGTATATGTGCCGCAAAGGTACATCCCTGCCGGACGAAACTGGTTTGGAAGGCCAACCCCTGAAAAATGGGAATCACCCTTTCACCTGGAGACCGTCAAAGCGTACTTCGACTTGGTCGAGGATCCGGGCGAGGCCGACTTTGCCCTGGTGGGCATCGAAAGCCCGAACGGGGGAACCGGTTACGACCGGGGTGACCTGGAGAAGGGAGGCAACGGTTATGTTCCGATCAGCCTGCAGTACGGAGAATACACTGCAGAAACCGCCCGCGAGGTCAGCCTGGCCGGTGGAAGCCCTCTGGAAGACTTCACCAACCGCAGCTACAAGGACAAAACAGTGACCGCGCACAACGTCTTCGACATGAAGCTCGTTCAGGAGACCCGCGCGAAAATGGGAGATAAACCAGTAATCGTTGCCATCAAGGTTTCCAAGCCCATGATCTTCTCCGAGATCGAGCCGAGCGCCTCTGCGATCCTGGTCCACATGGGAGTCGAAGACAGGGCCCTTTTGGACATCATTTCCGGGAAATCGGAGCCTTCCGCCCTGCTGCCATTCCAAATGCCGGCGGACATGCTCACGGTAGAGAAGCAACTCGAGGACGTCCCGCGCGACATGACGCCCTACACCGATGCAGACGGCAATGTGTATGATTTTGCCTTCGGGCTGAACTGGAGCGGTGTGATATCCGACGCACGCGTGGAAAAGTACAGATAGCAGTCATTTGAACTGGAAAAACTGGGAAATGAAACAATATCCAACAATGAGAATCAAACTGTTCACTGCATTAATGCTTCTTCTGCTGGCCGGAACCGGGTCCCATGCACAGGAAGCCCTCTTCGGCGGACCCCAGATCGTATCACCTGAGATCAGGGATGACCACACGGTATTGCTTCGCCTCAAGGCTGCCCAAGCAGACTCCGTATATGTGATAGGGGACATTATGCCTCCCGCTAAGATGAAGACCCCGATGGGGGATATGGACATCCCGGGTAGGGCCCTGATGACAAAAGGGGAAGACGGCATCTGGACCTATGAGACCGGAATCCTGGATTCGGAGCTCTACAACTATTTCTATCTCGTCGACGGCGTCAAGACCATCGACCCGGGAAACCCCTACCTGGTTCGGGATATCGCATCGATCACCAGCATTTTCATCCTGGACGGTGAGCGAGGCGACCTGTACCGGGTGAACGATGTCCCGCACGGGACGGTCAGCAAGCGCTGGTACGATTCCCCGGGATTGGGAATCGACCGGAGATTGACGGTCTATACCCCGCCGGGATACGAGAACTCGGGGGAGAAGTACCCGGTTTTGTACCTGCTGCATGGAGCCGGGGGCGATGAGGAGGCCTGGATCACCCTGGGCCGGGCAACGCAGATCCTGGACAACCTCATCGCAAAGGGAAAGGCAAAGCCCATGATCGTAGTGATGCCCAACGGCAACGTGTCACAGGATGCGGCTCCTGGAGAAGGGAAAGACGGTTTTTACACGCCCCAGTTCATGGCTCCCGGAAACATGAACGGGACCTACGAGGCCAATTTCATGGACATCGTGAATTTTGTCGAAAAGAATTACAGGGTTTTGGCCGACAAGGAGCACCGTGCCATCGCGGGGCTTTCCATGGGAGGCTTCCACTCGCTGCACATTTCCAGGTATTTCCCGAACACCTTTGACTACATGGGCCTGTTCTCAGCTGCGATCATGCCCAGGGACGACGCCACGGGCAAGGTCTATTCGGACATTGACGAGACCCTGAAAGTCCAGCGGGACAATGGCTACAAGCTGTACTGGATCGGAATGGGCAAGACCGATTTCATCTATGGGGCGACTCAGGAATACCGAAAGAAACTCGATGCAATCGGAATGAAGTACACGTACAGGGAAAGCGAAGGAGGCCACACCTGGCGCAACTGGCGCGTCTACCTCACCGAATTCGTACCCTTGCTCTTTCAATGAATCAGGCCCCCGTTCCAGGGGGCTTTTTTTATAGGCTCTTATCCGTCTTAAAGGGATGGCACAGAAATTGATTATCCTCAGGGGATCGATCTTGTTTGGATCATCCCAACTAACCATGAAACTCAAATGCTCCCTCCTTTTTGCCCTGGCCCTTTTCTTTGTGACGGGTTCCAGGGGCCAGACCGAAAAATCCTATGATTCGGTGGTTGTCTTTCAAAAGAATTACAAAAAGAACAGATTCCTCTTTCATCCGTCCAGCATCCAGCAGATCAACCTGACGCAAAACAAACCTCGAAGGGCAAGCTACCCCGCAGGCGAGATCCTGGAAGACATCGGGAGGGTGGGATTGACCCTTTTCATGAGTGCCCTATGGGGTGAGTCCTCTGAATTCACCGCCAGCGACACCGACGAGGTCGACTGGGTCCTTTCGAGCCAGCTCAGCTACCCGATCGAAAGCTACAACTGGAATATCCAGATGTTTACCAAGGGGATACACTACAAGGAGTTTTCCGCCTATGGCGAATCCCTGGACTCCGGAAGTGATCGCGAGGTCTGGTGGGACGAGAACACCCGGGGAGTTTTGCTCAACCAAACCCGGGATACGATCTCCCGATTCGTGATGCTCGTATACCCCGACATCGACGAGGTGATCCAGAAGATGGCCCCCGAAGACCACCAGCAGATCAAGCTCAACATGATCCGGGACCTCAAAAGCACCTTCGGGCAGGGAGGCCTCTTCCTGTGGTCCATCGACTATGCCCTGATCGGCAAATTCAGGGGCGAGGATTTTGCCATAGCCTCAAGCGAAGAGGGCGGGAAGTTCTGGATCTTCAGAAACGGCATCGTCAAAGCCATCCTGCAACGTCCTGAAAAGCTTCATTTCAAGTCCGAGAAAAAATCAGATGAATATCATCTTCTCATCGCCAAAGGAAACGATGTCAATCAATTCGACTACCTGAGATTGTCCATGCTCTATTACTATTTCAGATCGAACTACGAATAGGAAAGAATAAAAAAGCCCTTCCAAAAAGAAGGGCTTTTTCGTGCGGGCGGAGGGACTCGAACCCACACACCTTGCGGCACTAGATCCTAAGTCTAGCGTGTCTACCAATTTCACCACGCCCGCGATTTCAGGAGTGCAAATATAATCAATTCTTCATACCGGCAAACAAAGTTTTTACATGCAGGGGAACTGAGCCGAATCCTTGCCAGGATCAATAAGTGTCCTTGATCCAGTCGTAGCGCTCCCGGGTCTTCCACCTGCCCGAAGTGAAATCGGGGAATTCCTGGGGGGCTCCCCCTTTGGCGATCGACAGTTCCGACAGCGGGGTCACCGCGCTCCAGGCCGCGGCATCATAGACGTCAAGAGGAGGCGCTACATTGGCTCTCGCGGATTCGACGAAGGCATTCAGGACGAAGAAATCCATGCCGCCGTGACCGGAGCCCTCGGCGTATTCCCCGTACTTCAGCCAAAGCGGATGGTCGTGCTTGTCCAGCCAGAAATCTGCCGGTTCCCATTTGTGGGGTTCCGACTCTCCTTCGATGTAGATTCGGTTCCCGTCAGCCTCCCAAATTCCCCGGGTCCCCTGCACCCTGAAGCCCAGGGAATAGGGTCGTGGAAGGTTGGTGTCATGGGTTACGAGAATGGTTTCCCCATTGGCCGTATCAATGGTGGTTGTGATCACGTCGCCGAGTTTGAATTTCAGACTGGCATTTGAATGGTCCTTTCCCCCGGTCTCGACGATGTAATTATGAAGTCCCCGGCTTTTCGTGGCATGTGAAGTGAGGGAGAGGAAGCGGTTTCCCCGGTTGATGTCGCACATGACCGCCACGGGTCCCAGGCCATGGGTCGGGTACACATCCCCGTTCCGATCCACGGAGTATTGGGTCCTCCATTTGGCCTCGGAGATTCCCTTCTCCCCGAACTCGGCCCCTTTGCCATAAGGAGTTTTGCCATCGTTGAACTTTACATGCCTCAGATCGTGCTGGTAACCACAGCGAAAGTGGATCAGCTCCCCGAACACCTCCTGCCTGACCATGTTCAGCACCGCCATCACGTCCCTGCGGTAATTCACGTTCTCCAGGATCATCAGGTGGGTCCCGGTCCGCTCATGTGCCCGGACCAGGTCCCAGCACTCGTCCATGGTGGTTGCGGCTGACACCTCAAGCCCGGCATACTTGCCTGCCTCCATGGCATCCACCGCCATCCGGGCATGCCACTGCCAGGGGGTCGAGATGATCACTGCATCCAGCTCTTTGACCTCCAGCAGGTTTCGATAGTCCAGTTCGCTGTTCCCGAAAACACGGGGCTTCTTCCCTCCGGCCTCGCTTATAAGCTCCAGGCAGAGACGGTTCCGCTCCGGGTCGATGTCGCAGATGGCTTCGATGCGTACGTCCTTGCGAAGCAACAGGTTCCTCAGGTGGTTGGTTCCGCGAAGCCCCACGCCGATCAGCCCGACCCGCAACCGGTCGCTCGGAGAAGCACCCAGGAAAAACTCTTTGGGAGAAAGGATCAGACCCGTTCCCGCCAGGGCGGACTTTTGAACAAAAGATCTTCTGGATTCCATATTTTCAGGATTTTTGGATGAGGCAGAAAAGGCTGTCAGAATCCCTCAAATATAAAGAAAGCAGTTTTGTTTTACCTATATTTGTCTTTTGAAAAATTTTCGCTCAATGACAAGCATAAAAGGCTATATAGAACAAAACAAGGATCGATTCATCGAGGAACTGATCGAACTGTTGAAAATCCCGTCGATCTCAGCGGATCCCAAGTTCAAAGGAGACATACTGAAGACGGCTGAAGCGGTTCGTGATTACCTCAAGGCGGCAGGATGTGACAAGGTTGAGATCTGCGAGACACCGGGCAATCCCATCGTCTACGGGGAGCATATCATCGACGAAGGCCTTCCGACCGTTTTGGTCTACGGCCACTATGACGTCCAGCCACCGGATCCCCTGGACCTGTGGACCTCTCCCCCTTTTGAGCCGGTGATCCAAAAAACAGAGATTCATCCGGAAGGAGCGATATTCGCGCGGGGGTCCTCTGACGACAAAGGCCAGGTGTTCATGCACGTCAAGGCCTTTGAGATCATGATCCGCGAGACGGGTCTTCCCTGCAATGTGAAGTTCATGATCGAAGGGGAAGAAGAAGTGGGCTCTTGCAGCCTGGAATGGTTCGTGGAGCGAAATCAGGAGAAACTCAGCAACGACGTGATCCTGATCTCCGACACCGGGATGATCAGCAACAGGCAGCCTTCCATCACGACCGGGCTGCGCGGACTGAGCTATGTGGAAGTGGAAGTGACCGGTCCGAATCGGGATCTGCACTCCGGTCTCTACGGAGGCGCAGTGGCAAACCCGATCAATGTCCTGGCAGAGATGATCGCCTCCCTGCACGACGAGAACAACCACATCACGATCCCGGGATTCTATGATAAGGTGATCGAGCTGAGCGCTGAAGAGAGGGCAGAAATGGCAAAGGCTCCCTTCTCCCTGGAGGAGTATAAAAAGGCACTTGACATCGAGGATGTATTTGGCGAGAAGGGATACACGACCAACGAGAGAAACTCGATCCGGCCCACGCTCGACGTGAACGGGATCTGGGGCGGATACACGGGCGAAGGCGCCAAGACCGTCATCGCGAGCAAGGCCTACGCCAAGATCTCCATGCGCCTGGTCCCCGACCAGGACCCGGATGAGATCACAGAGCTCTTCAGCTCACATTTTGAAAGCATAGCCCCCAAAGGCGTGCGGGTGAAAGTGACGCCACATCACGGAGGACACCCCTATGTGACCCCCATTGACAACATCGGATACCAGGCAGCCAATAAGGCCTACTCGGAGACCTTTGGCGTCCCCGCCATCCCCCAGCGTTCGGGAGGGAGCATTCCCATCGTGGCCCTATTCGAGAAAGAGTTGGGAAGCAAGACCATACTCATGGGCTTCGGACTGGACAGCGACGCCATTCACTCGCCCAACGAGCACTTCGGCATCTTCAACTACCTCAAAGGGATAGAGACGATCCCCCTGTTCTACAAGTACTACACCGAGATGTTCAAAGGATGAGTTGCCCGTACAGTCATTGAATGGATGCTGATCTCCGATTCACATAAATTCATATTCGTACATGTCAGAAAAGCGGCGGGTAGCAGCATCCGCGACACCCTGGAGCCGCTGAGCCTGGTCAAGCCGACCGATGCCTGGTCAAAGATCAAAAGCCGGTTCCTAAGGATCGAAAAGGACTATCACAGATACGCCTTTCGCCAGCACGATGACATAAACGTGGCCAAAAGGCTCATGCCACAGGAGCTGTTCGAATCCTATTTCAAGTTCGCATTTGTGAGGAACCCCTGGGACCGCCTGGTGTCGGAATACGAATTCATCCGGCGCAGACCGGATCACGGACGGTACCCCAAGGTGATCAAAATGGAATTCGATCAGTACATTCGCTATCAGGGCAAGCGATATGACGCACACCAGATCAACATGCTTGCAGACAAAAGAGGCCGGCTGCTCATGGATTTCATCGGAAAATTCGAAAACCTTCAGGAAGACTGGAACTACGTGACGGACAGGCTCGGAATAACCGACAAGAAGCTTTCACATCGCAAGAAGGCGGGGATCAAAGACTACGCTTCCTATTACACCCCGGAGACCCGGGCCCTGGTAGCCAAGCTCTGGAAGAAGGACATAGAGACCTTTGGCTATTCTGAGCCCAGCAAAATTTAACAAAACTTTATCATAACAAAGGCAATAAACGTGCAACATATGGAGAGGTTCAGCCGTTCTCTTTAACTAAACCCTCCTCATTATGATAAAAGAATTCTTTTGGATGTGTTCGGGCGCCGACACCGACATACTCCTCGAAAGCCCAAAGTCGGAACAGATCAAATATGCAGGAATCGGCGGCACGGTGTTCTTCACCGCCATAATGGCCTTCATCTCCGGGGGATATGCCTTGTATACCGTTTTCGACAATGTCTACGCAGCTGTTTTCTTCGGATTGATCTGGGGGCTGCTGATCTTCAACCTGGACAGGTTCATCGTCTCCACCATCAAGAAAAGAGACAGTTTCTGGAAGGAGCTCTTACAGGCTTCCCCAAGGATCGTTCTCGCGGTGATCATCGCTGTGGTCATCTCCAAGCCCCTTGAACTCAAGATCTTCGAAAAGGAGATCGACCAGGTGCTCCTGGAGCAGAAGAACCAGCTTACTTTGCAGAACCAGGAGCAGGTCGGCTTGCAGTACGCCGGAGAGATCGAACGCATCGAGGGAGAGATGGCCCAGATCCGGAAACGGGTCGACGACAAGGAAAAGGAGGTCAATGCCCTCTATGACACCTATATTTCAGAGGCCGAAGGGACCAAAGGCACCCTGAAGGTCGGAAAAGGCCCGGTCTACAAGGAGAAAAGAGAGAAGCACGACGCCCAGCTGCAGGAGTTGCAGGAGCTAAAAGAGACCAGTCGCTCGCAACTCTCGGAGAAAGAGGCCCTGATCGCGGATCTCCGCGATAAACAGAAGGCCCAGATCGCCGGAAGCCAGCCTATCATAGACGGATTTGACGGGCTTATGGCCCGGATCAACGCTCTGGGAGAACTGGCCTGGTTTCCTTCCTTCTTCATACTCCTGCTGTTCATGGCCATTGAAACGGCGCCTGTGTTCGCCAAGGTCATGGCCCCCAAGGGAGCCTATGACCTGAAGTTCGAGGAGCAGGAAGACGCACTAAGGGTCTGGGTGACCCAACAGAAGGATCAACGCGCAGCCCTGCTTCAAACAGACACCGCGCTCAATGAGAAGGTGTATTATGATGTCGCAGAAGACGCGGAGATCTACGACTACAAGAAGCAGAAGGCCAAAGACCTGCTCAAGCTGCAGTCTGACACCTTTTACAAAAAGCAGAGCGAAGTGCTGGGATCCTGATCCCGGCCCGTTCCGTAACTCATTTTTCGTTATTTTTAATCTCTAATTCCCGGGCGGAGCACCTTTCTACCCGAGGGCTTATTGACAATTCAATGTGGAAAATCAGAGAGATCAAACACGAGAACGGAATGCTCTGTCACCTTCACGTGTACAGCAACCGGATGAGCTGCCGCATCTTCCCAAACCTGGGCGGCAGCCTGCAGGAGCTGATCATAGACAACGTACCTGTAATAGACGGGATCACAATTGACGAAAAAGGACTTGAAGATTATCGGAATTCCTTCAAGTCCTCCGTTCTGTTCCCCTTCCCGAACCGGGTCAGGGACGGGGCCTACCATTTTGGCGAAAAGGCTTACCAACTGGAGATCAATGACACAAGCTTCAACAATGCCATCCACGGCCTGGTCCATGACCGGACCTTTAGCTTGCACAAGGAAGTCGGCAATACCGAAAAGGCGGTTTTGGAGCTGAGGTACCGGGCGGATGGAAGCCACCCGGGCTATCCCTTTGCCTATGAGCTGGGACTGAAATACTCCTTTTCAGACCGGGGCGAGGTCAGCCTGGGATTTGAACTCCTCAATTCGGGGGATCAGTCGTTTCCCTTTGGTTTGGGATGGCACCCTTATTTTGCTTCTTCCGATCTCTCTGAAAGCTTTCTGTCCATGGAGGCCCTGGACCATTTCATCTGCCCGGAGCGGATGATCCCCGAAGAAAAGGAGGCGGCAGGTCTTGCCGATCGCTTCGTGGTGGGGGAACAAGCCTTTGACGACGGGTACTCCCTGGTCCGGCCGGCCTGCTCCTTTGAAACCCCGGATTACCACCTCAGGCTGTCCTTTGAGGCAGGGGAAGAATCCTACCTGCAGATCTATACTCCTCCCCACAGGCAGAGCATGGCGATCGAACCCATGACCTGCATCACGGACGCCTTCAACAACGGCATCGGCCTGGAGGTCCTGGATCCGGGAGACAGCTATCTCTGGAACATAGATATGATGATACGCACGAAGTCATAATCCGGAATCATGAGCACAGGCTACGATGAATTGCTCCTCACCGAACAGGAGGCCGAACTAATCGCTCTCGAGCGATACGGAATCAATGGCAGGGCCAGCTTCCTGCCCGGTGAGATCGACATCAACTACAGGATCCACGGCGACGAGATGGGCACCTTTGTCCTGAAGATCTCCCGCCCAGGGGAATCCGGGGACTACCTGGACTACCAGCAGCAGATCCTGAAACACATGGAAACCTCGGGAGTGGCTTTGGAGCATCCCAGGGCCATACCCGATCTCGAGGGTCGTCTGGTCTCCCTTGTGGCAGACGGCTCCGGTAAGGAGAGGCATGTGAGGCTTCTCAGCTGGATTCCGGGCAGGCTTTACAGCGAAGTGAACCCCCAGTCGGATGAGCTTAGGCACAGCCTGGGGCGTGTCTGCGGCAAAACGACCGCGGCGCTGGCAGGATTCGAGCACCCCATGTCCAGGCGTGAGCTGGACTGGGACCTCGCCCGGGCCGACTGGACGAGAAAGCATATCAGCCTTTTCGAAGAAGAGCAGCAAAGAACGATCCTTCATTTCTTAAGACTTTTCGAAACCGGCAGTGACAGCTACCGGGAGCTGCGCAAGGCCGTGGTGCACAATGACGCCAACGACAACAACCTGATCGTTTCGGAAGACATTAGAAAACCCCTGGTTCGGGCCGTGATCGATTTCGGGGATGCGGTTCTGACCCAGGTCATCAACGACCTCGCGGTAGCATGCGCCTACGCGATCATGGGTCTGGAAGACCCCTTGCAGGGCAGTCTGCCCCTGGTCAGGGGCTACCATGAAAGCTTCCCGCTCCTGGAGGAGGAGCTGGAGCACCTGTATGCCTGTATCGGGATCCGGCTGGTGGTATCGGTCACCAAATCCCGCATCAACCGAATCCAGGAGCCCGAAAACAGCTACCTCCAGATCAGTGACGAGGCCGCATGGAAGCTCCTTGATCAATGGAGAGAGGTCGATCATGAGCTCGCGCACTACAGTTTCCGATCCGCATGCGGATTCCCTGCCCACCCAAAATATGAAGATTTTGTCTCCTGGGCCGGGAAAACGCAATTTGAACTGCGAAACCTGTTCCCAGCCTCCGGCGCCGTTGAAGCGATCAACCTGGACCTAAGCGTGGCCAGCACCTGGCTGGGCCTGAAGGAGGATTTTGCCGATTTCGAGTTCTTCGATTTCAAGATCAACCGGCTGCAGAGAGAGAACCCGGGGAAGATCATTGCCGGAGGATACCTCGAAGCCAGGGGGGTCTACGCCACTGATGCCTATGAGAAAATGGGCAACTCGGGCAGGGAGAACAGGACCATACACCTGGGCATCGATTTCTGGCTTCCCCCCGGAACTCCGGTACACGCGCTTCTCGACGGGGAAGTAGTGACCGCGGTCAACGACGCCGGGGACAAAGAGTACGGAGGCCTCGTGATCCTGAGGCACGAGGTGGAGAACCTCAGCTTCTACACCCTCCATGGCCACCTCAGCGTTTCCAGCGCCACCCAATGGAAGCCCGGGGACCGGATCGCGAAGGGGGAGCAGATCGCCGTTCTTGGCAACTATCCGGAAAACGGCAACTGGCCGCCCCATCTCCATTTCCAGGTCATGCTCTCCATGCTCGACTTCGCCGTCGATTTTCCGGGAGTGGCCTACTACAACCAAATAGGCGTTTTCAGGGACCTGTGCCCCGATCCGAACCTGCTGTTCAAAGACAGGGCCCTCATGGCCCAACCAACGGGCGGGCCCTCAGAGATGCTCGGGTTCAGGAAGGAACACCTGGGTCCCGGGATGAGCCTGTCCTATGAGGTCCCCCTTCACATCGTTCGGGGATCGGGCGCCTATCTCATCGATGACACCGGGCGCAAATACCTCGACACCGTCAACAACGTGGCCCATGTCGGGCATGAGCAGGTCGACGTCGTACGGGCCGGCCAGTCTCAAATGGCGGTTCTGAACACCAATACGCGCTATCTCCACAAGAATGTGAACGAGCTGGCGGAAGAGTTGATGAAGACCCTCCCGAGGGAGCTCTGCGTCTTCCATTTCGTGAACTCCGGAAGCGAGGCCAATGAGCTGGCCCTGCGAATGATCAAAACCGCCACCGGGCAAAGGGACGTGCTGGCGTCAGAAGCTGGCTACCACGGCAACACCAATGCATGCATCGAGATCAGCTCCTACAAGTTTGACGGCAAGGGAGGACAGGGCTGCCCGGAGCACACTCATATCTTCCCCCTCCCCGATGCCTTTCGGGGAAAGCACCGGGGTCCCGATTCGGGTGCCTCTTACGCCCGGGAGGTCAGGGAGCAGATCGAAAAGGTCAGGGAGAAGGGTCGCGGGATCGCAGGACTCATCGTTGAGCCCATCATCAGCTGCGGAGGCCAGGTGGAGCTTCCCGAAGGATTTTTGAAGACGGCCTACCAGCATGTCCGGGAAGCCGGGGGCTATTGCGTCTCCGATGAGGTTCAGGTTGGCTGCGGCCGCATGGGAAAGACCTTCTGGGGCTTTGAGCTTCATGGGGTCCTCCCCGACATCATCACCTTAGGAAAACCCCTTGGCAATGGTCATCCGGTGGCTGCAGTGGTCTGCACCCGTGAGATCGCGGAAAAATTCTCAACGGGCATGGAGTTCTTCAATACCTTCGGGGGCAACCCGGTCTCCTGTTCCATAGCCACACAGGTGCTGAGAACCCTGAGAACAGAAAAGTTGCAGGAGAATGCACTTCTCGTTGGTGAGTTCCTGAAAGAGGAGCTGCGCCAGCTGCAAAGGGAATTCCCCATCCTGGGAGACGTGCGGGGCCAGGGGCTGTTCCTGGGTATTGAGCTCGTCGACGCCGAACTCAGGCCGCTTCCCGAACAGGCCCACTACCTGGTGAACCGGATGAAGGAGCGCGGAATACTCATGAGCCTGGACGGTCCCGATCACAACGTGCTCAAGATCAAGCCTCCCATGGTATTTTCGAAAGACAATGCACTGGAGCTCATCGAAAACCTGGACAGGGTGCTCAGGGAAGACTTCATGCAGCTTTGAGCCTCAGCAACATCTATAGAATAAAAAACTTAAATTCAACCAAAACCTCAAATCCACAAAAAATGAAAAGACTGACACTTTTGATGCTTTTCCTTCTCCCCATGATCGGCCTCGGCCAGGAGCGCGAATGGGAAGGAGACCAGAAGGAGATCCGGGCGGTGATCGAAAAACAGCGGCAGGACTGGAACAACTATGACCTGGAGGGCTTCATGCAGGGATACTGGAAGTCCCAGGAACTCAAATTCTACGGGCGCAATGGCGTCACCCTCGGATGGCAGAACACACTCGACCGCTATAAGAACGGATATCCCTCAAAGGACCACACCGGGGAG
Organism: uncultured Flavobacteriaceae bacterium; assembly: GCA_964489625.1. Classification (GTDB taxonomy): domain Bacteria; phylum Bacteroidota; class Bacteroidia; order Flavobacteriales; family Flavobacteriaceae; genus Lutimonas. Next base: position 16,978 of record CAZAZM010000010.1, read on the forward strand.
CTGAACTTCGTGATCCACGAGATCAGCCCCATACAGGACGAATCCTACTACGTGTTGGGGGAATTTTACCTTACCCGGACCGTGGGTGACGCCAACGGCATCTTCATGATCATCTTCAAGAAGATCGACGGAGAATGGAAGATCATCGCTGACACCTCCTGCTGAAGATGTACCGGGTAAGAAAGGCAAGGCTTGAGGACCTTCCGGTCCTACTGGAGTTCGAACAGGGCCTCATCGAGGCGGAACGACCCATGGATCCCACCATACGTGAAGGAAAGATCTCCTACTATGACATCGGCGAGTTCATCCGGTCTGAGGACGCCGAGGTGCTGGTGGTCGAAGAGGACGGGGAGATCCTTGCCTCGGGCTATGCCAGGATCAAGCCCGACCGTCATTACCTGAAGCACGAGCGCATGGGTTATCTCGGGTTCATGTTCGTCCCCGAGGAGCACCGTGGGAAAGGCCTGAACGGCCTCATCGTAGAAAAGCTGATCGATTGGTGCCGCAAGAGAGGCCTGAACGAGATCCGCCTGGACGTGTACACGGTCAATGATCCCGCCATCCGGGCCTATGAGAAGGCCGGATTCAAAAAGCACCTGATCACCATGCGCCTCAACACCGAAGAGCTCTAAAAGCTGCGGTCCGGGTGAAAAGGATCTGCATTCATTGACAGGGGGCCTTCTGAGATCATCTCGCTCACCAGCTTTCCCGTTGCGGTGGCCATACTCCATCCCATCATGGCATGTCCGGTCGCAATGGTAAGGTTCTCGCAGCCCTTGGACTTCCCGATGAAGGGCAGCCCGTCGGGCGAAACGGGTCTCAACCCGCTGGAAGCCTCCCTTTTCTCCTCTTCTGTCAACTCTACTTCAGGGTAGTAGCGGTGCGCCGCCGCGGCGATGGCATTAACCCGAACCGGGTTCACATTCTTTGTGATCCCCGCGATCTCCATGGTTCCGGCGAAGCGCGTGAAACCGTTCATAGGGGTCACCGCTGCCTTGGCCTCTGTAAGTATGGCCGGATAGGCGATTCCCGTGGGTCGGTAGCAATTGATCCGGTATCCCTTTCCGGCCTGCAGGAGCATCCGAATGCCGATCTTTCTCAGTACCAGGGGGGTCCAGCTACCGGCCGCAAGCACGAATTCGTCGGCCTTGTGAACTCCCTTAGGGGTCCGGACCTCTTTGATCTTCCTGCCCTCCATGAGCAGGTCCGTGACTTCCTCGTTCTTGAGGAAACGAACCCCGTCCTCCTCCAGGGCCGTCTTCATGTTGGCCATGAACTCGTGGGGCGTGGTGTGGGAGTCGCAAAGGTAATGGGTGGCACCGATCACATCGACTCGAACCCCCTTCTCGAGCTCCTGAACCTCCTGCGCGTTGAGGACGTCGACCTCGAGCCCTATCTCATCAGCCATTTTGGCCGTCTTCATCTCGACCTCGAGCATCTTCTCGGTCTGGCAGAGCATCAGTATGCCTTTCTTCTCGTAGTGGAAATCAAAGCGGGGATCCCTGGCAATGTCCTTGTAAAGCTCCTCGCTGAGCAGGGAGATGTCACGGATGACACGGATCGAGCGCTCCACGTGCTTGTGATTGCAGGACTTGTTGAAGGCCCAGGCCCATTTCAAGAACTCCAGGTCCATCCGGGGCTTGACGTAGAAAGGGCTCGAGGGATCGAACATCCATTGCAGGCCCTTCTTCACCACCCCGGGGGCCGAAAGGGGTATGATGTGGCTGGGCGAGATGTAGCCCGCATTGACATAGGAGGCTCCCTCGTCCAGGTTCGACTGGTCTATGACGAGCACCTCATGCCCTTCCTTCCTTAGGTAGTAGGCGGAACACAGTCCGATGATCCCGCCGCCGATCACTATAATCTTTTTCATTCAAATACCTGGTTATTGCGCTTTATTCCAAATGTTATTCATTTCATTCCGTTTTTTCTTGCTGTACTAGATCACCTGGAAGCCATGGGCATAGGGATCGTCCTCCGTGTCTATGCTGATGCTGTTGTGCCCGTAGACCCTGGCCCAACCCTGTATGCTCGGCACGATCGCCGGCATTCCGGCCAGCTCCGTGACTTCCTCTATTCTTCCTGTGAATTTGGAGCCTATAAAGCTCTCGTGAACGAATTCCTCTCCGTGGGATAGTCTTCCCCGGGCGTGCAGCTGGGCCATCCTGGCTGAGGTGCCCGTGCCGCAGGGAGACCTGTCAATGGCCTTGTCCCCGTAAAAAACGGCGTTTCTGCCGGAAGAGGTTGGATCCAGGGGCTCTCCCGTCCAGAGCACATGGCTGGCTCCCTGGATCGAAGGGTTCTCCGGATGCACGAACCTTCCAGGGTACTTTTCGTTGATATTGCTTCTCACCTTCTGTGAAAATCCGATGAGCTCGGCCGCGGTGAAGTCCTGCATTCCGGCAAAGTTCTTCTGCGGGTCGATGATGACATAGAAGTTACCCCCGTATCCCACGTCAAAGGTCAATTCGCCAAGCCCGGGGCAGTCCACGCTCAAATCTGCAGCTGCGAGATAGCTCTTCACGTTGGTCAACCGGACCCAATCCACCTTGTCTCCCTTCCTCCCGTATTCGATCTCCACGAGCCCGGCAGGGGCTTCCATCCGGATCCTGCCTTCCACTTTTGGCTTTATCAGGCCCTCTTCGATGCCGATGGTCACGGTGCCGATCGTTCCATGCCCACACATGGGCAGGCAACCGGAGGTTTCTATGAAGAGTATTGCAAAATCGTTCTCGGGGTCATGGGGCGGGTAAAGGATGCTACCGCTCATCATGTCATGGCCTCTTGGCTCGAACATAAGGCCTGTTCGGATCCAATCGAACTCACGCATGAAATGAAGTCGCTTCTCATTCATGTTCTCCCCGATGAGCTCTGGTCCTCCCTCGGCGATCACGCGGACCGGGTTCCCACAGGTGTGCCCGTCTATGCAGGTGAAAAGACTGCGCATCAGATGGCGGCTCTGGTGTTCTTGTTGTTGACCCTTCTCTCAATGCCCAGGGGGTTGGAGTCCTTGAGCTCCTCGGGAAGAAGCGCATCAGGCCATTCCTGGAAGCTGAAGGGCCTTGCCCAGCGCCTGATCGAATTGGTCCCGACAGCCGTGAAGCGGCTGTCCGTGGAGGCTGGGTAAGGACCTCCATGCACCATGGAAGGACATACCTCCACGCCCGTGGGAACCCCGTTGAAGATGATCCTTCCAACCCTGTCCCGCAAGGTGTCGATCACATGGGCATATTGCGACAGCTCTTCTTCTTCGGCGATCACCGTACCGGTGAGCTGTCCTTCCAGCCCTGAAAGGATGCGCTCCAGCTGATCGCCGTCTTCGCACTGGACCACCAGGGTGAAGGGACCGAAAACCTCCTGGTGCAGGGTGGGATTGCCCAGAAAGGTCTCGCCTTCGACGGTTGTCACCGCCTGGCGGGCGTAATTCGGGGGCACCTCGACATCCACGTCGGCAACCACCCGCAGGCCCTGCTGGTCGATGGCTCTTTTCTTTTTGGCCTCGTAGGCTCCCACGATGTTCGGGTGGAGCATGATGCTGGGTTCGATCTCAACTATGGAAGCTGCCAGCTGCTCGATGAAGCGGTCCAGCTCCTCTCCCCTTATCCCGAGCAACAGGCCCGGGTTCGTGCAGAACTGACCTGTTCCCAGGGTCACCGAGGAGGCATACTGTCCGGCCAGGCTCTCTCCGCGCAACTTCAGGGCCTCAGGGAACAGCACCACGGGATTTACGCTTCCCATCTCCGCAAAGACCGGTATGGGCTCCTCTCTTTTCGCGGCCAGGTCGAACAGGGCCCTTCCACCCTGAATGCTTCCCGTGAATCCGACGGCCCTGATCCTGGGATCCTGTACCAGCTGCACGCCGACCTCGATGCCGCTGCTGTTCAGGTTGGAGAATACCCCGTTGGGCATTCCCGTTTTTCTTGCCGCGCTTATGATCGCTGAGGCAACCAACTCCCCGGTACCTGCATGCATGGGATGGGATTTGACCACCACAGGGCAACCCGCTGCCAGCGCAGCTGCCGTGTCACCTCCCGCCGTTGAATAGGCCAGGGGAAAATTGCTGGCCCCGAACACCACCACCGGGCCCAAGGAGACGAGCATTTTTCGGAGGTCGGGCTTGGGTACCGGTTTCCTGTCCGGCAGGGCCGTGTCGATCGAGGCCTCCACCCAGGAACCTTCCTGGACCAGGTCCGCAAAGGAGCGCAGCTGGAAGACGGTCCTTCCCCGCTCCCCCTCTGCCCTGCCCCTGGGAAGGCCGGATTCCTCACAATAGGTTTCAAGCAGCTCATCCCCCAGGCCAAGGATCTCATCGGCTATGGCATTCAGGAAATCGCTCTTCCGCCCCCCGCTCATCGTTCGATACTCCCTGAAGGCCTCCCAGGCGAGGTCGACAGCCTCTCGGATCTCATCCGGGGAGGCCTCTGCAAACTCGGTGCCGTTCTCTGTGTTCAGCACCGGGTTGAAGGTTTTGAACCTGACCTTGCCCGAGCCCGAAAGCCGATCTCCTAAATAATTCTTGCCTGTGATCATATCTGGTCTGCTTTTGTATTTGCCTGTTCCTTTCAATCAAGCCCCCGGGCATTCAGAGATTCCTGTAGTCCGGAAGCCGTGGCCTGGTCTTCAGGGCCCGGTCAATGATGCCGAGCACCCTTTCGCGCTCCGCACCGGCCAGGGGCAAACGAGGCTCCCTCACCTGTTCCGTGCCGATCCCGGTGGCCACTTCCGCCAGCTTGATATTCTGTACTAATTTAGTGTTAATATCCAATTCCAACAACGGCAGAAACCACCTGTAGATCTCGATGGCCTCCTCGGTTCTTCCCGCCTTTGCCAACTCGTAAATCGCCACTGTTTCAGCGGGAAAGGCGCAGACCAGTCCGGCCACCCAGCCATCCGCCCCTATGAGCAGGCTTTCCAGGGCCAGGGTGTCGACACCGCAGAGGATCGACAGGCGGTCCCCGAAACGGTTCCGGATGCGGTTGATGTTCGAGATGTCACGTGTCGATTCCTTGACCGCCTTGATGTTCCCGCAACTGTCCAGGAGCTCCGAGAACATGTCCAGGGTCACTTCGATCCCGTAATCCACGGGGTTGTTGTAGATCATGATGGGCAGTGGTGTGCTGTGAGCGACCTTTTTGAAGTAGGTCACCGTCTCCCGGTCGTCCGCCCTGTACCTCATGGGCGGAAGCATCATCAGTCCCGAAGCTCCGTCCTCTTCAGCCATCCCCGCCATCTCTATGGCTGACCGGGTAGACTGCTCTGCGATGTTGATGATCACCGGCACTCGCCCAGCTACTATACCCACGGTTTCCCGCACCAGCCTTCTCTTTTCCTGTTCGGTAAGGGTGCTGGCCTCCCCCAGGGTCCCCCCGAGGATGATCCCATGCACTCCTGCATCCAGCTGGGCCCGGATATTGGTCTCGAACGCTTCAAGATCCAGCTCGTCCTGAGCTGTGAATTTTGTGGTCACTGCAGGCATGACCCCTTTCCATTGAACTTCCATCTGTAGTATTTTTGGTTAGTTCAAAGATAGCTTCGGGAGACCTGACCGGATAGGCTGCAAATATCCATTTCTAGCACTATTCTACCTATTTTTGTTTATATAAATACCTTTATTGGTAATAATTTGAATATTTTTAACCCAAAGAAATAGCCCTGACCTGTGAAAGTCCTGCCCTTCGTCATCCCCAAACCCGACAATTCGACCCTGATCGTCCAGGAGGACCGGGCGGAGAACTTCTACTCCAAATTGCATCAGCACGAGGAGATCCAGCTCAGCTTCATACTCAAGGGAGAGGGAACCTTCTTCATCGGGGATGCCTTCGGCCAGTTTGCGCCGGGAGACTTTTTTGCCATAGGAGCCCATCTTCCCCATGTGTTCTCTAATGAACCCTCACCCGAAGGCGTGCATATGATCTCCCTGTTCTTTACCCCCGAATCCTACGGGCCGGGTTTCTTCGAGCACCCTGAGTTTCATTCCCTGGGTCCTTTCTTTGACGCGGTAAAGCAGGGTTTCAGGATACATGTAGATGAAAGAAGCATAGCTGATCGCATGCCCGAAATGATGCGTCTGTCTCCATTGAAACGATTTCTGACCTTCATTGAGATTCTTCACCATTTGAGCGACAGCACAAAGGAGATGCTGTCTTCGGACATCCACAGGAAGAAGTTCAGCGAAGCTGAGGGTAAGCGTATGCGAGACATAATGGACTACACCCTCGAGAACTATTCTCAGAACCTCTCGGTCAGTGAAGCAGCAGAGATAGCCAACATGAGCCCCAACGCTTTCTGCCGCTATTTCAGGCAGCGAACCAACAAGACCTATATGAGCTTTGTGACCGACATCCGGATCGGGCAGGCCTGCAGGCTGCTCACGCGCAACCGGGACCTGAGGGTCTCCGAGATCGCCTTCCGCTCGGGGTTCAACAACCTGACCCATTTCAACAGGAAGTTCAGGCAGGTCAAGGGAATGACCCCTTCCGGATTCAGGGAACGACTGAAATAAAAGAGGCTGCTCTCTCAAGAACAGCCTCCAATCCACTTAACATTAAACTACATTTGATGTTCAACTACTTGGACAGGCCCGACACGTAGGTGTAGATATAGTCCTCATGTTTGCCCGTGTAGTATTTTCGGCCTCTCTCCCAGCGGTCTTTGCGATCTTCCTCCGACCAGGCCTCTTTGGCGAGTTCCGGCAGGCGATCCAGCATCTTGTCCAACGCAGCGACATCCTCGACATAGAAAGCCTCGATGAACTCGGTGCGGTCTCCTCCATAGTAATGCCGGCTAGGGTAATAGCCCAGGATGTGCTCGTTCTTGTGGACGACGTTCTCAAGACGGGAATCCCTGAGCTCCTTCCACTCTTCAAAGGTCCCGTCCTCGGGAAAGGCGAAGTGGCTGATCCTCAGATACAGGGTCAGGTCCTTGTCCGGCATTTCTGCGAGGGGCTTGCCCCCATCCATGATGGCGTAGATCTCATCGGAATGCTCGTTGGAATAATAATCGTTACGCTTCTTGAAGAAGGCCCTGCGGGCATCATCGTCCGGCCAGGCCTCTTTGGCCAGTTCTCCATTTCTCTCGGAAGCCTTTTCGATCGCCTCCCAGGAATCAAAGACCTGCACGTACTCCAGGGTGGTGTTGTCATCTGTGTACTGGTGCATGAAGAAGGAGGAACCAAGGATGTGCTCGTTCTTCATGACCACCTTGTCAAGGTATTCTTTCTCAACGGCCTTCCAGTCCTTCATGCTGAAGTCTTCCTTGTCCATGTTCCAGTGCATCGTGGTGCGCGTGATGTATTTCGGCGTCTTCTCTTCTGTCTGGGCATTGAGTTTTGCCGGGCTCAGAAAGACCCATGCGGCAATAAAAGCAAGTAATCGGATAGTTCTCATAAAAGTTTCAATTAGGTTTGATTAGAGAACCAAAATATTCGTTTTTGGGTCAGTTTTGAAATTTCTTTGGACCAAAGTGCCCATTCACTTAGCAAAGACCCACTATTCCTTATCAAACAAAAAAAAATCAGATGCCGTCCCGAAGTTTTTTGGGCAGGCTTTGCAGGACCAGGTCATAGGAGTGGTCCACCAGTCGCAGGAAAAGCTCGTCGGTAAAGGAACCGTCGACATGGACCGTGTTCCAATGCGTTTTGTTCATGTGCCAGCCCGGCCGGATGCTCTCATACTGGTCCCTGAGCTCTGCCGACCAATCCGGGTCACATTTCAGGTTGACCTTGAACTCGGGGTCGTCCAGCCCGGTCAGGGCGAACATCTTCCCGCCAACCTTGAAGACCAGCGTGCTCTCATCAAAGGGAAACTCCTCGGTGACCCCGGCCTTGCTCAGGCAGTAGATCCTGAATTCTTCAACATTCATGTCTTGGTGTTTTGATTTCTAAGCTATGCCATACCCCCGGACCTTTCACACGTACAGCAACGCGACCTTGATCTGATCATAGGTCAACTGTCCCTTCAGCATCTCGAAAAGGGGCTTCAGGCTTACGGTCTCCCCGTGCCTGCCGCTTCCGAGCAATTTCTTCCGGGCGTTCCTCACCTTGGCCATGGTGCTCTTGTCCGGCTTGAACCTAGACAGGTCCGTTTCGGGATACATGGATGAGATCTTGATCAGGTGGGTGCAGAGGGTACCGATGGTCAGGTCCCTCTGGATCGCGATCTCCTCCAGCGTATGCCCCTTTTCAATGAGCTGTCGCGTGACCAGGTAGGTCGATTTTTTCTTGATGGCCTTGCCCTTTTCCAACCGTTCCCGGTTCCCCCTGATCTCCTCAGGGTCGGAAATCCCCCCACAGCTTTTGACGAACTCCAGGGCCTCCTCTTCCAGCAGCCCGTCCTCAAATCGCTGCTCCGCTTCTTCAGACAGTTCCTGAAACCGCTGGTCCGCCCGCAGGGCCAGGGGATCGACCTGCAGAGCCGTCTGATTGAAATCGACCAGGACCAGCCCTTCAAGGTCCTTCACCCGCGATAGCGCCACATAACCCTGCCCTTTCTCAAAGGTCCTTCCCAGGTCCATGAGGGCGGCGTCAAGCGTCATCCCCTGGCTCTTGTGTACCGTGATCGCCCAGGCCAGCCTGAGCGGCACCTGGGTGTAGCTGACCAACAGCTTCCCGGTCTCATCCTCGATGCGCCATTCCTCGGGTTCCGCCTTCAATTCATAGCCATTGCTGAGCCTGACCACGGGAATCCCCTCCTTGTCAAAGCGGAGCACCCTGCCGATCGATCCGTTCAGGTAGCCCTTCTCGTAGTTGTTCTTGACGAACATGACCTTGGAATTTTCCTTGAGCAGGAGCTCGGGAGGGGCCATGATGGATTTGCTGATCGTCTCGGCCAGCTTCATGTTTCCCTTTACCACGGCCTCGAAGCTCTTGATCTTGCCCCCCAGGTTCCTGAGATAATCCTCGTTAACCCGGTCCACGTCGAGGTTGTGGGTGTACAGGCGCGTGGTGTCTTCTGCAAGCCCCTCCCCGGAAGCCTCATCGGTTCCCGCTGACCTCCTTGAATCAAGAAGCCGGATCGCTCCTGCGGAAACCTCCCCCGAGCGGATCTCGTTGAGCAGGTCGCTGAACCTCGTGTCGGCTTGCCTGAACTGCTCGGTCAGATAACAGATGCTGAGATCGGCCTCGATCCAGGACTCCGACATGAAACAGAATTTGTCACGGCTCATCTCGCCGGAATCGCCAATGGGCGGGAGTTGGAAAAAGTCACCGCAAAGCACGAGCTGCAGGCCCCCGAAGGTCTCCTCGGTCTCCTTGAAGGCCTTGATGACGCGGTTGACCAGGTCCAGCTGCCTCTTGTGCAGCATGGAGACCTCATCGATGATGAGCACCTTGGTCTTCTCCATGTGCTTTTGCAGGTACTTCTTGCTTTTCAGGGCTGCCAGCTGCCTCGGGGTCAGGCTGTCCCTGATGCCGATTCCCGACCAGGCGTGAATGGTCGTGCCTTCAAGATGGGTGGCGGCTATCCCGGTGGAGGCCGTGACGGATACCGGGATCCTCCTGGCCTTCAAATACTTTATGTACTGGTTGAGCACGTAGGTCTTACCCGTCCCGGCGGAACCGGTCAGGAACACGTTGCGTCCGGACTTTAAAATGGCTAGGGCCTTTTCCTGGTTCACCCGAATCTGGTTTTATTGACTTAGCTTCTTGGTCTCTCCGGGAAGCTCTCCTTTCTGGCTCCTGGCAAGCAGCAGGTCCTGGTAGTCCAGCGTCCACCCGATGGTCTCCACGATGTTCTGAACGAGCAGCACGGCTTCCAGCGCCTCGCTCCTGGCGGTTTCCAGGAGCCCGCTTTCGGGGATCTTCTTAAGCACGTGCTCCTTGGCCTTTGCGTTCACCTCGGTCAGGTCGGAGGAGTCGAATTTGTTGAACAGACCGTCCTTCTTGTCGTAATACCTCAGGTCGGTCTCCAGGCTCAGGACCTCGGGTTCCGGAAAGTCGGTCAGCTTGATCACCTTCTTGTCCGTAATGGCCTCCATGCTGATCCTGGACAGGTCGAACCCGACGTAGGCCTTGGCGTTGATCAGGAGTATGGCCCTTTTCTTGCTGGACACCATGCTCATGAAACGCTCCTTGGTGTTCTCGTAATGATAGATCTCGGCAAACTCCCCTTCCACCGTGATCAGCTTCCAGACCTTCCTGATCTTCTCCATCAGGATGGTGGATTGGGTGTTGGTGAGGTCCCGTGTCTTCTGCAGCTTGACATACCTCATGAACCAGTAGGTGACGATCGCTCCGAGAAAAAGTCCTAAAAGTGCTTCCATCTGTCAATTCTTATGCTAAAAGTAGTAAAATATTCCCGACGGGCATCAGTCCGTGAACAGGTCGGAGGCAATTCCGTCGATCAGGAACAACCCGCTTCTATCCACGATCAAATGATTCTCACGCAGGTTCAGAAGCCCCCGGTCGAGAAACCGGCCGGCCCGGGCCAGGATCCGGTCCTTCTGCTCCCTGCCGAATTCTTCTTCCACCCGCTCCAGCGAAAGGCCCCACATGGTCCGCAGCCGGGTCATGATCAATTCGTTGATCCTCTCCCCCGTGCCCAGTACCTCCCGTTCCCGGTCCGGGTTCCCCTGCTTCAGGGCCCTGAGGTATTTGGCATTGTTCGATACGTTCCAGGAGCGCTCAACCCCTTTGAAGGAGTGCGCGGAAGGCCCGATCCCGAGATAGGCCTCCCCCTGCCAGTAGGAGGTGTTGTGCCGAGACAAAAAGCCCTCCCTTGCAAAATTGGAGACTTCATAATGCTGGAAACCCTGCCGGTCGGCTTCCTCCATGAGCATCTCGAAATGCGCCAGGGACTCCTCCTCGCTGGGGGCAGGGCACCTGCCGGAGCGGATCTGGTGCTCCAGGGCTGTCCTTGGCTCCACCGTAAGGGCGTAGCTGGAAATATGGCTTATGGGGAAGTCAAAGGCCGTTGCCAGGTCGCTTTTCCAGTCTTCCCGGCTCATTCCCGGTATTCCGTAGATCAGGTCAATGCTGATGTTGTCGAACTGCCTGCAGGCCGCTTCCAGGGCGGCCAGGGCCTGTTTACGGTCATGGGCCCGGTTCATGAAGCGCAGGCGGGCATCGTCGAATGACTGTATTCCCACGCTGAGACGGTTCACCCCCAGTCGCGCCCATTCTTCGATCCTAGCCTCATCCAGGTCATCCGGGTTGACCTCGAGGGTGATCTCTGCCCCGGGCTCCACGCGAAAGAGATCGCCGATCCTGGATAGCAGGCCCTCAAGCTCCGAGGGCTCCAGCAAAGAAGGCGTACCTCCCCCAAAATAGATGGTCTTCAGGGGATCCTCCACTTCTTCCCTTCTCAGCTCCATCTCGGTCTTCAGGGCAGAAAGCATCTCCTCCTTTCTCTTCAGCGAGGTGGAAAAGTGAAAATCGCAATAGGTGCAGGCCTGTTTGCAAAAGGGGATGTGCAGGTAGATTCCCGACATGGGCTGAGATTTATTGGGATCAAAGATAGGTGTATTCCAGGATCACCCGTCCCATGACATCCTCGTTCATTCCCGACAGGGTTTCGGCCGTCTGTTCGCTTCCGATGAACTTCAGGGGGAGCTTGAACTTCTTTACCTCAAAGGTCACCTCGGTGCGCGAGGGATAGTCCCTTCCGTCATATTGGTTGAGGGTGGTGAAAGTTCCGTGCTTTCTCGTATTGACAACCGATTCATAGATCAGGTTCTCCTCGGGGTCGAACACGATGTCAGCCGTGATCCAGTCGGAGGAAGGGTCTAGCGCGACCAGCTTGTAGACCATGTAAGTCCCTTTCCTGGACAGAAAGATCGCCTGCATGGGCGTGCCCATCAGGTTCCTGAATTGTTCGACGGTTCCTCTTTTGGGCAGCAGGCTCAGGCCCTTGCCCCTGACCACGGTCTTGCTGTCCTTTGCGAATTCGACGTAGACCTCCTTTTCCGGTATGGTCAGGCCGTCGATGTCAATGTTGATGCGGATCTGGCATTTTAGCTCCGAGTCCTTGTCGTATTTCTCCTTCAACCTTAGGATGTGCTCATCATTCTGGTCCTGGGAGAAGGCCTGAAGGAAACAAAGCAGGGCAAGTATGGCGAAAGTCGGTCTCATTCCGTGATATTCATTTTCTTGAACTTAAGATAGGACAAAATACCCAGTCCGAGGATCATGGCGAGCATGAATCCAACCGAGGAGAGTATGCTTGAAGCCGGCACCTGGTCCATGAAGAACAATTGCCATTTCGAAAAATGGTAGGAGAAAAGAAAGGGTTGCCAGGAGCTGAAGACCCCGAAGACGAACTTCTGCAGCAGGGTTGAGAGGATCAGTATCCCCATGGAGAGCAGGATGGAGGTCAGGGTGTTCTTGAAAAAAAGGCTGAAGACCATGCCCAGGCAGGAGAAGGCGATCATCGACAAGGTGGCGAAGCCGAAAGACCAGGCCAGCCTTCCCGCAAAGGTATCCTCCTGTATGAACTGGATCCCGTCAAGGAAGACTACCAGGTCCCCTGTGCCAAACAGGAACCAGGCCGGAAGCAGCGCGGCCATCACGGTCAGCAGCATGAATACCAGGTTGTAAACGGCCATGGCAATGAATTTGGCCCCGAGCAGGTTACCGCGCCTGATGGGCTGTGTCAGGAGCAGGCGTATGGTGCCCAGCTCGAACTCGCCGGCAAAGATGGAGGCGGCCACGATCACGATCAGGACCGGGATGTGCACCCAGAGGGTGTTGAGGGCCAGGTAGGTGACCAGGTAGCCGTTCAGCACCTCCCCGTCCAGGTAGAAATACTCATTGATGGATTCGAGCAGGAAATCGAAGATCTCGCGGCCTTCCATGTACATGCCCAGGTTGATGATCAACATCAGGGCCACCGCGATCCCGAAGGTCACATAGGTCCTTGTGGACCCGAAGAGCTTGTAGAGTTCTATGTAGATGAGATTCTTCACGCCGTGATCTCAAGGTATTTCTCCTGCAATATGTTCTGGGTCTCCAGGTTGACCGGAACCGCTTTCAGGTCCACCAGCCGTTCCACGATGGAGGCGATGTCCCCCGGTTTCAGCTCGACGACTGCCGTCAGGCCTCCCTGAGCCATCTCTCCATGCTGCCGAATCAACTCGCGAGCCTTCTCGCCGGGCTCCCGCTCAAAGGTGAATACTACCTTCTTATTGGATTGCCGCAGGTTGGACTTGGTGATGTTCAGCGCAATGCTTCCCCTGTGCAGGAGGATGAAGGAATCGGCAAATTGCTCCAGCTCGTTCAGCAGGTGGGAGGAGACAACTATGGTCTTGCCAGCCTCGTTCAACTCCTTGAGCAGATGGATCACGTCCTGGAACCCATTGGGATCCAACCCGTTGAAGGGTTCGTCGAGAATCAGCAGCTCCACGTCCCGGATCATGGCCTGGGCAATGGCCAGGCGCTGTTTCATGCCCGTGGAATAGTTCTTCACCCGCTTGCTCGAGGCCGGGTCAAGGCCCACCCGAGTCATGAGCTTCTCCAGGCTGACGGAACGATTCGAGATCCTCCGGATCAGCTCCAGGTTCTGCATTCCTGAAAGAAAGGGATAAAAGGAAGGCGAATCGATCATATAGGCGCAGGAGCTCCTCAGCCCGGAAAAGTCCTTCAAGGTTTTACCATCCTTTTCAAAGGTTCCCGAATCCGGACGGACGAGTCCCCCAAGGATCTTCATGATCGAGCTCTTGCCCGCGCCGTTGGGGCCGAGCAGCCCGGTGATCTTGCCCCGCTCGAATGAAAAGGAGATGTCGTTGAGAATTCGTTGCCCGCCATAGGACAGGGAAAGCCCATCTACCCTGATCAGGTGCATTACCAGTAAAAGTTTTTGAGCGCGTAGTGCCTGGTAAACAGGATCCTCTTCCAAAAAAGGCCGCTGAAAAGCACCAGGGGGTTCTTCATAAAGGCATCAGGCAGTATGTGGTACCAACGATATCCCTGTTCCCTGAAGAAGGACCGAACCTCCTCGCCGTGACCCAGGTCGTCCCCTGCCACGATCACAGCGTCCCTCTGGCATTTCGAATGAATGAAGGGTTTGATCAAACGGTTGTCATAGCCCATCTCATAGAGTGAATCCTTGATCTGCTTGTAGTTCTGGTACCTGCCGTGCGCGTCGAACTCCGAGAAGAAGGGGACCGAAAAGGCCCAAAGAGCCAGGGCTCCCCATAGAACCGCATCCCAATAGAGACCTTCTGAAAAGTATTCCAGGGCGATACGGGCACAGATCAGCAGGAGGACGATGCAGATAACGGACATGAGGTGAAGGAAGGCTCCTACTTTCATGTACCGGATGAACCGCTCGAGCCACATCTTTGAAACCGATGGCTTGTCCAGTGTCGAGGGGAACTTGGTCATAGATCAAATATAGGAAAATATTCCTTTCAGCCGATTCGCTTCTCGTTGTTCTTCACAAAGGATGCCCAGCCGGAATAGCTTTTCTCCCCCACTTGCTTCCCGTCATTGTAGAAGTGGCATACCGCTGCCGCCAACCCGTCCGTCGCGTCGAGGTGCTCGGGCAGTTCTTTCATTTTCAACAGGTTTTGCAGCATTTTGGCCACCTGCTCCTTGGAAGCGTTCCCATTGCCCGTTATGGCCATCTTGATCTTCTTGGGCGAGTACTCGGTTATGGTGATCTGCCTCGACAGCCCTGCGGCCATGGCGACTCCCTGGGCCCTGCCCAGCTTGAGCATGGACTGAACGTTCTTTCCGAAGAACGGTGCCTCAATGGCGATCTCGTCGGGGTGATAGGTGTCTATAAGGTGAATAGTGCGATCGAAGATCAGCTTGAGCTTGGTGTAGGGATCACTGTACTTTTTCAGGATCAGCTCATCGATCTGCATGAATTCCATCCTTTTATCCACCACGCGGATCAGGCCAAATCCCATGACGGTGGTTCCGGGGTCTATTCCCAATATGATTTTTTCCGAGGCCACGTATTTCTTCAGATCGATGCTCCGCTTAAAGCCGAGATTTTGTTTCTTTGTGTAAATGTACAATAACCTGCAAAAACATTATCCCGGTTTTCTCTTTTTTGCCAAGGTGCTCATTTTGGTCCTGGCCTATCGCCTGGTCAGCGAACGCATCCTTGACGCGAGTTCCTACCAGCTCCTTTTCGAGAACCTCAGGGACCTGAAGGCCTGGGCCCTGCCCGTGGCTGCAGCTCTCTTCGCCATGACCACCCTGAACTGGGCCCTCGAGGTGGTCAAGTGGAAGCGACTTGCAAGCCGGATAGTTCCCATAAGCTTCCGGGAAGCCCTGAAACAGAGCCTGTCCTCCCTGACGGTGTCTCTGATCACGCCGAACCGGATCGGGGAATATGGGGCCAAGGCCCTGTACTTTCAAGGTAAGGAAAGGTCCAGGGTGCTCTTGTACAATTTCATCGGGAATTTCACCCAGATGGGCGCTACCCTGCTTTTCGGATTTCTTGGTCTGTGGTGGGTGCAGGGGCAGGTCTCAGAGCTCGGGCTTGGCTGGATCCCCTGGTGGAAAATGGGCCTGCTGTTGTCAGTTCTTTTAGTCGGAGCCCTGATCGCAGGCAAGACAAAGAACGATTTTATTCCCCGGCTGCTCAATAAGCTGAAGAAGACCCCCGGAGACTTTTTAGGAGAGATATTCCTTTTGTCCCTGCTCAAATACCTGGTGTTCGCACATCAGTTCTATTTTCTCCTTCTTGTCTTCGGGGTCGAGCTGGACTACCTGCTCTGCATGAGCCTGATCGGCATAAGCTACCTTGTCGCCTCCCTCATTCCAGGATTCGTCCTGTTCGACTGGCTGGTGAAAGGCTCTGTCGCCGTGACGGTCTTCTCCCGGTTTGGGGTGGATGACATCCTCGTTCTCAGTGTCACGAGCCTGATGTGGATCCTGAATTTCGGGCTGCCTTCCCTTCTCGGCTCCTTCTATGTGATCCTTTTCAGAAGGCCGGCTTTGAAAGCCCAGAAATCAAGAGTGTGAGATGAGCCTGCTGCTTCCCGTACTTTTTGGCCTTTACGGAATCATGATACTGGCCTTCGCAACAGGATTCAAAAAACTGAAAGAATTCGTGCCCGATTCATTGCCCGCAGTAAACTCCTTTTCGATCCTGGTGGTCTTTCGAAATGAGATCGAGAACCTTCAGGGCCTCATTGACAGCCTGAAATCACTGGACTATCCACGGGACAGGTTCGAGATCCTCCTCATAGATGACGACTCCGGTGATGGGTCCCTTGAAAAGGCGCGTGAACTGCAGACAGCCAACCCCGAACTTTCGATCCGGGTCCTTGAAAATGGCTCTGCCGCTTCCTCGCCAAAAAAGGAGGCCCTTGAAAAAGGGGTCGAAAAGGCCCGATTCGACTGGATCCTGACAACGGACGCAGACTGCCGGTTGCAGCGGAAGCACCTGCTAGTCCTGGATCGGTTCATTCAGGAAAAGGAGCCCGTGCTCGTGGCCGGACCTGTTATCTGCGAAGCGGATGACTCCCTGCTCCAGAGGTTTCAGCTCCTGGATTTCCTGAGCTTGCAGGGCAGCACCATGGGCTCTTTCGGCATGCACAGGCCCGGCAGCCTCATCCGGCCCTTCATGTGCAACGGGGCCAACCTCTGTTATAGCAGGAAAGCCTTCAGGGAATGTGGTGGTTACCAGGGAAACAGGCACATTGCAAGCGGCGACGACGTGTTCCTGCTCGAAAAGATGCTGGCCCGGGATCCGGCCGGGACTCTCTTTCTCAAATCAGCCGCAGCCGTTGTCAGAACGCGCCCCAAGGATTCCTGGAAGGGGCTGCTGCAGCAAAGAACAAGGTGGGCCGCGAAGACCTCCTCTACCGGAAACCTTTTCGGCAAGGGCTTGGGCTTTCTGGTGCTATTGACCAACCTGGGCCTGGTGCTCGGTCTCGCGCTTGCGCTCGCCGGGCTCTTCGACTGGACCCTGCTGGGAATGCTGTTCCTTGTCAAGATCAACCTTGACTTTTTGCTGATCTATCGTACGGCGGCATTCTTCGAAAGCACCGAGGCATTGAGGTCTTTCCTGGCGTCCAGCCTGATCTATCCGTTCTTCGTCCTGGTCGTTTCGCTCTCCACCCTCAGGGGATCCTATGAGTGGAAAGGCAGGAGCCACAAAAAGTGATCATGGGCCCGAAGACAGCACTATCGGAAGCTTGTACATGGAGTTGACCGGGATTCCTCTCTTCAAGGCGGGTTGGATGACATCGGGGAGGCTGGCCACGCTTCTGTACAAAAGGCTGTCCAGTTCGGGAAAGGGCCGTGTGGAGGTTGCCGGCCTGTGGATCTCAGCAATGGAGATCTGGCCCTGGTCATTGACCAGGATGTCAACGGTAAGGGTATCCGCCCCGAAGTCTACGGCGTCAATGCTGCTCTCGCTGAAGGCCTTTTGCAGTCGTCTCGCCAGCTCCATCTCGAAGCACAGGTTCTGCTTTTCGGAGGTATCGCAGTTGTTGCAGTCCAAAAACAAAGGATACACGTCAACGGCATTGTAGTTGATGATCGTGTCGGTCGCCATTTCCCTGAGGAGCGCATTTCTTCTGCCTGATCCTGGATCGCAGGAGACATTCAGCGCAAGGACGATAATGAGCGCGACAAGCCTATAAAACATGGTAAACCGGTATACAAGGTGAAAGTACGAATATTTTTGAAATCCGGCTTTTTTTGTATAAAACTTGGGCCAATTGTTAATACCCTGCTTATCTTGCGCCAAAAACCAAAGCATGGATGTATTTCTTGTCATCCTGGGCCTTATCCTCGTTCTGCTCGGAATAGCCGGGTCGGTGCTCCCGGTCCTTCCCGGTCCGATCCTGGGATGGTTCGGCCTGCTCTCTGTCTACCTCAGCTCCTGGGTCCCGGTGAACCGTTACGTGCTGGGGATTACCCTGGTGCTTTCAGTGGCCATCTTCATACTGGACTACATCATCCCCTCAATGGGCGCGAAACGATATGGTGGCAGCAAGAAAGGGGCAACCGGGGCCACCCTGGGCATGATCGCGGGACTGCTGCTCCCAATTCCCCTGGGCTTTGTCATCGGTGCCTTTGCCGGCGCATTCATCGGGGAGATCATTCACCAGCACAACGACCTGAAACGGGCCTGGAGATCGGCCGTCGGATCCTTTATGGGCTTTCTGACCTCCACCGGTTTGAAGCTCCTGGTCAGCCTCTTTTTCCTGGGCCTTTATGTCTACCTGCTGATCCAGTACTGGCCCTAACCCGCCCTTGCCCAGGGATTGGTACATTTTTTGATGGTAGAAATTCAAGTTTGTTCATTTGAATTTCAACCTTAAGATCATGATTTTGAACCCCCCAATTTCAATTCTCGGTCGGATAGGAAAGAATGCACGGTTGATTCTGCTGCTGTCATTTCTTCTCGTTTCCGGGTTTCACAATGGCAGGGCCGCAGAGAAATGGCTCCATTCACCTAAAAAAAACGATCCTGTCGTACCCATGAGGGAAATCACGGGCTATGTCCAGAGCGAAGGGTCGAAGCTGGCCAATGTTCATGTCAAGGTGAGAGACACTGACAGGGAAGCGCTGACCGACGAACAAGGATTCTATCGAATTACAGCTGCCAAAGGGGAGATCATCCTCTTCTCCCACATGGGTCTCAAGCCCCTGGAGATCATTGTGGAAGATGTTACTCTAAAGTTGGATGTCACCCTGGTGAAGGAAGCGCGAATGCTCGATGAGGTCAAATTGAGAGCCTCGGCCAACAGTGTTGACATCCCTGATGAATTCGATTCCTATTACGGAAAGGTCAATCGAAAGAAATTGGGATTCTCGTCCAATTACCTGGCTGGTGAGAATCTCAACCTTGGTGCCATAGACCTGGTGGATGCACTCAGGGGCAAAATACCCGGATACCAGGTTTTTACCATGAACGATCAGAAAAGAGTGCAATTGAGGCAAGGAGGCGGATCAGCGCTTTGGGAGATCGACGGCATCCTGTTTGAAGGCGAACCTCCTTATATAGATCTGAACACCATTGAAAGCGTCAATGTGATCAAATCGCCCGGTGGAATTGCGCGCTATGGGAATTTAGGGACCGGGGGAGTGATCATCATCAGGACCCTCGACAAAGCGAGAGCGCAAATGCAACCCGCAAAGATCGATCCCGATTCGGGAACAAACGTCAATTACTACAAGAAAAATGCGGTTTCATTTGATAAGCAGAGATATACGAAACCGAGTTATCTGCAATCAATTGAGGCCCTGGACGACCCCGATGGAGTCTATGAGCGTTTTATGAGCCTGATCCCAAGATACGGCAAGAGTGCCTCCTTCTATCTGGATTTTGCCAAGATCTTGTCAGAATCGGATCAAAGCGGAAAAGAATCTCAGAAAGTGCTGGACAAAATGAAGGAGAACCTGTTCTACGACCCGGTGGGATTGAAATCCCTCGCCTACTTCTACGAGGAAAACGACCAAAAGCTGGAGGCCCTACGGGTCTATTTGAGAGTTTTGTCGCTGCGGCCTGAATACGCCCAGTCCTTCCGCGACCTGGCGAGCACTTACAGGTCGATTGGAATGATCGAGAATAGCTGGAACTACTATATGTATTATTTGAACAAGGTGAAGTCATTGGGTGAGAGCTCCATTGGAGAAACCATTTATCATGAAATGGAGGAGATTCATTACAGAATGCCCATGGGGTTTCGACCCAAGGAAGCATTTGTTTCCAGGACACAGCTAAAGGACGTTCCGAAAGATGTCCGCCTCATCTTCGAATGGGACAATTCGGAGGCCGAGTTCGAATTGGAATTCGTGAACCCCCAGGGACAGGCCTACTCGTTCATTCACACCTATGAATACAATGACGATCAGATCAACGATGAGAAAAAGAGGGGATACTCATCGCGTGAATACATCATCGACAAATTGGATAGCACAGGCTGGCTGGTCAACGTCATCTATTATGGAAACAAGTCGGACGAGCCAACTTATTTCAAAGTAACCGAGATCAGGAATTGGGCTCGAAAGGGTCAGCAAGAGAAGATCGATGTCTTCAAATTGATTGAAAAGAACAGGAAATTTGAACTCGTGCGAATTTGATTCAGGGTTAGGGACCGAATAAAAGCATCTTCAAACCTGTCATCCGTCAGTTTTTGCAGGCATTTTTTTCCGTATGTTTGAATTCAGCATCCCGATATGGGATGCAGACAAACCATGGTTGCAGAGATCACAGAGCAAATGACCTTTCCGCTGGCTGCCGGATGCATGGCGGCGGTATTGCACGTGCTCATGGGGCCGGATCACCTGGCGGCGGTGGCGCCTTTCGCACTGGAATCCAAACGGAGAGCCTGGAAGATCGGTCTGTTCTGGGGACTGGGGCACCTGTTCGGGATGATGCTGATCGGGGCCCTGTTCATGGGATTTCGGGAGGTCATCCCCGTGGAAGAGATCTCAGAGTTCAGCGAGCAACTCGTGGGCTTCGTACTGGTCATCATAGGAATCTGGGCATTTTACAAGATCTACACCGAGAACGGCGGCCACGATCACCTGCATGTGCACGCGAAGGAACCCATGATCCACAAGCACGAGCACTCCCATGCTTCGGAAGCGGGGCATGAACACAAGCACCCGGACAAAGCAAAACAGGGCAACTTCACCTCCTTTTCCATCGGTGTCTTGCACGGGCTCGCCGGGATCGCGCATTTCATCCTGTTCCTTCCCGTTGCCACCTTTGAGAGCACCACGGATGCTTACCTGTACATCCTCGGCTTTGTCTTTGGCATCGTGCTCGCCATGACCCTTTTCGCCATGCTCATGGGAACGGTCTCCTCTTTCGCCCAAAGCGGACACAACAAGAACTTGTTCAGGGGGATCCGATTCATAGGGGGCCTGATGGCAATCCTGATCGGGATCTACTGGATGCTCGGAACAACAAGCTAAGCAAACATGATCAGCAAATTCGTGGGAGCTGCTCTCCGATAAGGGGACTGACGATCCTCTTGCCCCCAATGGAGCTGTGCAGTACCACCTTGCCCGGATGGTTGGAAGTCACCCGGCCGACAGTCGCGGAACGCATGCCCTCTTCCGCTTTGCGCATCATGGCGAGCACCTCCTGCTCCACCGAAGGGTCCACGAATGCGGCAAAAACTCCCTCGTTCGCCACATAAAGCGGATCCAGGCCCAACATCTCGCAAGCTGCCGAAACCTGCCTGTCGAGGGGCAGATCCTCTTCCCTCAACTCTATTCCAAGCGAGGAGTCGACCGCGATCTCGGAAAGCACGCTGGCCAGCCCGCCACGGGTCGGGTCTCTCAAAAAGCGAATTTTGTCACCAAAGGCATCGAGCAACTTCAGGACCAGGAAATTCAGGTTGGCCGTGTCGCTGACGATGGCCGACTCGAATTCCAGGCCTTCCCGCTCTGACATGATGGCCATGCCGTGCTGGGCGATGTTCCCGTTCACGATGATGCTGTCGCCTTCCCTGATGTTTGTGATGGCGATGTTCGCCTGCGGGTGGACCTCCCCAAAGCCCGTGGTATTGATGAAGATCTTGTCTCCCTTGCCCCTTTCCACCACCTTGGTGTCCCCGGTGATCACCTGTACCCCGCTTTTGTCTGCCGCCCGTTTGACGGATTGGACCACTTCGATGAACCGGTCCATTTCCAGGCCTTCCTCCACGATGAAGGCCAGGGAGATGTATTTGGGCTCTGCCCCGCACATGGCGACGTCGTTGACGGTGCCGTTGACCGCCAGCTCGCCGATGTTCCCCCCTTTGAAGAAGATCGGGGAGACCACAAAACTGTCGGTGGATACTGCCATGGGCCTTTCAAAGCGTATGACAGAGCCGTCGTGCTTCCTGTTCAGAAGCTCGTTGCCCAGCACCTTGAAGATCACCTGGTCGAGCAGGTCACGTGTCATGCTTCCCCCGCTTCCGTGTCCGAGGTTGATGGCCTTGAAATCTGTTTCGATGTTTCTCATTTCTTATTTTTTTCACGCACCTTAGATCACTTGGATGCCGCGCTGTAGTTGTAATAGGCACTGCAGGCTCCTTCAGAGGACACCATGGGCGCCCCCAGGGGATTCATCGGGGTGCAGCTCCTGCCGAACTGGCTGCAGTCCGTGGGCTTTTTCAGGCCTTTCAGGATCTCCCCCGCAATGCAATCGGCGTGCTCGCTGACCCTGATGTGCCCGATTCCGAAGCGCTGCTCGGCATCAAAATCGGCATAGGCTGAACGGATCCTGTAACCGCTGCCCGGGATCATGCCGATCCCGCGCCATTCCCGGTCACCCACTTCGAAGATCTCCCGGATCACTTCTATGGCCTTCAGGTTGCCTTCTTCTTTGACCACCCTTGAGT
Source organism: uncultured Flavobacteriaceae bacterium (assembly GCA_964489625.1). GTDB lineage: Bacteria > Bacteroidota > Bacteroidia > Flavobacteriales > Flavobacteriaceae > Lutimonas. The sequence goes on from CAZAZM010000010.1 coordinate 39,220, forward strand.
ACTGGTTCTCCACCTCGCTCCTGCCCTGCTCCAGTTGCCGGACCGCCATCAGGATGCCCTGCACCAGGTCCAGGGGCTCAAAGCCCGTGATCACGATCGGGATCCCGTACTTCTTTGCCAGGGGATGATATTCCCGGTATCCCATGATGGCACAGACGTGGCCGGCGCCCAAAAAGGCATCTATCGTGTTGAACTCGTCGCTGAGTATGGCCTCAATGGCCGGCGGTACCAGGACGTGAGAGACCAGCAGGGAGAAGTTTCTCAGTCCTTCCTTTTTCGCATGCAGCACGGACAGGGCATTGGCCGGGGCGGTCGTTTCAAAGCCCACGGCGAAGAAGACCACCTCCTTCTCAGGGTTCCGTCGTGCCACGTTCACCGCCTCCAGGGGTGAGTAGAGCACCCTGAGGTCTCCTCCCCGGGCTTTGGCCTCGAGCAGGCTCATCCTGCTTCCCGGCACCCTGATCATGTCTCCAAAGGAACAGACGATGACCCCCTGTGCAAGGAGCTCAACGGCCTTGTCAATGAGGTTGACCGGCGTCACGCATACCGGGCATCCCGGTCCGTGGATCATCCTGACCCGATCGGGTAGCATCTCCAGGATGCCGTTCTTCACCAGGCCATGGGTCTGCCCTCCGCAGACCTCCATGATGTTCCAGGTGCCCTTTGCACTGGCCTCGATCTCCTTCAGGATCTTTTGCGTGGCTTCCCTGTTTCTGTATTCGCTCAGATACTTCATTCTCTTGTCTATGGAATGTTCATATGATACATCACCTGGCCGAAGGAGATGTTCTCGTCATTGGGAGCTAAGTTAACATTAAAATAAGTTTCATGGCCGTCTTTCAGCAATTCCTGCACCATGTCGATCAAGATCGTGTTCTGGAACACCCCGCCGCTGAATGCGATCTTCCTCACACCGATGGAATCGGCCAGCTCCCTGACCAGCGAAGCCAGGGTGAAGAGGAAATTGACCGCGATCTCTTGTGTGTCGGCACCCCGTTCCAGCTCTTCCCAGATCCTGTCCAGCAGACGTTTCCCCGAAAGGGCGCCTTCCTCCAAAGTCAGCAAAGGCCTGCACCTTTCCATCTCATAGGCTTCAATGAGGTTCTCCAATCTTATCGCCGCCTCACCTTCATAGCTGTTGTGATCGCATATTCCCAGCAGGGAGGCGACAGCATCAAAGATCCGGCCTACGGAGGAGGTCTTCAGGTGATTGGTTTGCAGTCGCTTTGCATAGACCCGGATCTCCTCCCCGGTGAATTTCGAACGAAGCGCATCCATTCCGGGCATACCGCTCAGCGACAACAAGGAGAGTCGTGGCTCCAGGGCCATCTTGTCCCCGGCGATCCAGTCGAAATACTCGAAGTGCCTTATGCGTTCCATGTTCTTGTCCTCATAGAGGAAGAACTCCCCTCCCCAGATCTGCCCGTCGTCGCCGAATCCGGTCCCGTCCCAAATGACGCCAAGAACCGGTCCTTCCTGGTCAAAGAGCCCGTGCTCCCCGAGGACGGACGCAAAATGGGCCTTGTGATGCTGGATCTTGCGGAGACCTGCTCCCAGTTGAGCAGCCATATCCATTCCCCGGGTGGAACTCAGGTACCCGGGATGCGCGTCGACCAGGATGGTCTGCGGCTCCTCATCGAAGATCCTTGCAAAGGCCTTCGTCGTGTGAATGAATCTGTCGTAGACGTCGAAATGGTCCAGGTTCCCGAGGTACTGGCTCACATAGAGGTACTCGTTCGGAACAAAGGCCAGGGTGCTCTTGAGCTGGCTTCCCATGGCCATAAGGCAACTTGAGGCCTCTTTGTCCTGGAAATCGAAGTAATTCGGGGCAAGTCCCCTGGAGCGCCTGAACAGGATGGGGAGCTCATTTCGTTCACTGAATTTCAACACCGAGTCGTCCTGGGGATTCTCTATCTCGAGATCGTGGTGGATGAAAAAATCGGCTACTCCCTCTAAAAGTCTCATGGCCTCATCTTCTTCGCAAATGATGGGTGAACCATGCAGATTTCCGCTCGTCGCAACCAGGGGCCGGGCAAACTCTTTTGCCAACAGTTCCAGCATCCCGGTATAGGGGATCATGACCCCCAGGTGCCTTAAGCCCGGAGCGATCTCCTCAAGGGCCAGGCTGCCGCTGTATCCCTTCAGGGGCAGCAGGACGATTGGTCGGGTGGGCGATTCGAGAGCCTGTCGCTGTGCTTCGGTGACCTGTAGCTCCCTTTCCAGCGACTCCATGGAGGGATACAACAGGGCAAAGGGTTTTGCGGGTCTTCGCTTGCGTTTCCTTAGCAGGTCGATGGCCCCGGGATTCTCTGCGTCACAGCACAAGAGGTAACCCCCGGTATTCTTCAGCGCGAGGATATGACCCTGGGACAACAGGCGCGCGGCTTCCCGAAATAGTTGTTCCGGCCCCGTCTCAAGCTGCTTTCCCTTATCGTCGCACATAGTAATCCGGATGCCGCAGTCGGGGCATGAATTGGTCTGGGAGTGAAATCGTCTGTCCGCGGGATCTCCGTATTCACGGGAACAAGTGTCACACATGGTGAAATCCTGCAGGGAAGTGTTCTCCCGCTCGAAGGGGAAGTTTCTCGTAAGCGACCACCTGGGGCCGCAGTTGACGCAGGTTGTGAAGGGATAATTGAATCTCCTGTTCTGCGTGTCGGCAAGCTCCTGCATGCACTTTTCGCAGATGCCAAAATCAGGAGTGAGCTGCAGGTTCAACTTGTCCTGCACCCTGGAAGGAAGTATGCGAAATCCTTCCATGGACTCGGCAAGTCCTTCCTCCATGTGGTGGTCCCGGATCCGAGCCAAAGGAGGCGGGTTACCCAACAGTTCCGAGTAGAAACCGCTGACCCTGGACTCATCCCCCTGGGCCAGTATGATCACGCCCTTTTCGTTGTTAGACACGTAGCCCCGAATGCCGTGCTCCGTGGCCAGGTTATAGACATGAGGTCGGAATCCGACACCCTGGACCTGTCCCGATATGTGAATGTAGTAGGAAAGGGGCATGCAATTGACGGCTCAATGGTACTGGAACGAAGTTACGCTTTTTCAGCGTGCAATTCCCCGGCCAGTTCTAGCACGCGGTGGATCACCTCAGGTATTGCCTCCCGAACCGCGTCGGAAAGCTCAAGGCTCATCGGTGAGATCCTGCTTATCGAAACAGTGAACAGGTTCATTTCCGGAGGATGCTCCATCAGGTAGACTGCCTCGATCATGTCCTTGAGCCCAACGTCGTGGACGCTCAGGGCAGAAGGAAAATCCGAGGCAAACCGAGGTCTTATGAGGTTCACGGAACCTTCCGGCCTGCCATCCATGGTCGCGTCGATGAAGATGATCTTCTCGTAGGACTCGAAACAGCTGAGCAGGAGAAAGCCTCCCGTGCCACCGTCGAGCAGGTCGACGTAGTCAGGCATTTCCATTTTGGCCATTTCCTGGAGCACCTGCACGCCTATCCCTTCGTCACCCATCAGGTAATTCCCAAGCCCGAGTACGAGTATGCTTCCGCTTTTGTCCTTCTCGAAAAAGTAGGCGTCGCTGCTGACAGCCAGTGGATTGTTCAAATGTTCGCTCATTCAATATTCATTAATGGCGCCATCCGTGGATCGCGCATGGAATTCACAAAAGAAGGATCGCCCTTTAGGAGCCTGGAAATGCTTAATTCAACAGTTCATTCAACAGTTCATAGCATCGGGCGATCCTTTGATTTTAGAAATGATCTCCTTTTTCGATACGTTCCTTGCGGACGAACTTGTAGCCGCTTATCATCGAGGAGGATTCCCCGCGACCTTCCAGCCAGTCGTGGTAGAACACAAGGTACACATGGACCAGGGTGAAAATGATGAACAGCCAGGTCGCGATGTGATGCACGAATCGGGTGGTCACCTCATCGCCGAGCAGATGGGGCACCCACGAGAACAATTTGGGCAGCCACCAGCTCGAAGTCGGAGCGTAAAGTCCGAATCCGGTGAATATCTGCACCAGTGCAAGGACGAAGAGAACCAGGTAGGAAAGTGAGGCCAGGTAATTGTGCCCCACGCTGTGGTTCTTCAGGATCTCCTTCTCCTCGTTTCGGAGCAGGATGTCGACCTTGAGCACGTGCTTCATATTGTTCCATTCTCTTTTTGACAGCGGGATGAAGGCTCGCCAGTTGGAATAGTAGTTGCCGTAGAAGGCCCAGTAGATCCGGGCGGCCGCGTTGATCAGGAAAATATAGGCCGTGGTGAAATGTATCATCCGCACGGTTCCGAACCAGTAGGAATCAACCGCTTCTGCGCTCGACATGAGCGCAGGAGGATCGGCTATGATGAAACCCGTGACGGCAAGCACCGTGATGCAGATAACATTCAGCCAGTGGAATATCCTGACCGGCAATTCCCAGACAAGCACTCTTTTGAATTCATTTGTCTTTTGTACAGTAGTATCCACAATTTCTCAGATTTTGGTTAAAAATTGACCCTCATACACACGGTTCAACCGTTTTAGACCTCGCAGCTGCCCACATTGGTCACCCTGGAGATGTGGTTGCCGTGCTCATCGTACAGGTGAACGGCGCAGGCCAGGCAGGGGTCAAATGAATGCACCGTCCTGATGATCTCAAGTGGCAATTCCGGATCGGCCACCGGGGTGTCGATCAACGATGACTCGTAGGCCGAAAGCTGTCCCTTGGGATCCCTGGGAGAAGCGTTCCAGGTAGTCGGGACCACCTGTTGATAGTTCTCCGTCTTACCATCCTTGATTCGGATCCAGTGGGCCAGTCCGCCCCTTGGGGCTTCCGTGAACCCAACTCCCTTGGCCTCAGCGGGCCACTTGGAAGGATCCCAGAGCTCCATACTCGCCATGCGGGTATCCCCGTTCTTGATGTTGGTCAAAAGCTGGTTGTAGAACTCCAGCGTCCATCCGGCGACCAGTTTGCTCTCAAGGCCTCGGGCCGCGGTTCGACCCAGGGTGGAGAACAGTGCCTCCACCGGAACTTCGAGGTGGCTCAGGGCGCCATTGACGGCATCCTGGATCTCCTCGTTGCCCCTTGCATATCCCACGAGCATCCTGGACAGAGGTCCTACCTCGACCGGATTGCCCTGCCATCTCGGGGTCTTGACGAAGCTGTACTTACCTTCCACGTCGAGATGCTCGAACGGAGGAGTCGGGCCGGAGTACTCGATATTGGTCTCCCCGTCCCAGGGGTGTCTTCCCGTATCGGCGCCTTCCGCGTAATTCGCATACCAGGAATTGTTCACGAATTCCTCGATGTCCCCGTTCCTGTGATCCACGTCGTGAACGGTTGACAGGTCCCGGTTCAGGATCACTCCCTGCGGAAACTTGAAATTCGAGGTGTCGGCATAGCCGTTGGTCGGGAAGTCTCCATAGGACATGTAGTTTCCTATTCCTTTTCCGACTGCGCCCCAGTCCTTGTAGAAGGAGGCGATGGCGAGCAGGTCGGGGATGTAGACCTGTTCTATGAAGTCCTTGCCTTCATTGAGCAGCCTTCCGATGTGGGCCAGTCGTTCTGCGTTGAGCCCTCCGGTGCTGTTCTCGTTGATGGCGCAGGCCATTCCTCCCACCAGGTAGTTCGGGTGGGGGTTCTTTCCTCCCAGGATGGTGTGCACCTTGACGATCTCCTTCTGCCATTCCAGGGCTTCCAGGTAATGGGCGACCGCCAGCAGGTTCACCTCGGCGGGAAGCTTCATCTGCGGATGGCCCCAGTATCCGTTGGCAAAGATGCCCAGCTGCCCGCTCTCCACGAACTTCTGTATGCGCTTCTGCACGTCACTGAAGTACCCGGGTGAGCTCTTGGGCCAGTTCGAAATGCTTTGGGCGATCTGGGAGGTTCCCGCAGGATCAGCGCTAAGGGCACTCACCACGTCGACCCAGTCAAGGGCGTGCAGGTGGTAGAAATGTACGGCGTGGTCATGCATGTACAGGGCGCCTTCCATGATGTTCCTGACCAGCTCCGCGTTTGGCGGTATGACTATGCCCAGGGCATCCTCGACAGCACGGACCGATGCAATGGCGTGCACGGTCGTGCACACCCCGCAGGTTCTCTGAACAAAGGCCCATACATCCCTGGGATCTCTCCCCTTGACGATGTTCTCCAGGCCCCGAACCATGGTGCTCGAGCTGTAGGCGTCGACGATCTTGCCGTCCTTGATCTCTGCTTCTATCCTTAAATGTCCTTCGATCCTGGTTACCGGATCTACAACGATTCTTTGTGCCATGATTCTAATGTTTTATTCGTTCTTATCGAGTTTCTTCTCATTGATTCGGCCTCGCGTGTACCGTCCCTTGAGCTCATTGTACTTGGAGACATTGGCCGCGATGGCATGGGCCGTCAAGCCGGCAGCGACCGCGCCTGTGGCGATCATGCCCACCTTGTCAGCCGTGCTTTCGATACCGAATCCCGGAGTGTTGGTCAGTCTCGTGTAGAAAGGCCCGTTGTCCCAGAAATTGGCTTCGCTGCATCCGATGCAGCCGTGGCCGGATTCGATCGGGAAGCTCACGCCACCGTTCCACTTCATGCTGCCGCAGGCGTTGTAGGTAGTTGGCCCCTTGCAGCCCAGCTTGTAGAGGCAGTATCCCTCTTTGGCGTTCTTGTCGTCAAAGGTCTCCGCGAAGAGCCCGGCGTCGAAATAGGGTCTCCTGTAACAGGAGTCGTGAACCCTTTTTCCGTAGAATGCCTTGGGCCTTCCTGCCCTGTCGAGCTCCGGAAGCCTGTCAAAGGTGACGTAATGAACGATGAGAGCTGCCATTGCCTCTCCGATGGGCGGGCAGCCCGGCATGTTGATCACAGGCTTGTTGGTGATGATCTTGTGGATCGGAGTGGCACCGGTCGGGTTGGGCTTGGCTCCCTGCACGCAGCCGTTGGTTGCGCAGCTTCCCCAGGCGATGATGGCCTTGGCTCCGGCTGCCGCCTCCTTAAGGTGGTCCAGGGCCGTTTTCCCTGCGATGGTGCAGAAAACGCCATTCTCACCCATGGGCACAGAACCTTCCACGCAAAGGATGTACTCCCCCTTGTATTTTTCCATGGTGTCGTGTTTTGCTGCCTCCGCCTGGTGGCCCGAAGCGGCCATCAGGGTCTCCGTGTAGTCCAGGGAGACCGTGTCGAGAACGATGTCTGCCACGATGGGATGACTTGACCTGATGAAAGACTCGCTGCAACAGGTGCATTCCTGGTAGTGCTCCCAGATGATCGGAAGCCTGTAGTTGGTCTCCATGGATTTGGCCACCTGCCCGATCAGGGTGTGGTCCAGTCCCATGTAGGCAGAGATAAAAGCGGCAAATTTCATGAAATCCCTACGGCTGTAGCCCTTTCTCCTGGCACTTTCGTAGTAGGTTTCCCTTATTCCTTGTTTTGTGTCCATAATGTTGTGATTTGGTGTTTTGAGAACCCTCATTTCGCCTTCCTGGCAACCCAAGAACAGGCGATAGAATTTTGACAGGTCAATTTAATTTTAATAAACCTTTGATAACATGACGATTATCATACTTTTTGAATTTTTTATAATTAACTTTATGGGTTAATCCTATTTCAAACCAGGCAGCATGCATGAATTATCGGTCGCGATGGGCATCGTCCGGATCGCAGAAGAAGAGACGGCCCGGGCCCAGGCCAGGGAGGTGGAACTGATCGAGCTCGAGATCGGCGACCTTGCCGGGGTGGAGCTCGACTCCCTGGAATATGTATGGGAGGCAGCCGTGAAGGGAACCGTGCTCGAAAAGGCCAAAAGGAAGATCCACAGGGTGGCCGGCAAGGGAAAATGCCTCGATTGCGGTCACGAATACCCCGTACTTCAACACTATGATCCCTGCCCCCAATGCCAGAGCTTCCTCAAGAACATCCTCTCCGGAAAGGAACTCAGGGTCAAGGCGCTCGAAGTCATTTGAAATTGCAATGATGACAGTCAATGCCCACATTGACCGTGGTCATTGAACTTTTGCAAAGGTTTGATTTACTTGCACTTCCACGTTTAAGCTTCTTCACATGATCAGCAGCAGCCAGGAACTCAGAAGGTCATCCCTGCTACCCGTGCTATGGGACATTCAAAGAAAAAGAAGATTTATCTCCCAGGATGACATCACCAAGATCGCCAAGGAATTCCGAATGTCGAGAATCGAGCTGGAGGGGATCATCTCCTTCTACCACTTCTTGAAAACAGAGCACTCGGGCCTTGTCACCATTTACCTCAACAACTCCATCGTCTCCAAGCACAAGAACTTCAGGGCGGTCAGAAAGGCCTTCGAATCAGAGTTGGGAATCAACATGGGCCAGGTCACGGAAGACCGGAAGTTCGGGCTCTTCGAAACCTCCTGCATAGGACTTAGCGACCAGGAGACCTCGGCCCTGATCAACTTCCACCCCTTCACAGATCTCGACGCCGACAAGGTCGTTAACCTGGTGGCCGAGCTCAAAAGGGGAGCGAGCCCGGGATCGCTGGCAGACACGCCCGAAGACCAGGTGCGCTATGTTCCCGGGGGCGACAGGACCCTGTTCCTCAAGGAATACACGGCCGGCGAAGGCCTGAGGCGTGCCCTGGACAAAACCCCCGAGGAAGTCATAGAGCTGGTCAAAAGATCCAAACTCTCGGGCCGGGGAGGCGCATTCTTCCCGACCGGGTTGAAATGGTCCATCTGCAGAAGCCAGGAAGCCGGCCAGAAATACCTGATCTGCAATGCCGACGAAGGCGAACCCGGCACCTTCAAGGACCGCGTGCTGATGAACCGGCATCCTGGACTGCTCCTGGAAGGCATGATCATTGCGGGTTACGCCATCGGAGCCGACAAGGGATTCATCTATCTTAGGGCGGAATACCTCTACCTTAAAAATAAGCTCGAAGACGCCATCTCCGATTTCAGGAAAAAGAGATTCCTGGGTCAGAACATCCTGGACAAGCCCGGGTTCAACTTCGAGATCTCGGTCTTTGTAGGTGCCGGAGCCTACGTCTGCGGCGAGGAAACGGCCCTGATCGCATCCATGGAAGGGAAAAGAGGAGAATCCAGCACCAAGGAGTTCTTCCCGGTGGAGAAAGGCTTCCTTGGAAAACCGACCGTGGTGAACAACGTGGAAACCCTCTGTGCTGTCCCCAGGATACTCGAAATGGGCATAGACCGATACCTGAAGCTGGGAACTCCCTCCACCCCGGGCACCAAGCTCATAAGCGTCTCCGGCGACTGTCAAAGGCCGGGCATCTACGAAATAGAATGGGGCATGAAACTCAGGGACCTGCTCGAGCTCATCGGGGCCGAAGATCCCTACCTGGTCCTCTTCAACGGCTATGCGGGGGAATGCCTGTCGGAAGCCGACTTCGACAGGGAGCTGTCCGGAGAGAACCTGCTGGGCGAGCACTTGCAGTTCGACCTTGCCGACCCGATCCTCTATGCCGAGAGAATGAGCGGCATAGGGCTGAGAAGCGGAGGATCCTTCATGGTGTTCAAACGAAATCGCGACTTCATGGGCATCATGAAGAGCATCGCAGATTTCTTCGTCGCCGAATCCTGTGGAATCTGTGTTCCCTGCAGGACGGGTAACTTCCTGCTGAACAAGAAGCTTCAAAAGGTCAAGCTCTGCCATGCCGATGAAAAGGACCTGGACGAGATCAGGGAGTGGAGCACCATCATCAAGCAGTCGAGCCGTTGCGGACTGGGCAAGACCTCCACGAGTTGCCTGCTCACGGCCATGCTCAAATTTCCGCATGAATTCAGGAAATGCCTGCTCGCGGAGAGCGACATCAACCCCAGTTTCAACCTAACGAATGTGACGGAGGATTACGAAAGCATCATCAACGAAATTCAACTTGCAGATGAATGAGTCAGTCAACATTGCCATAGACGGCAAGAATTACCAGGTGCCCCGTGGGAAAAAGCTGGTCGATGCCGCAAAGGAAAAGGGAATCTACATTCCCACGCTCTGCCATTTCAGGGAGATCGAGAATTCACTTGGCACGTGCAGGATCTGCACCGTGAGGATCAACGGGAAGCTCACCACCAGCTGCACCCAAAAAGTGGAAGCGGGCATGGAGGTCGAGATCAACAGCCCTGAATTGATAGATACCCGAAAGGCACTCATAGAGATGCTCTTTGCCGAAGGAAACCACTTCTGCCCCTCCTGCGAGAAAAGCGGGAATTGCGACCTGCAGAACCTGGCCTACGACATGGGGATCACCGTGTCTCGTTTTCCTCATGTGTTCAGCAACAAATTCGCCGATTTCAACCCCACCCGGATGATCATGGAGGCGAACCGCTGCATCCTGTGCAAGCGATGCGTCGAGGAGATCAAGACCAGCGAGGGGAGAGACGTCTTCTCTTTCGTCAACCGCGGGGTCAACACCCGGATCCGGATCGACTACGAGCAGGAAGAGAAGCTCACTGAGGCCGAGGCCCTCAGGGCCATGAACCTCTGCCCGGTGGGGGCCATCCTGGTCAAGGGAATGATACAGAAGGAACCCTTCGGGGAAAGAAAATACGACATCTTCGGAAAGAGCAAGTCCACCTCCTCGAGGGGAGCCTGCTCCTTTAAGGGAGACGAGGAGAAATTCCTGGTGGCCACCACTTCCCTGGCCGGCTGCTTCGGCTGCCACATGTCCCTGCTCGACATCGACACGGAACTGATCGACATGCTGGAGATCATTGAATTCAACAAGTCCCCCCTGACGGACATCAAGAACTTCAGCAAGCGCTGTCACGTCGGGCTGATCGAGGGAGGCTGCGCCAACAGTGAGAACCTGGAGGTGCTGAAGGAGTTCAGGAAAAAATGCGACGTGCTCATCGCCTTCGGCGAATGCGCCATCATGGGGGGCATCCCCGCCATGAGAAATTTCGTGCCGTTGAAGGAATGCCTTGAGGAAGCCTATATCCACGGGATCACCAGCGAGATAGGGGCCAACGTGATCCCCAACCACGAGGACATCCCCAAGATCCTGAACAACGTGTATCCCTGCAACGAGATCGTCAAGATCGACTATTTCATCCCCGGATGCCCGCCGAGCCCCGGGCACATCTGGAAGGCAGTGAAAAGCGTCCTGCTGGGCAAGGAGTTCAGCATCCCTCATGAAGAGTTCAAATACGACTAAACAAAGAATGAAATGAAACAGAAAATAGTCATCGACCCGGTGACCCGAGTGGAAGGGCACGGTAAGGTCACCATACACCTGGACGAAGAGAACCGGGTGACGGATTCCTTTTTCCACATCGTGGAATTCAGGGGATTTGAGCGATTCATCCAGGGTCACCCCTACTGGGAAGCCCCGGTCATGGTGCAACGCCTGTGCGGCATCTGCCCCGTCAGTCACCACCTGGCAGCGGCCAAGGCGATCGACCGCATCGTAGGACTTGATCCCGAAGACCTTTCCATTACGGCACAGAAGATCAGAAAGCTCCTACATTATGCCCAGATATTCCAGTCACATGCCCTTCATTTCTTCTATCTCGCCTCCCCGGACCTGTTGTTCGGCTACAATTCGAGGCCTGAGACCCGCAATGTCGTTGGAGTAGCGATGAAATACCCCGAACTGGCCAAAAAAGGGATCCTGATGAGGAAGTTTGGACAGGAGGTGATCAAAATGATCGCCGGGAAAAAGATCCATGGGATCTCAGCCACCCCGGGAGGAGTTCACAAGAAAGTCACCGTGCGGGAGCGAGACTACTTCCTGAACGGCAAGGACATCCCCTCTGTCGACACCATGGTATCCTGGTCACAGGAGATCATCGACTTCATCAAGTCCTATCACCGTGACAACGGCGCCTGGCTGAACGAATTTGCAGACTATCCCTCGGGTCATATGGGCCTGGTCGACAAAACCAACGGATACCTTGAACTCTACGACGGGCATCTCAGGGCGATCGACTATGAAGGAAACAGGACACTTGACGACATTGAGGACGAGGAGTACCAGCACTACTTCTACGAGGGAGTCGAAAAATGGTCCTACCTCAAATTCCCCTATCTCAAGCACCTTGGCAGAGAAAGGGGCTGGAACCGGGTGGGTCCGCTGGCGAGACTCAACGTCTGCGAGGGCATCTCCACCCCACTGGCCGCCTACGAGCGCCTGGAATTCCTGGAAGCCAATCAGGGAAGGACCAACAACAAGACCATGTATTCCCACTGGGCCAGGCTAATCGAGCTCCTGCATTGCGGCGAGATGATGAAAGAGCTCCTGGAGGATGACGATCTGCTGAGCAGCGACCTCAATCGACGCGGAGAGAGAAGGCATGAGGGGATCGGGATCATCGAAGCTCCAAGGGGAACGCTGATCCATCACTACGAGGTCGATGACAAGGACAGGATCACCCGATGCAACCTGATCGTATCGACCACGCATAACAACGAGGCCATGAACAAGGCCGTAAAATGGGTAGCTGAGCATGAGATCAGCGGCAAGGGAGAAATAAGCGAAGGGCTGCTCAACCAGGTGGAGGTTGCGATCCGCGCCTATGATCCCTGCCTGAGCTGCGCCACCCATGCCCTGGGCAAAATGCCCCTTGAAGTATCCCTGGTGGGCCCGGACGGAAACTGCATCGATGTCAGAAGAAAGAACACATAGGACCCTGGTGCTGGGCATTGGCAACGAAAGCCGGCAGGATGACGGCCTGGGATGGAGATTCCTCGAGCACCTCGAGGCCTCTCATATCGAGGACATGGACCTGGAATACCGCTACCAGCTGCAGGTCGAAGACGCCGAATGCATTTCCCGGTACAGGCGCGTCCTGTTCGTCGACGCCACCCACGAGCACCTGGATTCGGGGTATTACGTCAGGCCCTGCCCGGGCACCCACAGGGATGAGCTGGGAAGTCATGCCCTGAGGCCCGAAACCGTGGTCTACCTCTGCGAGCGCATATTCAAAAAATTCCCAAAATGCCTGGTCATGGGCATCGAAGGATCCCAATGGGAACTGAAACCGGGACTGACCGAACATGCCGAGAGAAACCTATATAAGGCCCAGAGGTATTTCAAAGAAGAACTTTTTGACTATCTTTGAGAGACCAATACTCTAAATTATGTGCGGAACATGCGGTTGCGGCTCCCCGGACGGAAAGGTCGTCCTGAGTAAGCCATCGGAAGCGGGCTCGGTTGAGAGCCACGGACATGATCACAGCCACGATCATCATCACCATCATCATGACCATCACCACCATGATCATGATCACCACCATGGGCATAGCCATGATCACGGGCATGGCCATGATCATCACCATCATCATGATCACGTTCATGACCACAAGCGCACGGTTCTTGAAGTCGAGCAGAACATCCTGAGGCAGAACGACATGGAAGCAGCAAGGAACCGGGGCTATTTCGAGGCCAAGGAGATCCTCGCGCTGAACCTGGTCAGTTCGCCCGGTTCCGGGAAGACGACCATTCTGGAGAGGACCCTGAGCGACCTGAAAGGGCAAAAGAGCTTCTATGTGATCGAGGGAGACCAGCAGACCCTGCAGGACGCCAACCGGATCCATGCCCTGGACATCCCGGTGATCCAGATCAACACGGGCAAAGGGTGCCACCTTGAGAGCGACATGGTGTTCGACGCGGTGAAGGAGCTCAAGCCCGAAGACGGTTCTGTCCTGATGATCGAGAACGTGGGTAACCTGGTTTGCCCCTCGATGTTCGACCTGGGTGAGAAACACAGGGTGGTGATCATCAGCATCACCGAAGGCGAGGACAAGCCCCTGAAGTATCCCGATATGTTTCACACCTCTTCAGTATGCCTGATCAACAAGATAGACCTGTTGCCCCACCTGAACTTTGACCTGGGCAAACTCAAGGACTATGCACGACAGGTGAATCCCAATCTCAGGTTCTTTGAGGTCTCTGCCACGACCGGTCAGGGCATGCAGGAATGGTACGACTGGTTGTCTGAACAGCAAAAATCCTGAGCCATGTGTCTATCCATTCCAGGAAAACTGATTGAGGTCACTGCCGAGCTCGACGAAACCTTCAGGGTCGGAAAGGTGTCCTTCGACGGCATCGTCAAAGAGGTGAGTCTCACCCTGGTCCCCGAGGCTCGGGTAGGCGATTACGTTATGGTGCATGTCGGTGCGGCCATAAGCCTCGTCGATGAAGAGGAGGCCGTAAAAACCTTTGACCTCCTCAAACAGTTGGGTGAATTGCACGACCTGGACGACAGCCAGGACTGACTAGGCATCCGGCATTTGCTCACCTTCAGATATCCAGTGCGTATAAAGATTGTATACGATCGAAAGGACGACAGGACCAATGAACAGTCCCAGTATGCCCTGGAACATCATGCCTCCCAAAGCCCCGATCAGGATAACCAGCATGGGAGTCTCGAGGCCTTTTCCCAGGAGGATCGGCTTCAGAAAGCCGTCTGACATGGCCACCACGATCGAATAGATGGTGAAAATGATCGCCGGCGTTGACTCCGCATAGGAAAATACGATTGCAATGGCCGGGATCATGGCGATGATCACGGGCAGCTGTATTATGGCAAAGATCAGGACCAGGATGGTAAACAGGCTTGCGGCGGGGAGGCCGACAACCAAAAACCCGAAATAGGCCAACACGGCCTGGATGATGGACACCAGCAGGATGCCCTTGACCACGCTCCTGATGGTGCTGGTACACATATCCATGAATTCCTTACCCTTGCCGGGGCGAAGGCGGTCAATGAACCTAACCCCTGTCTTGTACCCCGAATCCGCATTGGACATGAACACCCCGGCAACGATCAGGGCGAGCAGACCCAGGACCACGGATCCCAGCAAACCGGCGAAACTTCCGAAGAACCAGCTGAGAGAATCGGCGATCTGATCCTTGTAGGAAGCGATGAAGTTCTCCAGGTCGGAAGAGGCAGAGGACCATGCACTGTAAAGCCTCTCCCCCACAACCGGCCAATCCCTGACCTGGGGTGAAGGAGGCGGGACCTTCAGCGTGCCCTCCTGGAAGCTGTTGTAGAAATCCGTTCCGGCATCGATCACCGAACCGGTCAACCGGATTGTGGGAGCTACAATGAGCCCCAGCAACACCAGGACGAAAAGGGCGGTCACCAGGCTCTTCTTCTTTCCCTTGGTCCAGCCCAGCACCTTCTGATAGAACGGGTAGAGGGCAACAGCCACTATTATGGACCAGACGATCAGCGTGACAAATGGCTTTACGATGTAAAAACTCCATACCAGCAACAGGGTCAACAGGACTATGTTGATGTAGGTATTGATCGGGTTGATTGTGTTTTGATCTTTCATTATGTCGGGTTTTAATTAGTTCTCTATTCTCTTTCTTTTGGACTGCCATCTTCATCCACGCTCCATCCCCCTCCCAGCGCCTGGTAAAGAGCAAGGATGGAAGACAGTTGATTCTTGAAGGCCTCAGAGGCCTTTAGCTCTGCATTGAACTGGGAGCTCTGCAGGTTAAGCACTTCCAGGTAACTGGTCAGTCCGCCGTCGTATCGCACCCAGGCCAGCTGCGCAGCCTTGGTGGCCATTTCCATTTGCTCCTTCCTCAACTCGAATTCTCGCTCGTAGGTATCCACGGCGACCATGGCATCCTCAACCTCCTGCAAGGCGTTGAGAAAGACGGCCTCATAATTCAAAAGGAGCTGCCGGGTCCTGGCCTCTTCGATCTCAACATTTCGCTGCAGGCGACCCGCATTGAACAGGGGTCCGAGCAACTGGGCCCCGAGATCGGCGAACAGGAAGGACGGGTCGACAAACTGGGCTCCCATGTCAAGACCCAGGGTCAGCGAGGGATATTTGAGGGCCTCTGCAACCCCGATCCTCAGCGTCTGTGCGTGAAGATCGTGCTCCGCCTTGAGAATGTCGGGACGCCTGTCGAGCAGCTCGGAAGGAAGCCCGACAGGAATTTCAGGCATGCTCAGCTGATCATAGAGCTGAAATCCCCGGGGTATCGGGCG
>CAZAZM010000010.1:55174-79878 GCA_964489625.1 uncultured Flavobacteriaceae bacterium
GCCTGGTTGCTCAGTCCCGACACCTCGCTGTTTGCAAGGCTGGAGCCATAGGCATTATATCCGATAAACGGATAATAGTCGGCACGTGCCGCATCGATCTGCAGCTCGGCCTCCTGCATTCTCGCAATGGCGATCTGAATGTCCCGGTTGTTCACCAAAGCGCTGTCAATGAGCTCCACGAGAACCGGGTCCTTGAACAGCTTCCACCAGGGTATGTTCGAAATGGCACTGTCCTTGGGAAAATCCCTGCTGAACTCTGCAGGCGCGTTCATTTCCTGACGCTCATAGTCTTGGCCCACCTTGCACGCCTGTGACAGGAGCAAGAACAGGGCAACCAGGGCCACAAGGGTTCCTCTGAAGTCTTTCAAAGCGCTCATAACTCCCCTGTTTTTCTCGATTCTTTCAATTTATCCGCCAGGCCAAAAGCAATGACCACATAGATGACGGCCAGGGCGATCTGGATCACCCGGTCCCAAACCTTGCTCCCCGCATCCGCATCGGATGCCGTGACCGTTCCGAGAATGAGAAGAAAGGTGGAAAAGGCGCTCCCGAAAATACCGGCGAACTTGCTGTCCGAGAAAAGGCGCTCGGCAAAGGTGAATCCGACCAGCAGCGTCAGGAGCAGCATAAATACAAAGCTCGGCGCCATGACCAGCATTTGGTAGGCAAGGATCCCGAAAAGACCACCAAGCACATTGGCAACGATCATCACCAGACCCACCTTGGGCTTGGCCAACGCAGGGCTCACCGTCAGTATGGTGACAAAGGTCAGCACAAGCACGCTCGAGGACCACTGGAACATATAGAAGAGCAGGATCACGGGAGTTAGGATGATCATGATCTTCCTGGCATATTCAAAGCGCTGAACTGAGCTTTGTTTTTCAGCCGCTGCCTTTTCCTTGGAAAAGCGCTTGTCCGCCTCCGAAAGAGGGAACAGCAGGAAAACGAATTGAGTCAAAAGCACAGCCATAAAAGCGTTGAAGACCAGGATGACCGCAATATAGGCCCCTATCGCAGCAGAATCGATCGACAGAAAGGGGATCAGCACCAAGCTGATGAGCGCGAACAGCTTGACCATCATCGGAATGCGGTCGGTATAGTAGATCCAGAAAAGCCCGAGCAGGAGCAGGGGCATGAAAACCAGCGGGTAATCCTGGAAGATCTCCGTGAACATCACTGCCGTGAAAGTGAGCACCGCCAACAGGACTACGAAGCCCACCGCCTGTTTCAGGGTAAGGGGTTTGGCACCCGGTGCCAGATAGCCCAGCCCCAGGACCGACGTGAGGTAGGCCAGGTCGTAGTTCATCAGGGACGCGACCGCCACGATCAGGGTCGAACCCAGAACATAGCGCAGCACCGGAACGGATTCCTTCCAGTCAATGGCAACAAATCCGATCCTGGCGGTTCTATCTGACATAGGACAAAAGAGATATGAGCCGAATCTTGAAACCGGCGATCGAATTCAAAAGAAAGTTGTTCCCGGTGTAGACAACCACGTCTACCTGCCCCCCGAGACGATAGAGGTCGACCACCTGCTCATCCTCACAGGAAATGATCACCGGGAATCTCTGGGGGTCCTGGAGCCAGCCCTTCTTCTCGGTCACGGAGGGAAGTCCTCCCTTGTTGGTCTGGTTCGTCGCCACGCCGAAGCCCAGGCTCCTCACCTTGCCTTTGAACACCCTTCCCGGGGCGATGTCAAGTATGAATTCCACCTCGTCGCCAATTTTCATTCGTGACATGTTGTTCTCCTTCAGGTTGGCCTGGATCCAAATATCGGTGGAGGAGATCAGGGTGGTAAGGGGCTGACCGGCAGAAGCGTAATATCCCAGGTCGATCTCGAAGCTCTCTATGACTCCATCCGTAGGGGCCGTGATGGATGAAAACTCAAGATCGAGCATGGCCTGCTCCAGGGTCTGAACAGCGGTCCTGATCATAGGATTGTCAGGCCCGTCCACGCCGAGCTGCTGCTGGGCCCGCTCAAGACCCGCCTCGGCCGAGGCAACCTGTTCCACAGCCTGCAGATAGGCCGTTTCCGACTGGTCCTTGTCTGCAGCAGAAAGGGCTCCTTTGTTCTCCTGCATCACCTGCTGTACCCGGTTCCAGTTCCTTTCAGCTCGATCCAACTGAGCCCTGGCCACTCCCAGCCTTCCGGCTGCGGATTTCACAGAGGCCGAGCTCGCTGCGATGGACTGGGTGGCATTGTCAATTCCCGCCTCGGCCTTCGCCACCGCGATCTCAAAAGGCCTCCTGTCCAGTTGAAACAGAGTGTCCCCCGCCCTGACCCTGGAGTGCAGCTTGATCCTGATGTCCGTCACGAAACCAGATACCCTGGGACTTATCGGGGTGATCAGGCCCTGTATCCTGCCCTGGTCCGTATAGGGGGTATGCCTGTCTGCGGAAACATACCAGAGAAAGAAGATCGCCGAGACGACCAACACCACGTAGGTGATCTTCCTGATGGATCCTTTCCCCTTATCTTTTATCGATTCAGCATCGTTGGCCGATTTTTTATCCGCATTCTTGTCCATAATACTAATGCCTCAATGGGTATGTAATTCAACCTTTCTTAATCTGTGAATGCTTGATCATTTCCTGGAAGATGGAAAACATGAAGGCAGTCGACCAGCCGATCAGGATGATCCCGTTTATGGCCTCCAAACCGGCGAGTATCCTGTGCTCGGATTCAATGGTGATCTCTCCGTAGCCCAAAGTCGTGAAGGTCACGAGAGAAAAATAGATCGCCTTTTCAAAGGTCTCGAATTCATCAATCCCAGGCAGTATCACATAGAGTGATGCCCAAATGCTCGCCTGTATCAGGTGCATGAAGATCAAAAATGAAGAAGTGATGATCAGTATTCTCACGGTCTTCTTTCGAAACTGCTCTGCCGTCAGGCGCTGGTGATAATTGTGGAATTTCCACATCCAGAAATAGGTCCCATAGCCCTGGATGACAACAGCGATTCCGATGACTACGAGTCCAAGCAGTATGGTGAGCAACATGAGGGATTGGTTTGGATGATCCTCTAAAATTAGTTTTTTTGGGATTTATATCCTAAAAATTCATCCGAAAAGACAAGCTCGAGTCAAGGGGTCATCAAAACAGATCCCCCAGATTTTCCCATTTCCCATCGCTGGCAAGGGAATTGGGACTTATTGAATATATTTACGGAACAAAAAAGCGCCCTGACCCTATGAGATCGTACCTCTCCACCCTCCTTTCCCTCTTCTTTGTGGCCTGTTCCTTCGCACAGTCCCTGACCCGTTACGAGATACGTTTTGAGAACGCGGTTCACCACGAGGCTGAGATCAGCATACGGTATTCTGATCTCAAAAGTGGTAATCTCAGGATCAGGATGAGCCGTAGCTCGCCCGGAAGGTATGCCGTTCACGAATTCGCCAAGAATGTCTATGGTTTTTCGGCTCGCGACGGTAAAGGCAAGCCCTTGAAGGTGCACAGGCCCAACCCGCACGAGTGGGTCGTTTCCGGTCATGACGGAACAGTGGAGGTAAGCTATACCCTCTTCGCCAATCACGGTGACGGAACCTATTCGCAGGTCGACGAGACCCATGCCCACCTGAACATCCCGGCCACCTTTGCCTACGCTCCCGATTATGGTGATCGCCCTGTCGAGATCAGGGTCCATCCCCGTAAAGACCTGAACTGGAAGGTCTCAACCCAGCTCAAAGCCCAGGGTGACAATCACTATTTTGCCCCCAACACCTATTATTTCATGGACAGCCCGATCGAGGTCAGCGACCACGAGGTCAAAATCTTTGAGCTGAAGTCCGGTGACCGGACGGCGAGCATCCGCTTTGCCCTGCACCAGGAAAACGGCTATGAGGGATTTGATCAATACATGCAGAAGGTGGAAGCGGTGGTTCGAGAGCAGATGCAGATCTTCGGGGAACTTCCCGATTTTGACTACGGGACCTACACCTTTCTGGCCTGCTACGCCCCGAATGTGGATGGCGACGGGATGGAGCACAGGAATTCGACGGTGATCACCAGCACCAGAAGCCTGGCGGAGGGAGGGCAGGAAAGAAACATAGGGACCGTTGCCCACGAGTTCTTCCATGCCTGGAACGTGGAACGGATACGGCCAAAATCGCTGGAACCCTTTGACTTTGGGGACGCAAACCTCTCTGGGGAGCTTTGGTTCGCCGAAGGCTTCACGAGCTATTACACCTACCTGACCCTGCGCAGGGCCGAGCTGATGTCAACGGAGAACTACGCGAAAGCATTGGGCAGGCTGCTCAGCTACGTGGTGAATTCCCCGGGCAGAGAGCTGTTCGATCCGGTCGAGATGAGCTACCAGGCTCCCTTTGTCGATGCCGCAACCTCCGTGGATGAGGTGAACCGGGAGAACACCTACACCGATTACTACTCCTATGGCAATGTCCTGGGGCTCGTCCTCGACCTGTCCCTGAGAAGGAGGGATGATGGCAAGAACCTCGACGATTTCATGCGCCTGGTCTGGGAGCGACGAGGAAAGAAGGAACTCCCCTATACCCTGCAGGACCTGCAGGAGCTTCTCTCGGAATACAGCGACGAGGAGTTCGCGGATTCCTATTTCAAGAACTATGTTTACGATAGTCAGCTTCCGGATTTCGGATCGCTACTGGCCGACTTCGGAATTCATTTCGAGCGAGCACAGCCGAATAAGGCCCACCTGGGAGCCAACATCACTGTCAACGACGGGCGGTGGCTCATTGCCTCTAATCCTACCCGGGGTTCGGCACTCTATGAAGCCGGGATGAGCAAAGGAGACCTGATCCGTTCGATGGACGGGAGGCCCACGGATGGTAAGATCAGCGTCAGCGACTTCATGTCCACGATGAAACCGGGACAAAAAGTAAAGGTGAGCTACCTCCGCCACGGAAAGGCCGGGGAGCAGGAGCTGACACTGGGCTCAGACCCTTCTTTCCAAACGGGGCTCATGGAGGAAATGGACAGGGCGACGAGGAAGAGGATGGAGAGCTGGCTCATCCGAGACTCGAATTCTGATAAATAAAAAGCAGAAGAAATGACAGAAAAAGAGAAAATGCTGAGCGGTGAGCTCTACAATGCAGCCGATCCCGAACTGGTGGGTGAGCGCCACAGGGCCCGGCTCTTGTTCCAAAGGATCAACTCCATGGACGAGGATGCCAAAAAGGAACGGAGGCGACTGCTCTATGAGCTGATGCCAAATGCGGGCAAGGGCTTGTGGATCGAACCCCCCTTCTACTGTGATTACGGGTATAACATCGAGACGGGAACGAACGTCTTCTTCAATTTCAACTGCTGCGTGCTGGACGTGATGAAGGTGACCATCGGCAGCGACGTGCTTTTCGGACCCAATGTGCAGATCTATACCGCGACGCACCCCATGGAAGCCAAGGCCAGGAAGACCTGGCTCGAATTCGCCAGGCCGATCACCATAGGCAATGACGTCTGGGTCGGCGGCGGGGCCATCATCTGTCCCGGGGTGAGCATCGGCAATGGTGCGGTGATCGGGGCGGGGGCCGTGGTGACGCGCTCGGTGCCCGACAACGTCTTCGTGGGCGGGAATCCCGCCAGGGTGATCAAAGAGATCGACAATTCGTAAGAGATAAAATCATAACTTAGCCTGAAGGGACTTCAAGTCTGTACCGATTAAAACAGAAGCCGTGAAGATCAACAGGACATCCGAGAAAATCATCGCCTTCAAATGGCCCATCATAGCCGCCGTGACACTGATCACGTTGCTGCTGGGCTACCAGATCAAAAACATGAGCATCGACGCCGACGTGCTGGGCTCCCTGCCGGAATCCGACCCGGATGCAGTGCTCATGAAACAGATCGGCAGGAATTTCGGGGGGAACAGGATGGGAATCGTCATCCTGGAAACGGACAACATATACAAGACAGAAGTGATCCGCCATGTGAGGGTCATCACGGACACCATCGAAAGGATCGACGGCATCTCCTCGGTGTCGAGCCTCAGCAATATCATCAACATCAAAGGAGGGGATTCCGGCATTCAGGTGGGACAGCTGGTGGATGAGTACAGCCTACCCGAGTCGGACGAGGACTTTGAAGAACTGCGCGCTAACATAGCGGGGAACGAAATGTACAGGGGGTCCATCGTTTCGGATGACGAGACCTCCACCCTGATCGTCTTCACCCTTGACGACGAGGCAGATCTCAACATAGTTGCCCGGGAGGTCATCGAGAAAACCGAGGCACTGGAACTTCCTGAAAAGCTTTACTACATCGGATCTCCCATGCTGGTCACCTACATAGCCGAGCTGATGAAGAAGGACCTGAGTCGATTGCTGCCGGTAGCCTTTGTTTTGATCGCGCTGATACTTTTCTTCAGCTTCAGGTCCTGGAGCGGGGTGATCCTGCCACTGATAACGGCTGTGATATCCATAATCTGGGCTTTGGGCCTGATGGTGGTATTCGGGTACAGCATGTCGATGATCTCGAATAACATTCCCATGATCTTGCTGGCGGTGGGCAGCGCCTATGCCATACATGTCATCAACCGGGTGCGCACGCTGCAGAACCAGGGAGCGCCCAATGCCGTGCAGGCCGCCCTTAGCTATGTCATGGTTCCGGTGATCCTGGCTGCGGTGACTACGGCGATCGGATTCGTATCCTTCATTTTCGGTTCCTACCTGGAGATGATCAGGGACTTTGGCATCTTTACGGCAGTCGGGACATTTGCGGCCTGCATCCTTTCCATTTTCTTCGTTCCGGCCGTTCTCTCGGTTTCCGGACAGGCGGGCAGGCAATCCCGGGAGCCAGGCAACGAAAGCTCGTTCCTTGCCCAAAAGGTGCTCCTTCCCCTCAAGGATATCCTCTTCAAATATCCCAGGCGTATCCTGGCCATGTGGCTTTCGGTCATCGGGCTGAGCCTGATCGGCATCTTCTTCATCAAGAGGAGCGTGGACATACAGGACTACTTCAAAAAAGGAAATCCGACCCGGGAGGCAGAGCGAATCATGATCGAGAAGTTCGGAGGCACCAAACCCGTCTTCCTGCATTTCAAGGGCAACATGCAGGATCCCGAGGTACTTCAAAAAATGATGGAGGCCAGCGCCTATATGGAAGAAAGTCCCGACATATACACCTCCATGTCGGTGGCCAAGCTGATCGCCGAGCTCAACCAGGCTATAACAGGGAACCGGGAGGTTCCCGCAGAGGAGGAGATGGTGCAGCAGCTTTGGTTCCTGCTGGACGGCAATGAGATCATGCAGCGCTTCGTCAGCGAGGACCTGAGCGAGGGAATCGTCATCTCCAAGTTCAGATCGCCCGACAACAGGTCTAAGAAAGAATTCGCAGCGTACATGCGAAAATTCATTGATGAAAATTCAACAGAGGACTGCCGGATCCAGATCACCGGAATGCCCTTTGTGGACATCACCATGGACCAGAGCCTGGTCAACAGCCAGATCGGGAGCATCAGCATCGCCATCGTTTTTGTCATCATCATCGTAGGTCTTATCCTGCGCTCACTGGCCAGCGGGCTCTACGCAGCCATCCCGATCATCGCGGCCATAACCATTCTTTTCGGGATCATGGGGCTGACGGGAATCTCCCTCAACATAGCAACCGTGCTGGTGGCGAGCGTGGCCCTGGGCATCGGAATAGATTACTCCATCCACGTGATCTCGCATTTCAACCAGAACTATGAACAGACCGGGGACCTGAACAGTGCCATACATGAGGCCATCGTCGTTTCGGGAAAGGCCATCATCATCAACGTGATCTCGGTGTCGGCCGGGTTCCTGGTGCTGGTTTTCTCTGAGATGGTGCCTTTGCAATACTTCGGGATATTGATCGCCATCAGCATGATCAGCTCTTCCTTTGGCGCCCTTACCCTGCTCCCCTCGATTCTGATTCTCAAAAAGAGAAAGGACCCTAAAAAACAAATCGCATGAGTCATTCAAAGAAAAGTCAATTCAAGAGGTTACCAATCCTGGCCCTGCTGCTCATTTCCTTCTCATGGACCTTTGGACAGAGCGCAAGCGAGCTGCTGTCCTCAATGGATGACCTGATGGCGGCTCCCGCAGACCGGGAGTCCAAGGTCAGGATGGTGCTCCGAGACAAGTCCGGGAAGGAAAAGGTTCGGGAGGCTGTGCTCCTTCAGAAGGGAAGGTACATGAAGCTCTACAGGTACACCCAGCCCGAAAAGCAGGCAGGCATCGCCACCCTTTCCCTGCCGGATGACGTAATGTGGATGTACATGCCTGCCTTTGGCAAGCCCATTAAGATCTCGTTGCTCAGCAAGAGCCAGGCCTTCACGGGAACCGACTTCTCCTATGAAGACATGACGGGCACCTCCTTCAGCGAACGGTTCACCCCTGGAATCGTCGAGAATCCCGACAACTCGATCTATCAGCTCGAGCTCATGCCCAAATCCATGAAATCAAGGTATTCCAAGATCATCGTCTACCTGAACCGGGAGCACCGGTACCCTGAGAAGATGGAGTACTTTGACGACAACAAGGAGTTCTTCAAATACGCGACCTATGACTATGTGAAACAGGGAAAGTACTGGTATGCCAAGGAAGTGGTGATGACGGACATCAAAAAGGAGCATTCCACCCTGATCTACCTCGATGACATGAAGTTCGACCAGGGAATCCCTGATGAGGTGTTCACCGTCGAGAACCTTGGAGGCTCGAAACCCGAATAGCAGGCTATTTCCGATTCCTGTATTTCTCCAACTGCAGGGCGTCCCTCATGCCTTTCATCGTGTAATAGGGGGTATCCCCGGAAAACATGTTCGACAGCCAGGGCGGGATGTTCCCGCCGGGGTCCATTTGCATCTGGAACAGGATGTCCAGGCGGTCGGATGGCAGAACGCGTACCTGCCAGTGCCCATAGCCCTTCAATCGGACCCGGTTTTCCTGCACCGGAACCACGCCTTCGACAAGACGGATCTCCACGGTCAGGGTGCTTACATCCGGATCCCAGGCAAAACGGTTCAGGTAAACCCCGTCCCTGTCCTTGTAGGGAAATGGTGCCTTTGCAACGGCATAATAGACCTGCAGGCTGTCGGCCTCCCGGCGGATCAGCCTTGCCTCGCTGATCTTGTGGCCCCAATCTTCAAGTGCCTTGACGTCGTAGAGAACGGCAAGAAAGGCATCGAGGTCTCCTTGGACTATCGCATGTGACCGGAACTCCTTGAAATCAGAGTTATCGCCGGACCGGGTGAAAACCTCTATTCCCTCCTTGTCGCGGATCTTCTTCCAGGGCTCCTGCTGGGCAAAGGCCTGGGTGGCCAAGAGGAAGAGAAGAATGGCGATCGTTATTGAATTCACAGGTCTCTGCATGGCTTTCTCAGTTACTTTCCGGATCCTGGGCGTAACCCCATTCCTCCATGGCGAAACCCCATTCTTTTTTGATTCTCGCGAGCAGTGCCGGGTCTATGGAATGCCTGTTTTTGACATAGCCCTCCATGCGGTCGATGTAGGCTTCAAAATGCGGCTTCGCCTCTTTCCATCCCTCCAGGCCCAGGGCCGTATAGATCTCTCTGCTGGTTTTCAGGGGACTTTTCTCCAGGTCCTCAAAGGCCACCTCCACCAGCTGTCCCTGTGGGATGTGACCCCTTTGCTCAAGGTAGTCCTTCATCAGCATGTTGTACAGGGCGAAAATGTCTTCATTCACCTGATCCTCGTCAATGGTCTGCAGCTGAAGATGGGGCATCATCTTCCTGAAGAAATTCTGCGTAGACAGAAAGACCTCTACCGGATCCCGGTGTATGTGTATGAACCTGGCCCCGGGATATCTTTCGAGCAGGAATCTCACCCTGCCCGTATTGGGCGGGTTCTTCGACAGGAACCGCTCCCGGCCCGTTTCCCGGATCGCCTTGAAAACAAGGAGACGGTAGTCCCGGGTCCAGGACTCGCGCAGGGATTCGGAAAGGCCTTCCATCCTGATGTATCGTCGGTAGTACTCCCTGATCCTTCGCGGAAACATCCAGAAATAATAGAAGCATAGGGGGGTTTTGTCCCCCAGGGCGAACTCCTCCTCCTGGGGCAGTCGCATTCCGAGTCTCACATTGTCCCCCTTTCGCGTGCCCGGAACGAGCAAACGCGCAAAACCTTCGAACAGGGGTCTCCCGAGCCAAGAGAAAAGCGTATCCGGAAAAACGCTTTGATAGGTAGTTGCATAGGCCATGCCGGGATCCTGGCTGAGCAGGTTGTGCAGGTGAGTGGTGCCGCTTCGCCAGTGACCGATGATGAAGATAGGTGCCTTGCCCATGCTTTGCTTCGCCATGCGGGAATTGATGAACACTCTCTCATAGGCCCGAAAGGGCAGATTGACCAGGTTGATCAGCAAAGTAAGTCCCAGGCGGGGCAGGTACCTCCAGGAAACCCTGTTTTCAGCTAGCAGCCTGGCCAGAACAGAGAGAGAATAACCGACCGCCGGGGGCAACAGAATTCCTTTTTTACTGTTTTTGGGCATGCGCTCTTGTACTACCAGGTGTATTCCGGGGGATCGATGTTGTTCATTCTCAGGTAGAGGTTGGACTTGGCCCTGTGATTCGCCATGTGGTCCTGCACATAGAAAAAGGCAAAGGCACGGCTTACAGTGTTACCGCTGTGATACATGACGCAGGTTTGGTCCAGCTGCTCCTGTTCAATGGTGTAGATCACATCTGTCGTGTAGTCAAAGGCCTCCTCGAGCAGGTCCAGGATCTCCTCTTTGCTCATTTTCGAAGCGTCGGGAGTGTTGGGTTTCACTTCCATGCCCTGCACGTATCTTTTGGTAAGCAGAGGGATCGTGTGGGCAATGTGCACCATCTGCTCCCCAAAGGTCTTGCTCACTTCTGTGGGCTTGTACGAATACAACTCCTCCGGCATGGCCCTGGCCACATCCATGCAGTGATCCCTGGCTTCCTGCCAAACCGGCAGGTACATCTTCGTAAACTCGGTCTTCGGCAATTTGTCATCCTGTGCCGCCAATGGCATTGCGCCCATCAGTGCCAGGAATAAAATGATCATGTTCTTCATGAGGCTGAAAATTTGAAAAGAGAGCTCAGCGCTTGACCAGCTTCTTGGTCACGTGATACTCGTTGGAATAGATCTTGATCATGTAGATGCCAGAATTGAGCTCTCCCAGGTAGATCCGAGAGAAGTTCGATGGCACATCCATCACGAGTTGTCCCAGCAGACTGAAAACCTGAACGCGCGTGATGGGGATGTCTGACCTGATCGTGAGGTAGTGCTGCACGGGATTGGGATACATTTTAACAGACGCATTGAGCTTGAAGCTGTCAATATCCTCATTGGCTGTGACCGTGGTCTGTATCTCCCCCTGCCTCGACCGGGACGAATCAACAGGTGATTCCTGGGCCAGTACATTAAGGGAAAATCCCATCAGAAACAGAAAAAATAAGAAGGAGTAATTTTTCATCATGCAGCCTCCGATCTAAACCTTTTTCAAAAATAAAAAACTTAGATGTCATTGAACCCGGCCACATCGAGAATTTATCAACTTTTTTCCGGGCTTGCAGGCGGTACTTATGTTGATAAGTTCTGCATGATTCAACACGCATGTCCTGATGAAGCAAAAAAAATGCCAGGCTGATCGCCTGGCACTGAGCAGAGCTTTCCGCAAATCTCTTTGCGGTATATTCCGGGTCTAGAAAGCGCAGACCTCTATATTGCTTATGTCGTCCTCGTTCGCAAAGAGGATGGCAATGTTGTCGTCTTCAAGCTGCCCGTTCTCATAGGACTCGCTCTCCACCGTCAGCACATTCTGTGAAACGGTCAGGGTGACGATCGTATAGGCATCATTGCCTTCATCCACGCGCACCACAAGTTTGTTCTCCTTGTTCTCGAGGATCTCAGGAGTTCCGTCATCCTCGACCGACTGGTAGACGTAGCAATCACTTCCCAGTAGCGCCAGCCAGAGCTCGAAGGGGTTGGACTGCGAGTCGTTGATCCTCAGGTACAGCGTAGTGTCGGAGTTGGGATCCTGGAACTTCCACTGGGTATTCCCGTGAACGTCAAGGAAGGTCATCATCTTCTCGTCGTCGTCATCGCTGTTACAAGAAACGAACGCAAAATTCATCAAAATTAGGACTCCCAGGAATCTCATGGGCCTGAAGTCCAGTCTAGGCAATTTAGTATCTATTTTCATAGTCAATTTTGGAGTTGTTAACGGCTCTATAACGAATTAAACTCCAATTAATTGCTTCAATTTCCACTAAATTCTCATAATTTGTGCCGCGCTGGTCAATTTTCCCCGATATTTGAACCTTTGAAACCATGAGCAACAAGAACGTATCCTTCAGCTGGGCCTTCAGGGAATTCATATGGCCCAGAAAGAAAATAGTCCTGATCGGGCTGGTACTCATCATCCTGAGGAGCCTTGCGGGGCTCGTGCTTCCCTATGCCACCAAAAGCCTGATCGATGAGATCATCCCGTCTGAAGACCTTAGGGCCCTGGGCATACTGCTGGCGGCCGTACTCCTGTCGATCGTCATCCAGGCCGTGAGCTCCTTCTCGCTCACCAGACTGCTGAGTGTTGAGGCGCAACACCTCATCTCGCTCCTGCGCGCAAAAGTGCAGCGAAAGCTCCTGACCCTGCCCGTGAGGTTCTTCGACAACAACAAGGCCGGGGCCCTCGTCTCCCGGGTGATGACCGATGTGGAGGGAGTGCGGAACCTCGTGGGAACCGGCTTGGTGCAGCTCATCGGGGGCTCGCTCACTTCGATCATCTCGCTGGTGATCCTGATCAAGATCAATGCCACCATGACCTTTTTCGTCCTGGTGCCCGTAGCCCTGTTTGCCGTGATCGCCCTGAAAGCCTTCGGGTACATCAGGCCCATCTTCAGGGACAGGGGCAAGATAAACGCGGAGGTGACCGGAAGGCTCACCGAAACCCTCAACGGGATCCGGGTCATAAAGGGCTTCAACGCAGAAGCCCAGGAGCAAAGGACCTTCGAGGAAGGCGTGGAACGGCTGTTCCTCAACGTCAAGAAAAGCCTTACAGCCACCGCGCTGATGACCAGCTCTTCCGCCTTTTTGCTGGGCCTTGCCTCGACGGGGATCATGGGGATCGGAGGCTACTTCATCATGAACGGGAAGATGACCTACGGGGAATTCGTGTCCTTTACGCTCTTCTTGGGATTCATGATCGCACCCATCGTGCAGATGAGCAACATCGGAAGCCAGCTGACCGAGGCCATGGCAGGGCTCGACAGGACACAGGAGCTCATGCAGATGGAGGAGGAAGACGACCCAATGGTTCGAACCGACATGGTCCGGGAGATCAAGGGAGACATCACTTTTGAAGGGGTCTCCTTTAGCTATGAGAAAGGCAAGGAGGTGCTTCATGACATCAGCTTCAATGCGCCACCGGGCAGCGTGACGGCCCTGGTCGGTTCCTCGGGCTCGGGAAAATCGACCATTGCAGGACTGGCGGCCACTTTTCTCAACCCGGACAAGGGAAGGGTGACCCTGGACGAGCACGACCTGTCCAGGGTCAACCTGAGCAGCTACCGCTCCAAACTGGGGGTGGTGCTCCAGGACGACTTCCTGTATGAGGGAACCATCCGGGAGAACATACTCTTCCCCAGGCCGGATGCCAGTGAAGAGGAGCTGCTCGCCGCCGTTGAAGGCGCCTATGTCAATGAGTTCACGGACCGCTTCGAGGACGGGCTTGAAACCGTGATCGGGGAAAGGGGGGTCAAGCTTTCCGGGGGACAGCGACAGCGAATCTCGATCGCACGGGCCCTGCTCGCGAACCCCAGGATCATCATCCTCGACGAGGCAACCTCAAACCTGGACACGGAGAGCGAGACCTTTATACAGAAAAGCCTCCAGACCCTGATGAAGGACCGGACAACCTTTGTCATTGCGCACAGGCTGAGCACCATCCAGAAGGCCGATCAGATCCTGGTCATTGAGAACGGCCGCATCGTGGAGCAGGGCAAACACCAGGATCTGCTGGAGCTGAAGGGCCGCTACTACGACCTCTACACCTACCAGAGCCGCATCTGACATTAAATTATTGTTAATTACGCACTTGTAACCATTTCTTAAACTTTGCTTCAGAATCTTGCACTATCTTTAACGTGTTGAAAATTTACCCCCGAACCTGAATAGAAAATGATAAGAAAACACGAAACTACTGCTGAAATGGTCAAGAGATTGCTGAGCGTGATCGAAGACCGGGTTGAACGCAGCAACCAAAGATCGGCCCAACACTATAAAGCTTTGGAATCCTCCCTGAGAAAGGCCGCGATCTGAAGCCTAGGCTCCCAGAATAGACTTGATGATCATCACGACCGGTATCCCGTTCATAACGGCATGGGCGACCAGGAATATGGTATTGTTGCGGTATCTCTGGACTATGTAGGACATGAAAAGGGCTCCCGGCAATACGAGCAGGGCATTGTAGGGGGCGAAGAGATGAAATGCGGTCCACTGCAATCCGTGTATCCACCAGGTATTTGAGCCATGCTGCAATTCCTGGCGGGGAAAGAGATATCCCCTCCAGAGGAACTCCTCTCCAAAG
Source organism: uncultured Flavobacteriaceae bacterium (assembly GCA_964489625.1). Classification (GTDB taxonomy): domain Bacteria; phylum Bacteroidota; class Bacteroidia; order Flavobacteriales; family Flavobacteriaceae; genus Lutimonas. The sequence goes on from CAZAZM010000010.1 coordinate 69,675, forward strand.
ACGTTGAAAAAGTAATAGAAGAAGTAAACACCCAGCAACCACCAGTTGCCGGTGAGGTCGTGACCGGCGAACATGGGGCGCTCACCGAGGATCTCATTGATCGCCTCAGGCGTCGGGAAGGCATCATGAACCCACTTTAACACGGGATAGGCCAATTCGTAAACCAGCAGATACAACAAGATGTCTATGGCAACGAACAAGATGACCCACAAGATCATTTTTCTCTTAATACCAAACAGCCTGAACCTGGTTCTGAATGCCTTCCATTCAAAAGGATGACCTTCCCTTGCGTATCCGTATAGGGCGGTTGCAAAGAACAATATATGCGGTGTGGCCATGATCAGGAAGCTGATCACGGGAGGCACCCCTTTGCCGTGAAGGTAAGGAATCAGTACCCGCTCCGAAAAAAGGAACAGCAGGGCCCCGGTCAGAAAGAAAATCGAGCTGTGAAGAAAGGAAATGGGTTTTACGCTAATCTGTTGATCTGCAGCTTCCATGTCTAAAGGTTTGTATCCAAAAGACGAATCAGACCTCTTTATGTTACCGATCCAGTTGCGGACCGCAAACGAGGCTTTGGCCCCCATTATAATGTAACCCTTCCCGTCGTCAACGATTTTCTTATGATTTAGGAGCTTCTTTGACATATTAACAATAATTTAACTCAATTCGTTGATTTATGACATTCCGTGTCGTATTCCAAGCGGTTTTCTGTAGGTACATTTGAACTGTAATTAAAACTCAACGAAAAATGAAAAAATCAGTTTTAGATGCCGTAATGGCGATAGGAATCCTGAAATTCATAGACATCCCCGAAGAATTTCTGTGCAGAATAGAAGCGAACAAAATAAAGAGCGAGGTGGAGAGTGCCATCAGCAAACTGAAGAAGGGCCTGATCAATCAGAGTGAATTCAGAAAGGTCATCTTCAGAAACCAGGAGAAGCTGGACGATGTGCTCCTGGCCTATGTGTAAAGAATAAGGTTTTTTCATAATTATATTTAGGTTTCAAGTTGGTTGTTGGCCAGTTGCCTCAGTGCAACTGGCCTTTTTTATTGACCAGGATCACCGAAGTGCTTGACGCAGGTCAATAAATATGTCTCCTATGCTTTTTAAATTGATGGCAGAATCGTAAAAATCTTTGACATGGGACTCATAACAAAATACTCCGCCAGCCTGTACGCCGGGGGTTCGGAGAGCAACCTCCAGTGCAACGCCATCATCAATTGTTACAACGACATGCAGACCACCCCGGTCATGACCGCCTACTTCTATCACGAGGGATACTTCATTCCCCCCAACTCCAAACACGTTGACCGGGTCAACCTGAGGTATCCGATCAGCGAATACGATCATTTCCTCGATCTGCTTAGAAACGAGAAACCCGTTTTCTTCAATTACAATGAAAAGACCAAGGTGGGATACATCCGTTCCGGGCAGGAACCTGTTTTCGAATTGGAACTGGAATCACATCATACAGAAAAGACATTTTGATTCGATCGCCTGGATGACAAGGCCGTCTGAACAGACTACTTTTATGCTATCCCCTTTTTATTTTGACGCATGAGCGAAAAGGGCCAAAATCAAGATTTTGGCCCTTTTCAATTTGGCCCGGACTGAGAATAAAGCCTATTTTTGTGTAACAATTCACGAAACCATGAGAAGAAAAGCCTTTATCACCGGAGCGACCTCCGGAATTGGAGAAGCCACGGCCAGAAGATTTGCAGACGACGGGATCGACCTGGTCCTGTGCGGGAGAAGAACCATACGGCTGGAATCGCTCAAAGCGGAGCTGGAAAAAAGGGTTGAGGTCAGGATCCTGTCCTTCGACGTTGGCGATTTTGCCCAGGTGCAAAAGAGCATCTCAAGCCTTGAGGACTCCTGGAAACAGATCGACATACTCGTGAACAACGCCGGTGGCGCGCACGGCCTGGACCTGCTCAAGGACGGATCCGTGGAAGACTGGGAGAAGATGATCGACTCCAACGTCAACGGCCTGCTCTATGTCTCGAAACTGCTGATCCCGTACATGATCAAAAGGCAAAAGGGACATATCGTGAACGTGGGCTCCATAGCGGGTAAGCAAACCTATGCCAAAGGAACCGTGTACTGTGCCGCAAAGTCGGGAGTGGAGGCCATCAGCAAGGGGATGAGGCTGGAACTCGTGCCGGAAGGGATCAAGGTGAGCAACATTGCCCCGGGGGCAGTGGAGACCGAATTCTCAAATGTGCGCTTCAAAGGCGACCAGGAAAGGGCCAAGAAAGTGTATCAGGGCTATGAACCGCTTGTTGCGGAGGACATCGCCGACTGCATCCTGTTCTGCGTCAATGCACCGGAACACGTGCAGATCGCGGACATGACCATTTTCCCCTCGGCCCAGAGCGACGCCACTACGATCCACAGGAAGCAGGTCTAGGAAAATTCATTGATCAGGATCAACGGCCCTCTTGATTGGAATCAATGCAGAATTGATTCTCGAGAGCTATATTTCCGATTCGGATGCAGAAGTTGAACCCTAAACTGCCTGATCATGAAAAACATACTGCTAGCAATTGACTTCAATAACGGTGAAAAGATACTCATGGACAAGGCCCGGGAATGGGCCCGGGCCTTTGACGCCAAGGTCTGGATGCTGCACGTGGCCGCACCTGAGCCTGAATTCGTAGGTTTCGGGGTTGGGCCCCAGTACATCCGTGACTCCATGGCCGAAGAGCTGAAGAAAGAGCACCGCATGCTGTTTGAATACGCCAAGCAGTTCAGAAGCGAAGGCATCCAAGCCGATGGGCTCCTCATCATGGGGGCTACAACGGAAATGATAATGGAAGAAGCCAAGAAGCTCAACATTGACCTGATCATCACCGGGCATCATGACCACAGTCTGATGTACAAGCTCTTCTTTGGAAGCGTGGCCGCCGGCGTCGTTCGAAAATCAAAGGTTCCTGTGCTCCTGATCCCGTTGGATGAATAGACTATCACTATTCGCGTATCAGTTTTCTAACGGTGACGCCTGAATCATTGTACAACCTGACCAGGTAGTGTCCTTCGGGAAGCTCGTCCAAAGAGATCGAGGCGTATTCCACTTTCTTATCCAGGATCAGCTTGCCGCTGTAATCATAGATCTCGATCCGGTTCACCCCGGGTTGCACGTCGATCCACAGGTTTTCCCCGGCGGGATTCGGGAAAAGTATGCTATCCTTGAGGTCCACTGCGCCCGTCGACAGGGTACTCAGAAAAGTTTCCATAAGTGCGGCGTAGCCCAGGACATTCCCCTCCGAAGTCAAAAGATGCCGACCCGAGTCTGCGAAGGCTATGGACTCAACCTGGAAGGAACTCCCGGGGGGAACATCCAGCTTGCTTCTCTTCAGGGTTCCACCTGAAAACTCATCGGGTGAAAAATTGGAGATCTCGAAAAGGAAAGGGGAAAATCCGTCGTAACCCACGAGCACGATCCGCTCTGAAAGTGAATTGTAGGTCGCACCGGTGACCAGGCCGCCACTGTCGATCTCATCCACCCTTAAGGCACTGTGCCTGCCCGGGGTCTTGGGCAGCTTGTAGATGTTCGTCCGGTTGTCGATCCAGTTCTTGGTGAATATGTAAAGAAAATCACCATATGCGATCAGGCCCTCCGCGTCAAAATTCGTGGACATGGGAGACGAGGTGAAATCCGTCTGATCCTCATATGAGAACTCAATGGCCGCGGCACTTGCCGCGTCATCGGAATCCAGGTAATCCGCTATGGCGATCCGGTATATTCTCAAATCCCTTCTTGTCCCGTTGTTATTGCCAAAGTCACCGATATAGATGTACTCCTCGTCCAGGTCGATGTCTTCCCAGTCCCTGTTCGACGAATTGGAGATCACCACCCTTCTCGAGACATTGCCAGTGCTCTCGTTGAGCTCATAAAGCGCAGCCTCTCCCCCGGAATCGTTATGGGTGATTATCCTGCCCTCCAGCACGATCAGCCCGGAGCTTTCATCTATGGAGCGATCCAGTCTCGAAAGTAAATTAAGATCCTGTTGACCCCAAAGGGCAAATGGGGCCAGCAAAACCATCCAAAAACAGAGTTTAAGCGAGGTCATCGTATCATTGAGCGTTTTATACAAGAATTCCAGACTTTGATGTTGAAAGGTACTGAATTTTTCAGCACAGCCGCGAAATGGCTACAAAGATGAATTTATTGTTATATTCTTAGAATAATGTTAATATATTGTCAAAATCTATGTATATTGTAGTATATTTAGTATTTTTGCATCATAAAAGAAAATATCATTAACACCTTTAAGGATTTGAATATGAAAAGAAGTTTTTTTGCCCTGATGTTCGTTTTGGCCGTTCCGATGCTTTTTGCACAAAACAGCGCCCTTGCACAGGTCTCAGACTGGCAGGAGGTCAAAGTAGTCTATGACGCAGCCGAAGTGGCTGACATGTACAAAGGTGAAGACCTCAGCAAAACCATAAACACCAGTCTCAATTTTGGCACCAAGTCAAAATTCAGGAAGAACTGCCTGGACGAGCTCAAGAAAGAGGCGGCCGAAAAAGGATATTCCGTCATCCTCATTGACGAGTCGGCATCCAAAGAAAAGAGATTCAACAAAAGAGGCATTGAGATCACAATGGCAGGAACAGGCTATAAAGGCTGAGTTTCGACAGTGTCAAAACCTTACATAATGCTTCAACGAACGAAGCGATTGTTTTCCGAACCGGCGCTCATGGCGTCGGTTTCTTTTTATACTAACTCGGGAAATGAAACGTTATAGCTTTACGGGATGTGCTAGCGTCCCGGCTCTGCAAAGAGCTGCATGAAAAGAATATTGCTATCTATGAAAAAGACAAGTTATAAAGACATCCTGATCCATTCCCTTGAACTTCGGATATTCCTGGTAGAACTTGAAAAAATGCTCCTCGGCTTTGACATTCACACCTTACAGCCAAAAACCCATCTGCCCGCCCCTGAGGAGCAGGCAGAGGAGTGAAATCATCTTATCAATTGACCCGGGTAACCTGATCCACCTTCATGGCGCTCATGACGTCTTCCATCTTGCTGAGGTCAATCTCTTTGGCGAAATCCGCCGGGATGATGGCAACCCTGAAGATTACGCCACGGGTGAAAAAGTCATCCAATGCGGCAAAATTAACCGTACCGTCAAGAAAGAACCTAATGTCTGACGAGGTATAGTCGTACCCGTAGAGCAGAATGTCATTTCCGAAGAACAGCGTTTGGGGAAGGGGCTCCCAGATATCCGTTCCATTGTCCACGGCAGTCAGGATATAGGCCACAACCACGTCGCTGTCGAATACGTCAATGCTGCCGGGAAAGGGAACAACGTCCGAATAGTCATTTCCCGGGGTGAAGTCGATCTGGGCTTCAAATACCGCCCCGATAAGCCCGTCGGCTCCGGACGGCCCCGGAGGTCCGGTAGGTCCCGGAGGTCCCATGGGTCCTTCACAAGAAGTCAATAAAGCGCTCATCACTGCCGATCCGGCAATCGCGATAAAAAGAGTCAGGTATTTTTTCATTTTACAGGATTTGAGGGTTAAATATTCAATGTTACATTCAAGTATCGGGCCAAAATTCACATGGGCTCGTTCGAAAGGGGTATGAAACGGGCTGAAAGATCAGGGTCCTCCATGTCTCGGTCCAGCGGGTACATCGGCCTTTTGATCCTCTTGTAACCCAACCGGTCCAGGTCCTGGTCCACCCCTCCCGGGGTGAGCGCCATGATCCAATCGCCCCGCATTTCATAAAGCTCCGGGACCAGGTATCCGATCTTCACCACCACGATGTCCGCATTGCGGGGTTCCAGTCCAAGCCTGGTGAAATCCGCCTCTTTGTGATAGGGCTTTCTCTTTTTGGTCACGATCACGTGAATGCTGCCCACCTTCACCACGACCTCGGTCTCTGCGTGCTTGTCTCCGTGCTCTATGGCCTCAATGGTGCCCTTCAGCTCCACGGGAGGAGCAAATCGATCGTCAATGAGGGCCCCGGCTTTGGCGTGGATGGACCCTCCGACCCCTATTTCAATAGCCTTCTCAACAAATTCAGGCCCGGGTATGGAGGCATAGATCAGCGAAGGGCCTTCAGCTGCAGCAAATTCAGGCCGCGCAAGCAGCTGCTGCAATGTCCAGGTCACGTCTCCGGCCCCACCCGCAGTCGGGTTGTCTCCCATATCGCTGATCATGAAGGGCTTCTTCTCACTCACCAGTGCCTTGGCGAGGCTTTCCTCCAAGGTTGCAGTGGGCGCTACGAACTCAAATTCCTCTCTTACCTGCCAGAAGCTTGAGGCCAGTTCCTCTGCTCCTTCCTTGACGGCCTCCCTGTCATCTCCTGTGACCATGACCACGGCGTGATTCCGGGGCTCGTCCGCCCAGGCATAACCGATCCAGATCGCCGCATCGGTGATCCCTGTTCGTCCGGCCACCGGGTCGACTTTCGCATAGAGACTCTTTCCCGGATCGATACGGGTGCTGGTCTTCTCCCCAGGCAACAGGATGGGCACAGGGATCCAGGCCTTGAACGCGGGCCTTCCCCTGCCCTGCTCCAGCCTGTCCAGCAGGTTGTCGACCGCTCTTTTCCTGGATTCAAGGGCATCCTCGTGGGGAGCCATGCGGTAGCAGGTGATCAGGTCGCTCTGGTGCGCCAGTCTTTCGGAGACGTTTCCGTGCAGATCCATGGAGGTGGATATCAGGGTTTCCGGACCCACGATCTCCCGCACTCTTTTGATGAAATCTCCTTCCGGATCATCCAATCCCTCAACGCTCATGGCCCCGTGAATGTCCAGGAACAGCCCGTCATAGGGCAGGTTCTCCCGGAGCATGCTCAGCGTCTTCTCCAGCAGGGAATCATAGGCTTCACGAGTCACGATCCCACCGGGCAGGGCGTGCCCCTGCAGGGTCGGGAACCAGTTGGCTCGTTTTCGGTCGAGGGAGTCCACAGCCAGGAAGGGATACTTGTCCAAAACTTTCTCCCCGATGTCGGCGTGAAAGGCCTCCTCGTTAGTCTTTGCAGGGGAAAAGGTGCTGGACTCGATCGCTATCCCGGCAATAGCCACGCGGGGCAGGTCACTTTCGTCTTTCTGCTCCTTTTGCTGACATCCCAGGAAGGCTAATGTCAAGAGTACTCCAGTAATCGTTGCGGTTAGTGATTTCATCTTATGATCAAATGAGTTTGGCAATCAAATTTATGCATAATAGTCCATAATCCGTCAATTCTCGAGGGAGATGCTGTACACCAGCCTCAGGCTCGCGATGAAACCGTCGTGGATGGAAGCGTTTTTGGCGACTCGATCGTCCCCGATGCTGATCAGGGGAAGGGTCAGGTCCACTTTCTGATCGGAGGAATACTGCTTGTAGCTCCTGCCCAAAGCATAGCCCAGCCTCCCTTCGAGGAAGAAGTCTCCGAAGAGCTGGTATCGGGCATACAAAGTCTCGTCGATGCTCCTTCGGTCGATGTAATCCCCCGGGTAGTCAGGGTTCCCCAGCCTGTAGCTCGTGACCAGGCCAAAATGGCTCCACCCGCCGTCCAGTCTTTCACTGAACTTGTATTTCAGCTTTCCGTAGATGGGAAACAAACCGTTTAGAGACCATTTTTCGCTCAACTTCCAGTCGAGGTCAACCAGGGGAACCAGGTTGGGCCCGAAAAACTCCTGGTTGAACATCAGTCCGAATCCCATTGTCAGCCTTTCACTAAACTCCAATTTATAGGTCCCAACGCCCCCCAATTGAAGATGTTCGGTGTCAACGCCCTTGAAGTCGGTCATCAAGCGGGGCGCAAAAATAAGCTGCAGCACATTCCCGTTCTCAAGGGTTTTCACGAGGCCCGTTCTGAGTATGAAACCGTGAACGCGTATGGGGTTCATTATATCCGCATTCATATCCTCGTCATTGTCCACTCCCCAGTAGAAATAGTTGAGGCTCGAATACCAAATGCTTTTTTCCGAAAGCCTGGCCGGGGCTACCAGGGAAGCCATCATTCCCGTTTCGGTGCCCTTGCCCTCATAGATGGAGTCATAGGAAACCGGGGATCCATACTGGCCCGACAAAGTGAAGATGTCCAGGCGTTCCTGTGCGAAAGCCAACTCCATAATGAAGAACGCGAGCGTGGCGCAAAACGTGAATTTTAACATGACTTTTGATTAAATTCTGTTCTCTTTCTGATGTTTAGAAATCAATGCGAATTCTTCAATAGGCAATATATTCAATTAATTCGGGTCTCAAGGCCTCATAATTGGACTGCTGACCAATAATGACAAATCTTTTCTTCAAAGATCCCACTACGGAACCAGCAACGGCGCCCAAGGTTCCAAAGAAAAAGGCTCCCCCTGCCGCCTTCTCTTCTGCGCTGGCGCTAAAATCAATCCACGCATCCGGGTTGGGAGTATCGTCACCCTGCGCATATCCTGAAATCAGTCCGGTAGCAACTCCGATACCTCCGCCAATGGCAGCACCCTTTCCAACTGCCCCTTTCCTCCTGAATTTCAATTTTTCAATTTGAACTACTGGAACCTCTTCAACCTTGTCTTCCTTCCAGTACCGGACTGTAATGGAACTGTCCCCCAGCTTTGTCAGGGTTCCCAGTATCTTCCGATCACTGTTCATTTTTTTGATCCAAACACGATATGTTCCCCTTTTGCGCTGCTGTGATTGCGAATAAACCTTTGAGCCTATGAACAAGATGATCAGCAGCATTACAATACATTTAGCTCTCATATTACACCATTTTAAAATTGAACCGTTGTCCAAATCTATTGCAGAGTGAATTAAGGAAAGTCCTATTAGTTCAAGTTTAAAAGAAATAGGACATAATCGATCCTAAAGTTGCTTCATCTAACTTCCTGGCAAAGACGCAAAACTGAATGTTTATGCCAACGCGGTGAGAAGAACATTTTTCATATCTTGGAGGAAGTCAATTGCCAACCTGATGATCGGAAGCATATCGCCATTGGACCTGGTTAACCTCGTTTTCATCACGGGCGTTTTCTATGGTCTTGTTTTCTCCTCAACACTTTTTCTCCTAAAGAGAAAAATGGGCAAACCCTTACTTTTCTTGAATCTTCAAGTCCTGTTCATTACCCTGAACAATCTGCAGGCCTGGCTAATAGACATGAACATCATCAGTCCTTACGTCTACATTCGTTATATGAGACTCCCCTGGTTTGTATTGTGCATGCCCATGTTCTATATGTTTCTTATCTATTATTTGAGATTGTCCAGGAAAAAGCATCGTGTGCTGGAAATAACAATTGGACTATTCGCAGCCTTCATGCTCATCCGAACCGGGCTAATCTATTTTGCGCAGCAACAAGGGTATAGTGAGGAGGAATTGAAAAGATTCATGAATGGATACAGCAGTATCGAAGAAATAGTATGCTATGGATATACCATGGCCATTTACATCTTGTCATTAAATACTTTCTACCGCCGACGGGACCTTTTTAAAATGGTCCTCGAATTTGACGATCTGAAATGGATCAGGCACTTTATGAATCTTGCAGCCATGATCCTTACCATCTGGCTGATCGCAATTCTAATGAGCCTGGGGAATGGTGCATTCAGTTCACCCGAAATCTACTATCCGCTTCGCCTGAGCACAACTGTCCTGATCTACTGGATCGGATTCAAAGGTTTCTTCAGGATTCGAATAAAAGAGGACCGAATTGAGCTAAGAGAGAACATAAAAAGACAAATCAAGACCGAAAACAAGGAATTCGAATGGGAAAGTGATGAAATTGGCGAGGCCCCATCGGATCGGAAAAGGGAGCAGTTTGAGCGGGTGAACAACTATGTAATACAAAGCAAATTGTATCTTGACCCTTCTCTAAGTCTGGACTCCCTGGCTGAACAAGCCCAATTAAGCAGCGGTTATTTGTCTTCCATGATCAATAACTTCAGCAAAAACAATTTCTCTGACTACATCAATGAATATCGTGTTGAACACGTCAAAAAGCTTATAAATGATCCGGATTTCAAAAATTACACCGTAGTCTCAATAGGTCTTGAATCCGGTTTCAATTCTAAATCTACATTTTACAAGGCCTTCAAAAAGTTCACAAATATGACGCCTGTTGAATTCAGAAGAATTCATGAAACGACCTAAAGGTTGTGCATTTACTCACTGATATTCTGGGCATTGTTGAATGATTCAGTCCAGGGTCTAGCTTTTTTTCAAAAATTTTTTTGATTTCTGTGTTTACCTTTTGATTTTGCCCGCAT